>VSNH01000196.1 GCA_009774215.1 Lachnospiraceae bacterium
AGGGGCATGCCCGCTGTACCATTCCCCATAAATACCACTATGACGCCCTCTTTGCTGACCGCAGGTACAGGGAGACCCTCCGTGATCCCAGATCAGGCATCAACCTCTCAAGGGAAAATCTCCACCGCATTGATGCGTAAGCGCTCAATAAAAGAGTGCCTTTAAAAATCAAAAGAGCCAGTATATAATACTGACCCTTAAAATTCTAGTTACCACATTCTGCCTGCACTGCCATTGACCATGGCATTAAGTCATTTAAGTACTCAGGATGATTTTGCCAGTCAGTATCAGGCATGTATAGAAGCAGATATTGGATATAGGTATAAACATTCAGATGGTTTGCTTTTGCTGTTTCAACAATGCTGTAAACTGCAGCTGAAGAAACAGCTCCTTTTGGCGAGTCTGCAAACAGCCAGTTCTTGCGGCCTACTGTAAATGGTCGGATGGCATTTTCAGCTGCATTATTGGAAAGTGAACATCTTCCATCAAGAAGATAGTTTTCCATATAGGGTTTCTGGTTGATCGCATAAGTCACTGCTTTGCCCAACGCAGACCCTTTTAATGTATTTAAGGATTCGACCCAGCACCAAAAGGCATCAAGAACCGGTTTTTCAAGTTCAAGACGCTTAATCTTACGTTCTTCTGAGGAAAGATCTTTTATTTCTTTCTCAATACGAAACAGCCGGTCACAATAATCCCTTCCGATTTCTGCACTGGTAAGAGGCACATTCACATCTTTCTTTGATGGAATGGCTTCCACAAACTTACGTCTCAGATGGGCCCAGCAGCCACACCGGATGATATTTGTAAGTTTGTTATATCCCGAGTATCCATCGGAATGGATATAGCCGCTAAAGTCTCTTAGGAAATCGGCTGCGTGGTCACCGTTTCTTGAAGACTGGTAATCATACAGGATGACCGGCGATTCACCATCATTTCCCGTCCGGTACACCCACATGTAAGATTTGGTCTGCGGCTTTTTACCTTCCTCCTTGAGTACCTGAATTGGGGTTTCATCGCAATGGATGATATCTCTCGACAGAAGTGTCTTCTGTAAATGGTTTACAACAGGAATCAGATAATCCTGCGTGCAGCGGATAACCCAGTTTGCCATGGTTGCACGAGATAATGCTATTCCCAAATTTCCCCAGTCCTTTTCCTGACGACATAAGGGAACTGCATTTACGTACTTCTGATACATCACATTTGCGACACTGCTGGGTGATGCAAGAGAATGATTCATAAGCGAAACAGGCGTTAAAGCCTTTTTAATATATGGATGATCTGTATGCTTACATTTCGGACATTCATATGCCATACGGACATAACGGACGATCTGAACCTTTGCAGGAATATATTCCAGTTCCTCACGGACAACTTCTTTTCCGACAGGTTTCAAATCCGATAAACAGGTCAGACAATACAGCTCATCATCAGGAGTCTCGCAGAGGACTTCACGTACTGGTAAATCCTTAATGAGTTCCTCACGTCTGGTTCTTGCGTCCGTACGTTTGTACCCACGGACGTCTTTGGTGACTGGTTCTGTGGCAGATGCGTCTGCTTCGATTTCCACTTCGTTAAAAAGCGAAATCCGGCCTTCCACCTGATAAGAAGTTTTTTCGCTGGAAGAACCAAATTTTTCCTTACGCAGAAGCATAATCATTTCGGTAAGGTTTGAAATCTGATTCTGCAATCCGCTGATAGTTTCCTTTAAGCCGGCTATTGTATTTTCAAGGTGCTCGATATAAGCATCTTTGTGTTCCATAAATAGTGTATTTCCTTATCATTTTGATTAATTTATTATAACACAAAAAGTGCCAAAACACCAGTAAATACGTATGTTTCGAGCACTTTTATATCAACAGAATTCTCCCGGTTTTGCGGGTTTTATGGCATGCTTTTGTTCGAGTTCCAGGCCTTCCATAAGCCACCTGAACTCCTGCCAGGATATGGGTTTGACCTCGCTTTCCTTACGTGGCCATTTGAAGCTGCCGTTTTCCAATCGTTTGTAGAGGAGAACAAAACCATCTCCCTCCCATAATCCTGGATTCTCGGAGTTAACATGACGAGGTTGGTACCTTCACTCCGAGAGCCTCATATATTTTTGCCTGCTTATT
>VSNH01000197.1 GCA_009774215.1 Lachnospiraceae bacterium
ATCTCCTACTGCTCCTTGACTCACTCTCGCCGAAGCACATTCGCCCCCGGCAAGCAGCTTCTCCGCCTCCTGCAGGGTATGACAGCTCACTGTCTCCGTCTTCTCATTTTGCAGGGCGCGGCACAGACCGCTCGCAAGCGGATGATCGTCCTCCACAATTAAAATCCGTTGTTTTTTATCTACACCCATGCTGTTTTCCCCTACTTCAACTCATTCGCCGTCACATAAAAATGATGGTAAATGCCATTCTGCGCAAGCAGGCTCTCGTGGGTTCCCTCCTCCACGATGCCCTCCTCCGTCAATACCAGAATCCGGTCTGAATTGCGAATGCTTGACAGTCTGTGCGCGATGGTGATTGTCGTCCTCCCCTTCGCTAGCGCCTCCAAAGATTTCGCCACTTGAAACTCACTCTCATTGTCCAGCGCAGAAGTGGCTTCATCCATAATCAAAATAGGCGGATTTTTCAAAAATACCCGTGCAATGCTGATGCGCTGTTTCTGTCCGCCGGAGAGCTTCACGCCGCGCTCTCCCACATAGGTGTCATACCCGTCCTTCAAAGCTGTGATAAACTCATGCGCGCCCGCCTGCTTCGCCGCCTCCACCACTTCCTCTCTCGTGGCATTCTCTCTGCCGTAGGCAATATTTTCATAGACCGTACCGGAGAAAAGATAAACATCCTGCTGTACCATACCGATATTCTGCCGCAGACTTTTGATCGTATATCCGTGGATGTTTTTCCCGTCTAACAGGATCTCCCCCTGATCAATATCATAAAACCGCGGAATCAGATTGCACAGTGTAGTTTTTCCGCCGCCGGAAGGACCTACAATGGCAATCTTCTCGCCCTGATGGATTTCCAGATTTAAACCCCGGAATACCACATTGTGGTCGTCGGGGTACGCAAAGCTGACATTGCGGAAAGAAAGATTACCTTTCGGGTTCACACACGCCACCGCGCCCGGCTCGTCATAAATTTCGATATCGCTGTCCATAATCTGCACGAAGCGCTCAATTCCCGTCATGCCCCGCTGAAACTGCTCCGCGAACTCAATAATGCGGCGGATGGTCGCAATCAGCGTTGTCACATACATCACATACGCCACCAGATCGCCGGGCTCGATTTTCCCTTTCACCATAAAAATGCCGCCCGCCGTAAGAAGCACCAGATACATCAAACCGTCGAAAGCCCTCGTGGTCGTCTGAAACGCTGCCATAAACTTGTATGTCTCTTTTTTAATGCGGAAAAAGCTCTGATTGTCCTGCTCGAATTTCTCCTTTTCCTTCTCCTCGTTGGTGAATGCCTTCACCACTTTCTGCCCGAGAAGACTGTCCTCAATGCGCGCGTTCAGCTCGCCGATCTGCACACGTTGTTTCCGAAATGCCTCCCGCATCCGCAGATTGATTGCCGTACAGGTCACCGCCATAATCGGCACCACGATGAAAATAATAAGCGTCAGTCCCAGACTGATCTGCGCCAGAATGATAAAGGAAATCACTGCCTTGATTCCCGCAATGAAAAATTCCTCCGGGCAGTGGTGCGAAAACTCCGTCACGTCAAAAAGGTCGTTGGTGATGCGTCCCATAATCTGACCGACCTTGGTATTATTATAGTAGGTGTCCGATAATTTTTGCAAATGGGCATATGCATCCCGCCGCATATCCGTCTCAATCCGCGTGCCCATCACATGCCCCGTGTAAGCCATATAGAAATTCGCCACCGTGTCGACTATGCGCAGACACAGATATAATACGCCCAGCCGAATGATGACTGATATAGTCAACGACGCCAGATCGTTCATCCCTGCATTGGTGATAAAGCGGATAATCATCGGCAGCACCAGCTCGCAGATCGTCGTAAGCCCTGCGCAGAACAGATCGATCACAACGATCTTCCAATACTTTTTATAATAAGGAAGAAACCGTTTCAGTAATTCCCCGGATTTGTAGTTTCTTGTACTTTCCTGTGTGTTCATAATCTACCCCTTATATAAATGCTATTATAATTCAAAAATATTTTATTCGTAAAAATCAACTATTTCTCTTCAAATCTTCTCCACGCA
>VSNH01000198.1 GCA_009774215.1 Lachnospiraceae bacterium
TTTCATCATCACACACCGCAATTTTTATCGTTTCTGCCACCTCCAGTCCTCAACTAACTTATCGGAAAAATAAGGGCGATTTCTAACGCCTACTTCGTGAATGGTTAATCTGGCTACGTGAATCGCAGATTTTTTATTTTTAAACGCCCAAATCAGCCCTAAAGTTTTTCGCCATTCGTCCGATATAGGGGAAACGCAAACCGCCGTGTAAGCATATTACCTCTGATTTCCCCGCTTTCCAACTTATTATTTTCTGAACCGCTATAAAAATATCTGTGAAATTTGAAATGTAAAGAAATGAATTGTGAAATCCTAAGACATGAGAAAAAGGACTGCTGAAACAGGCCTTTTCCTCCCGCTACCATTTTTCAATTTTTCTATATACTATCACGCAAAACCCCATATTATCACGGAAACTCATATACAAACACGAAAACTCCATGCAGTTTCCGTGTTTGTATCATATCCCCCGTTTATCGACAGCATTTTCTGCCAACCTAATACCCTTTTCCGCAAAAACCGCCAATATCCTACTCCTTTTTACCTTTCCGTTTTATACTATCACGGAAACCCCCGACTTTTGCGTGAAAGTATACTTTTGCCTGATAGTACGATTTTTGCCCTTATCGCCATCCTATCAGCGGCATCCAGACACAAAAAAAGTTGGGGCCCACCACCCACCGTGATGAACCCCACCAAGCCTTAAAAGCCTTGATTTTAAGCCATTCTTCCATACTTTCGCCTACAAGTACCCAAATTCCTATGGCATCAATTGGAAATAGCCGCCTGTGCCGCTGTTAAATAATGTTCAGTGGAAAATGCCCTTATTTCAGCCTTCCAAATCCTATCGTTAAAATTTGCACCCAAACTCACGCCTGGGTGCATTGTATCAAATTGTGGTACGCAAGCCATATTGCGTGTCCAGATTGATACAAATATTTCTTGGGTGCTATCGTTTTTACATTTATCTCAAATGCCCTCGTCCGTATAGACGTTTACGAATTCCCATTCGAGCCGTGACTTGATGTAGTTGGTGTACCGTTAATCCTGCATTTTTGATTTTAGCCTGTTTTTAACCGGATATTACAATAATGGCAAAATTTCTGGCATCAGCATAGTCTTGAATTCATCAACCATCAGTTTCCTGAATTTGAATTTAGGCAAGGCATCTTCGTTTTCTTCTTTATAAGTCGCATAATCTGCACTGTCTTTCAATTTATTTTCATTTGCAAGTTCACCATCCCTGAAATGAAAGGCTTCATACTTAACCTCTTCAAAATCCAAATACCATTTTTCGGCATATTTCCTGATTTCTGTATCAATAGCAGCATAACGCATCTGATTGATAATAACGGAAATATCCTGTCCCAAAAATCTTTCTTTTTCTTTTTCAATCTCATCCACAACCTGTGTAAGTAATATGCCCAGTTTGGGATTATCATCTGCAAACTCTGCTATCATCTCCCTGATGGCCCTTATTCTGGTTTCGAATTCAACCTCGTCAAAATCATTTTGTGACTGATCTAGGGATTCCACAACGCCCCGTAGTAATTCTACAATATACTCGAAATCAATTCTCAGCTTGCTGTAGGCCACCAGATCATAATCATCCCATACAGGTTCTTTGTCATCGTCCGGATTATCCTCTGGCTTTTTCAGTTCTTCCATTACATTCTTATACATCGCCGCATAATTTTCATATTCCTCTTCAGAAAAACCGAACTCGTCCAATATAGGTGGTTCATATACAGAAAATGATTTTAGGTGTGCAAAATCATGGTCCAAGGCCCTGAAAAGATTTACAAATGCCTTTTTCTGTTTGCGTGACAGACCTGCTATATCCGCAGGTGTCTGTGTCAGATTGCGGATTGTTTTAAGAGATATGGAAAAAGATATCTTCACATCATCCCAATCCTCTGCAATGGGATTTCCCCCGCCTCCGCGCGAATATAACCTCAAAGCCTCGTTGATTGCATCTTTATACTCTTTCGGAGCCTGGAATGTTACAATCTGCCCATACTGCTTATTGGTATCAAACAATCGATTAGTTCGTGAAAA
>VSNH01000199.1 GCA_009774215.1 Lachnospiraceae bacterium
GGTATGCCCTGATCGTGATTGGGACTCCTTGTTTTCCAGTTATAGCGGGTATATCAATCTGCTCTATGGCACCCAATTGAAAAAGATCGATCTCTCCAGTGTCCAAAGCTACCAAGAGGATATCCTGACTTATGCGATCATCCATCGGAAAAAGCACTTTTTGAAACTGGTAGATGCAAACGCTGAGAAATTCCTTTGTCTGCCGAGGGATTGCATTTTGCTGCAAAAACGGTTATATGAAAAGCATTTTAATCTTAATGAGCTGACAGAGAAAAACATGGATGCTTGCAGATGGATGAGAATCATCAATTTTGATTTGGGTGATTTGATGCCAGAACGGCAATATACCTTTCCTGAGCTGGCAGCACTATATGGGGCATCCCGCATCTACATTTCTTGTTATCATCTGCTCCAATCGGACAGTCAAGATTATCGTTTAAAGGTCTTTCGACAGCTATGCAAACGCAATGCACTTAAACCAGGTATGGAGCCAGATGATCTGACCCGGTTAGCAGAAAAACTTAATATTAAGCCTCTGCAGGACTGGAGAGAGCAAGAGTTTGGGCACATCCCAGAACTCACTGCGGAAGATACAACCCAACTGCTGATCCATTATGAGGTTATTGGTCCCCTATTGTCCGGTATATGCTGCAGAATGGATGTCCTTCTTCTTTTAAAAAATCTTGCTGTGCTTGATCAGGTTGACTCCATTGAGGACTTAAAAAAGAATATCAGGAAATTCGATGCCGAATGGCACTCCCTTGTGGAAGAAATGGAATTGAGTGAAGAGTTCCAAAATCAGCATCAAGAAACGATTATTCGCTTCTTGTGCCGGAATGGCGCCTGTATTGCCAGAACCTATGCCAACGGTTTGGATAAAGTCCAACGCAAATCCTTTTACCGAGTTGTCAAAGCGGAACTGATGGGACAACTTCATATGCTGAAGTATTTTGAGGGAGATCTCCAATGTGAACTGGGCGCACCGCTGACTGAACAAGTACAAACTGGGTGGAGCAAAAACGAATCGTTCACAAGGGACAATATGGAGGTGCGAGAGTGTGATGACTTTTTTTCAACAATGCTCTTGGGAACACAACCCTGTGATACTTGTCTGTCGTACATTAATGGCGCCTATAAGAATTGTCTTCTATCGGCATTTGATTCCAACAAAAAAATACTGTATGTGTCTTTAAATAAACGTATTGTGGCCCGAGCATTCCTGCGCCTTACAAAAGGCCGGCTGACAGGTGCAGCGACAAAAAAAGGGAAAGAGAATTTTACCTTTGTGGACTTAGAAAATATTGATGCTTTACGCCAGGAAGAACATGCTGCACATGAGGGGTTGACCTTGTTTTGGGAACGCCCATATATCAGCGGGGTTAGTCCCAAACAAGAGGAACAGATCCATAAACTTCTGATTGAACTGGCTTGTAAGAAAGCGGATGAATTGGGGACGATGCTTGTTTTGAGCTTGAGTTACAGATCGCCAGATCAAACCTTTACGCAGACTAGGTTTGATATTTAGAAGCTGTATTCACAAGAGGTTAAGTCCGTGGTAGAATAGGAGACATGGAAGCCAAAGGACGAAAGTCGTATCCGAGCGACTTAACAGATAAACAGTGGGAAGAGATAGCCCCACTGTACGAGGGAATGCGCAACTGCACGTGGAGCAAGCGGGAATTGACGGATGCGGTACTGTATTTGGTAGATTCAGGGTGCAAATGGCGACAGTTGCCCCATGACTTTCCACCATATTCGACAGTACACAGTTTTTATCGCCGTGCCCGGATCAGTGGACTATGGGATAAAATTCTGGAGCATCTTGTGAAAAAGACGCGAACAAATGCCGGACGCAAGGAGAGTCCAAGCTACGCGATCATTGATTCCCAGAGTGTAAAAACGGTAGCAGCCAGCGAAGAACGTGGAATTGACGGAGGGAAAAAACGAAAGGCAGGAAGCGGCACATCGTAGTGGATGTGCTGGGCTGTTTGTTGTCTGTTGTGGTTCATGCTGCCAATATTCATGACACAAAAGGCGGGATATTTGCTGCGAAACGAGGGTATGA
>VSNH01000002.1 GCA_009774215.1 Lachnospiraceae bacterium
GAGCATCCAGAATGGTTTACAGACACCGTTCCCTCTACAGGCGAGGGCAATTACGAAGATGTTGGCACCCCCGACAATGGTGTTATTCCAGAGTACACAGTAGGCGAAAGTGGTTCTGAAGGTTTAGCTGACAATGTTACTGTTTACTAGTATAACATAAATTAAGTTGTTGACATTTTCAGTATCTGGTATAATAGACTTGCTCAATACATTTATGGAGGTCGATTATGCCAGCATTACCTTATAGCATTACAATATCAGACGAAGAGCGCACCTATCTGAAATCATTGATCAAAACCAGAACTATCCAGGCACAGGTTGTTGACCGCGCCCGCATGTTGTTATGGAAGTCGGAAGCCAAAACAGACAAAGCGATTGCAGACGGTCTGGGTGTTAGTGTGAATACCGTCCGGCGCTGTATTGACCGTTATCTCAACAATGGAATCAACCTTGCCTTGTTTGATGACGACCGCTCCGGTCGTCCGGCTGAGGTTACCGACGATGCAAAATCATGGATTGTCAGTTTAGCCTGCCAAAAGCCCTGTGACCTTGGTTATGCCGCAGAATTATGGACACTGGGTGCGCTGCATAAACATATACAGACGCATGCTCAAGAAGCCGGCTATCCACGTTTAAAGACTGTTACAAAACCATGGCTTCAAAAATATCTCAAAAAGCTGGATATCAAACCGTTCAAGATCAAGTATTATCTTGAGCGGAAAGACCCTGATTTTGAGAACAAGATGCATGATGTCCTGTTGGTTTATAAACAAGTGGAGATGCAGCTTGATGATGATGGAAATATCATCATACCGGACAACGGACATCTGATACATACGGTTTCGTATGATGAAAAACCCGGCATTCAGGCTATTGCCAACAAATATCCCGACCATAATCCAACAGGAGAAAACGGCTATGTCCGCCGGGATTATGAGTATGTGCGGCTTGGAACGTTATCACTGCTTGCAGGGATTGATCTCTTGACAGGCGAGGCAATCCCGCTGGTCAGCCAGACACACAAAAGTTCCGATTTTATCGGGTTTCTAAAGATTCTCAATGCAAAATACCCGGAGGGAGACACGATCCGGCTGATACTGGACAACCATTCAGCCCATACTTCAAAGGAGACACGTCAGTTTCTTGCAACATTGCCAGAAGACCGTTTTGTGTTTGTATATACCCCGACACACACCTCATGGTTGAACATGATCGAAAGCTTCTTCAGCAAAATGACAAAGCAGATGTTAAAGGGCATCCGTGTCAGTTCGAAGGAGGAACTATCGGAACGAATATACCGCTATTTCGATGAGATCAATGCTGATCCGATCGTCTATCATTGGACATATAAGATGGACGAAATTGATCCTGATGAAGCGGCAACTTTTTAAACTATCAACAACTTAATATTTGCTGTACTAGCACACATAAAATTAGAATGAGCATTCAATCTAACAGGATGCTCATTCTAATTTCACTAAAAAATATTTTTAATTTCGTCACAACATCTATTTGTAATTTCCGATGTTTCGCGGTATAATAAAGAAAATAGATAGAAAGGGGTGTTCCTATATGGCAGAGCGATTAACCAGAGAACAAATGGCAGAAAAATATCCTAATCAAAGTATAGGAATCACGAATATTAAATATGAAAACAATGACGGTGTAACAATAGAATCAGCGGAAGTAGTTTACACGCCAGAAGATAAAACGCCGGAAGAATTGCTTGCTTTACAAGTATCGGGTTCAGAGGACATTATGTGCTGGTATACTACAGGAAGTAAAGTAAATGTAGGAGTGTTGACACTGTGTTAAAAGAAGAAATATATAATTTGGATACAAAAGAAAACAGTCCCGTGATCGTGTTACCGTGGTTTTATAATTGCAGGGTCTTAATTGATACCGGCGCGACATTACCAATGTGGCTAAAAAGTATAACACCTTTGAAACTTAAGGGTGCAGTTAAAGAAAATCAAACGGTTAATTTGAATGGAGTAGGCGGCAGTTCAACAGGGGATTTATATAGAGTCAATTTTGACATGGGGAACATTCATTTTAAGAATTTGCCTATCGTACATAAAGAAATCAGCGTGGCGGATGCTTATATGATATTACCGGCGACTCTATTCGAGGGAATGATTTACGAGATTGATAATATCAGTCATAGATTGAAAATAAGGGTTGACGATAAAGAATATTACAGAGACTTTAGGATAAAAGACAAAAGCGGCATACCATATATTTATCTGGCAAATACTTATGAGACAAAGGAAGATGCAGAGGCAGATTATAAATACAATGAAATATTGTAAGTGATAACAGTAAAGGGACACCACCCAACCAGTGAGTGTCTTTTTTCGTGCTTAAAATTCATGTTGAAAGAAATTAAAGTGCACTTTTAATTTTGGAAATTTAACAGTGCACTGCCAAAATGTCGGCATTCCCGTGACAGGGCAGGAAAAAGGGAAGGGGGAGGTCGGTCATGTTATCGGAGCAGAATAAATTTCTGGAAACAGCTTACCGGGTACTGAACCACATTTATTTCGCGGACGAACTGCCGGAGGTGGTCATTACAATACAATCGTCACAGCGTACCTACGGGCATATTACGGTGAGAAAGATATGGAGGGATGAGTGGGACTGTTACCATGAAATCAACATCAGCGCGGAACACCTTAACCGACCGATCGAAAACATAATCGCAACGCTTTTGCATGAATGTTGTCATTTGTATGCAATGGAAAACGATATCCGCGACACATCAAACGGGGGACGCTACCATAATAAGCGGTTTCGGCAGATTGCGGAGGAACGTGACTTAAAAATAAGCCATGCGCAGTATATCGGATGGAGCGTGACCGAGCCGACCGAAAGACTGAAAGAAAAAATAAAAAAATACAACTTAGACACACAATTTGATTATGTAAGAATGGGGGAAACCATGCAGGCGGGCGGCGGGCAGGACGGGGCAGGCGGTACGGACGGTACGGACGGGAAACTGCCAAAGAAGAAGAGCAGTACACGGAAATACCTTTGCGTTCGCTGCCATAACAGTGTGCGGGCAACAAAGGATGTGAACATCATGTGCATGGACTGCGGGCTCCAAATGATAAAGCAGGAATAGGACGGTTGCCGGAATCCAGTAGCATGAGCCCTGTTAAAATAATTGTAGATTTTTGGACGGTTTGGCGTTACCCTCACACCCTGATAAAACAGGGATAGGTGAGGGTATTTTTATGTAACCAGTCAATTTAGATTATAATACATTCTCTCTGGGATAATTGGGAAATGGGAAAAATCAATAGAGACAAGATTGTTTTATGGGCAAGCGTGTCAAGGGCATGGTTTCAGTCTGATATCATAAGATACCTGAGTATTTCACAATTATAATTCGCCGGTGGCAGGAGTTATGCGCCGGTCACGTCAATTCGGCATAGGGAAGGAGGGCGGTCTTTCCACCTACCCCGGTTTTATCAAATTTTTACATGGAGGGCAGAATAGAATGAGCATTGAATTATCGGAAGTGCAATGGGAAAAGATTCTGAAAGGCATGGAGGAAGTGATCGCCGTTTCCGTGTTATTGGAGAATGACTTGGGGACACAGAAAGATTTCCTGTCAGCTAATGCAGTGTGCATGATAAAAGAAAAAAGCAACGAAGTAAAGGATATGCTGATACTTATGGGGGAATGCAGAAACAGCCGCGCCCGCATGACTGGCGGAGACAGGACAGGGAGGAGATTTATATTTCACCGCGGGAAGAAAAAGAAAAGCGTGAAAAGAAAGCGCGGGGTATCCTAAAAAGCCCACCGTCACTTTGTACAATATTTTGCATAAACCCCGGCTATTCCCACCACAGACAGAAAGGTTACCCGGCGTTAAGATGTAGTTGCAGTTAAGAAATGAAACAAAAAACTTAGAAAATGGAGGAAAACAGTATGTGCATGTATTTAACTAATGGGAACTTTTTGGGACAGAGGCTGATCGGGTATGACTGCTATGAGAGCAAGAGCAAGGGATTTATCGGAATGAGCGAGAAGCAGATCATTGACAAGCTGAAAAAGGGCGAGCGGGTTTACGGTTTTGTACTCGGCAGGGAAGAGGATAAGGACGCGCTTGTTCTGGATGCAGACGGTTTCAATATGACCAATCTGCAGTTAAAGACGGGAGTAAACAACCTGTCATGGATGAATGAAAACGCTGAGTGCGATATGAACATCGCGCTGGTGGTGGTGACGGTGTCCGAGGAAAACGGCAAGCGGATGTATGAAGCGGTCAATGCCCGCCATGCAAGGGTATGGTATGACGAGAGCAAGTTGAAAATGCTCATGGAACTGGGTGTGCCGGTTGCAGGGGTTAAACTGGTGAAGAATAAGCTGACGGCATGTGAAGGGGTTGCCGTGGACGGCAAGGAAGGAGAGGAGAAGGAAAGCGCCTGAACCGGGCGCTTTCCCCATCCGGGGACGGCCTGAAACCTTGGGAGAGCCGGGTAAAGGAGGGGTGATACATGGAAGGGCTGACAATGCTGATTGTGATAACACTCACCAATATCAGTTTATGCTGTGGTGTTTATCTGGGAAAGTCAATATTAAAAGCGATATGTAAAATCGTGGAGATCAAAGAACTTTTGGACGGAAAAGAATAGACGGCGGAAAATACCGGCGGGCAGAAACAGCCGCCGGTATTTTTTTGCCCACATTCGGGAGAAAACGCTGTTTTGCTGTATGGTAACTTTGGGAGCGGTATACAAAAGGGGATGCGCCTGTAAGTATCGGCAACTGCGTCATACGGGGCATACGGGTGAATAAAAAATAAAACAATTTTGAGGAGGTGGCGTATGAGTCCACAGGAACAGCTTAACATGATGGGGAAACAGCTTGAAATGGTTCTGAAACAGCTTGCCGATTTGCGGAAGATGGTGTCTCCTAAAAACGGGGGCGCGCCGAAGGTGGTGTACAAGCCGGTGGTTGTCGGTGTGAAAGATGTCAGTTCTGCTCAGCTTTTTGATGCCTATAAAAAAGGGCTGAACCTTGAACAACTCTGCCAGCTTGCAGACGGCAAGTACACGGCGGAGCAGATCGTTAAAAAACTACAGAAAATGGGGGGTACGATAACATGGGCGCGGTAATAAAAGTAAATGGTATGGAAGTGCCGGAGAGTCTGGCGATCATTGACACGGCAAACAATGTGGTGACGTTACAGACAATGTTAATCAGCGAGCAGAAGTTTGATGTTGATAAAATCCATGCGGAAGTCAATCTGTTCGGGGAAATTGAACTGTAAAGAAATGACGGAAAGGCATAAGAGAACCAGACGCGACAGTGACCAAAAGTTGCGGTTGGTTCTCTTTTTCTTTTAAGTTGGTGAAGTAAGTTTTTACACACTTGTTTTTTTAACATACACTTGCTAAAGGTGTGTGTGATTTTTTTTCGGGCGAAAAGAGAGGGGTTGTGTGGTGAAACCATTAGTATTTTGAAAAAAGATATAAAAGGGGTGGAAGATCAGGGAGGGCATAAAGGGGGCAGCTGAAAAACGACTGGTTGAGAAAACCGCCTGCCTTTCCGGGTACATGGTCAGCCAGAAATGGCTTAACAGGATGGTTTTCATGGAGTAACCCGGATAAAGGCGGGGCAGTTTCTACCTTATTATATATGCGGGCTGACTGCATAAAAAATGAGAGGGGCAGGATAAGAAGTCGGAAACGCGGCGGCTTGTATCGGTCATTGGATGAGTGGAAGGGAGGGCATTGTGAAAAATAAAAATAGTTACAAAATCCGGGCTAGTTGAGAAGGACAGCCGACATGAGGAGAGGGTGGGGAGTTAAAAAGGTTAAAAATAGCCGCCGGGGATTTGACCATTGCGATACTTTTGGTTTATCATGGAATTGTAATGTTGCAGTAACCAAAATAAGGAGTGCTTTTTGGTTACCATGATTATAACAAAGTCAAAGGATGGGTTGGGCATGGTAGAAATTGATATACAACAGGAAGAGCCGAGCGATGCGGAAAAACGATTCAATAGTCAAGTGAATTATATAATTATAGAGAAGCTGTGGAAGTATATGCACCCACATGAAGACATCCAAAACTTGTATGAACTGCTTGACATCAACAAAAACGCCTACAGCCGTATCAGGACGGCGAATGAATTTCAGCAGGTCGATTTAGAAAAGCGTTGGAACAGAAAAAACAGCCCTATCAGTTCGATGGGGCTGTCAAGGGAGATTATGACGGGACAAGTTATGATGGAAATTGATGGAATCAAATGGGAGGAATGGGATAAGTACATCAGGTACCGTTATGAGGAAAAAGAGGAGGAAGACAAAAAAGGGAAGGAAGACAAAAAAAAGCGGATCAGATACATGCAGAACTTTAACAGGAAACTCCATGAGGTATTCAGGGAACTGACGATAAACAAAAGTGATAAAAGAGACATAGCCAAGCTTTTTTATTTTTTTACTTACGGCAGGGCTGTTAATGCTGATATAGACGACATCGAGATGTTGGAACTGAAGGACAGTCTCAACAATGTTAATGTTGAAAAAATGAAAATATGTGATATGGAGTTAAAAAAGGAAGTATGCAGACTGTTGAGAGAGAAGTATAAGCAACTGAATATTATCGTCGGCTATCAAGAATTATAAATCCGACCTTTTAGGCAC
Source organism: Lachnospiraceae bacterium (assembly GCA_009774215.1). GTDB lineage: Bacteria > Bacillota > Clostridia > Lachnospirales > Lachnospiraceae > UBA3282. Next base: position 6,660 of record VSNH01000002.1, read on the forward strand.
CCGTTTCGGGTGCTTTTTTTGTGAATAAAAAACTTTTTGAAAATTTTTTGAGAAATTTTGGGGCAAATATACTCATAAAGACAGAAAGAAAAAAACACGAGTGACATAATTTGTTTAATGAGTGACAAGTGTAAATATAATGAGTGATATGAAGATATAAGGAGGTATATAAAGGTGTTAGTATGTGGACGCATGACATAAAAATAGTGACGTGGTAAAATAAAATCATCAGGTGAGGGGAACAGACAGAAGGGAGGAAGGACATTGACAAATACATACCGCCGGCAGTCGACTGATCGGGGTGCGGGGGATGTCATATGGAACTGTAAACGAGCAAAAGGAGAATGGAGGAACAAATTATGGCTGATGCAATTTTTACGAACGAAAAAGGATACGAAGTATACGCGGTCGCGATGAAAGATATAGCAAGTACCCGGGTTTCGGTGGAATGTTACGTTAAGTCGCCGGAAGGCGAGATGTCGGAAATCTTTTCAGTCCGCAGACGGGATTTGGTGACCGGAAAAAATACGCTGGATTTTTTCCTCGACCTTGACGGGGGATTCGAAAACGCCGAGGTTGATTCACTCAGCGGTATTTTTCGGAACATGGTAGATACGGACGGTAAAATGACCATCCAGAGCAAGGCGACACCGCCTGAGATGTATCATGAGATAAGCGCGTATATCAAGGAATATGTAAAGCAATGGAAAAATAATCCGATGTCAGGCATGTTTATCAGGGGCGAATACGGGTATCTGGAAACCAGGCTGATGGACCGAATGGTCTTGGATAACAAGGAGCTTGGTTACAAGCGGAAAGATATACTGAAAACCCTTAAGATTATGGGTGTTCTGAAAACTGGTGCGAACCGTCCGTATGATAACATGGTCGCTGTGAACGGCGAAAAGAAACGGGTTTACATAATTGAACTCGCAAAAGAGGATAACGATACGGTGGATGAGGAGATTGCGGTATGAAAATTAAATTTTTTAGGTGGTACGGGGGTAAAATCCGTCTGGTAGAAACGCTCAAGCTGCTCATCCCAGAGCATGTGAAATATGTCGAGCCCTTCGCGGGCTCGGCTGCACTGCTCCTGAATCATTCGAGGAGCAGGGAGGAAGTCATAAATGACAAGGATGCGGATGTTGCGTTTTTATTGCAAACGATGGCTGACCATGAAAAGGGAAGCAAACTGGAAGAACGGCTGTGTTCACTGCAATATGACAGGTTCGTTTTTGAGGCGGCTGTTGAAGCGCGAAGGCGGCAGTATAGCGGCATGAATGATATTGAAAAGGCTACCATGATTTTTATAACGATTACGCAGAGTTTCAACTGTACACGGAAAACCTTTTCCGAAAAGGCTTTTGCGGGGACAAGAGCGTACCAGAGGGATATCCGATTCCATATCCCCAATGTATACCGACGATTGCAGGGAGTCCGCGTCCAGAATAGGGACGGGATTGAACTGCTACAAGAGATTTCTGACAATCCGGATGCGTTCGCCTTTGTAGACCCGCCGTACCGTTGGGAATTGCGGGGAGCCGGTGCGGACAGGGCTTACGCCTGTGAAATGCCGCAATGGGAGCATGTCCGGCTGTTGGAAACTGTGCAGGATGCGAAGTGCAAGGTCATGCTGTGCGGGTACAGGTCGGAAACGGGGGCGGATCTGTACGACATTTATTTGAAACCTTACGGGTGGAAATGCTATAAAGTGGGGGAATATGCGAAATCCTGTCAGGTCAAAAAGAAACACCGGGATATGGGTCATGAGTTCATATGGGTTAATTATGAACTGCCGGTTGTGGCGAAGTATATAAGCGGCATGAAAGAATATTAAAAAGCGGGATAACGAAGTTTTTACTATTGACAAAACGTAAAAACAGCGTTATCCCTATTCATAAACATTGTAGAAACGGAGGCAGGGATTATGAATAGTGGTAAAGAAGTCAGCGGGTGCCTGATTGAGAGGGCGGGAAGGTATTATGCGGTCGTATATTATTATGTGGAGGATCAGAGAGTTACCGAAACCAAGTCAACGGGGATAGCTGTTAATGAGCACAAAAAACGGGAAGCTGAAAAGATTAAAAATCAGTTGATTGCAGAAAAAAGGGCGGCGTTAGAACAGCCGGGGCAGGGAAAGGCGGCGGAGTTACACCCGGTTGCATCCTGTCTGGAACGGTGGGTTGATTATAAGTCAAAATATATAGAAAATACGACCAATGACAGTTACCATTTCAAGCTGAAATCCACAATCAGGTATTTTCAAAAAAAAAATATGGTGATTGAGAACTTAAAGCCCCGTGATATTCTGGCATACTATGAATGGGAACTGGCTCACGGCAGACAGAATATATGTAAGGATGGGAAAACATCGTTAAGCCGCCGGACTGTCAGTGACAAGGCGGTACTGTTCAAGCGCTTTCTGGGAGATGCGGTATTACAAGGCGTGATATCGGTCAATCCCGCCGATCAGGTGTCGGTGCCAAGGGTGAAAGAAAACAAGGTTGAGAAAATCACGTTCATGGACTTGGGGCAGGCACAATGTTTTCTGAATTTTGTCAAAAGTGAACCGCGATTTGAGGTATTGTATTATATAGGGAAGATTGGATTCTACTATGGTCTTAGACGTTCGGAACTGCTTGGGTTAAGGTGGTCTGCAATAAATTTCAATAGCAATGAAATTGAGATAAACCATACCGTTGTCAGAACCAAGCATCAGCCGGAACACCGCGATACGGTCAAGTCAAAGGCTTCACACCGCTATCTTCCGTTGTTAGAAGATGTTAAGGGATGCCTGATGGAATTAAGGGAAAACCAGAAACGGCTGGGGATATATGACGACAAAGGGTATGTGTTCTTATGGAACGATGGAAGGGAGTACAATCCCGATTATATAACAAAACTATTTGTAAAAGCTGTGAAAGCCTGTCCGGGTGATATTCCGAGGGAAATAACTTTGCATGGACTTAGGCACAGCTGTTGTGCTATACTGTTTGAAAAGAAGTGGGATATTGCCGAGGTGCAACAGTGGGTCGGGCATAGTGACATTCAGATAACGGCGAATATTTATAACCATGTGAGCAAGAAGTGGAAAAATGAGCATGGGAAAAAGATAGACGGTTTTTTTAAGTAATGGATTGGGCTTTAGAGCAGGAGGCGGGTGTTCCAACAGAATTCCAACAGACTTTGGGAAAAGTGCAGGGACACGCCCCAAGGGGTAAAATGGACGGGATTGGGGGCTAATAATAGGTATTATCAGGTGTTTGGGGACGGGTAGGGGTATCTTTCAGGGAGACTGCCCGTTAGGGAAGTAGAGGCCGCAAGTTCAAGTCTTGTCACTCCGATACTGAAGAACTCTGACAATCACCAGATGTGGTGGTTGGCAGGGTTCTTTTTTTGTGCTCAGTTTTTGTCTGCCAGGGGCAGGTTAATGAATGACTATGATAGCTTTGGATTGAGGGCGTTTATATCGGCGCAGCCTATGAGGCGGCAGGTCTGGTGGCGGCATGGCAGTGTCCGGAGTATCTGCGGGAGCGTTTCCCGAAAACCAACCGGAGCTATCCGGGTGTACGGTTCGATATTGAGGCCGGAAACCACGCCCTGTGTGCGACAACGACAATGACCAAGGAGATTTCCGGGTTTACCAATACGATAAAAAATGCCATCAACAGCAGCGGCTTCGGTTTTGTTTTCTCCTCCGAAAACGCGCAGTACAAAGGGAAGGATATACGCAGCATCATGGTGTATAAGGCCAGAAATCTGCTGATGAATGAGAATGAGTTCGAGCCGATTTATAAGACGCTGGTCAGCACCTATATCGAGCGGATCCTGCGATTTTACAGCAATGACTTTAAAAAGGATAACATTTTGAGCTTTTTCAGCAATAACCCGGACAGCCAGAAGAGCAGATGGGGAGCGGACAGGGACTATGTCAATTCCATCCTGCAGGAAGGCGATGAGCTTTCGTATGAAATAGACGATAAAGCCGGGATCTGCAATATCCTGATCACCTTTAACAACAACACGAAAAATCTGAAAGTAGAAATGAGCAGAAAGACAAGTTAATTCCAGAATACAAAAAAGGAGGAAAAAAAGATGGGATTACGATTAAAAATTGAGGGGAATGAAAGCATCCAGCTGAATGAGACCATCGTGACCGGGGTCAAATACGGTGCGGACATTCCGAAAGACTCCAATGCGCGTTCGACCGATCTGGGATCCACGATCAGAATCACAGGCAAAATTCTTGCGGCAGTGGGCGGCGAAGCGGCGGACGACACGATGAAGATGGCGAAATGGGCGCTTGTGCCTGCGGAGAATGCGGACTGCTACAGAAAGCTCACGATCGATGTGGTCAACGCGTCACAGGTGGTAAGACAGGTTACGCTTCCCAATGCTTTTGTCATCGGGTATGAGGAAGACTTTGCCGACGAGACAGGCGTGGGCACATTTACCCTGCTTGTGAAACAGAAGAAGGACAAGATGGCGGGACTCGCATTTGAGGGCGGGTTTGCAGGAGAATAGAAAGGAGATCAGCTATGGGATTCAGATTAAAAATTGAAGGCGGCGCGGCAATCGAATTAAAGGAGCAGAGCATCACCTCTGTCAGATTCAGGACAGACATTCCGCAGGATTCCAATGCACGTTCCACGGATTTGGGATCCACAGTGGAAATTACGGGGAAGATACTGACAGCTGTGGACGGGGAACCTTTTGACGCGACAAAGGAGATCGGCAAGTGGGCGCTTGTGCCGGCGGAGAAGGCAGACTGCTACAGAAAGGTTATGATCGAGGTAATCGCGGCATCCCAGGAAGTGCGCAAATATACTTACCCGAACGCTTTCGTAGTGGATTACAGGGAAGATTACGGGGATGTGGAGGGCGTAGGGACCTTCCGGCTTGTAATAAAGCAGAAGAAGGATAAGATGGCAAACATTGCAGTGGAAGGCGGGTATGCCGTATAGGATTTGAGACGAGTCTGCGGCGCGGGTATTCCCGCGCCATAGATTTCGCCGGCGCTGTCGCAGCGCGGCATCGGGAGGCAGTATGGATTATTACCGGATATTGAATATCGACGTAAATGCCTCGCAGGGGGATATCAAGAGAGCTTATCGGAAACTGGCGGGAAAGTACCATCCCGATAATGCGGGAGAGCAGGCAAGAGAACAGTTTGACAGGGTGCAGGAGGCTTACAGTGTACTCGGGGATGAGGAGAAGCGCGCAGCTTACGACGAGAGAATGCGTGCGGGCGAACCGGGAGACCGGGTCGGAGAGAAAGCGGCCCACGGAAAAAACGCGGGACAGCCGGAGCGGCAGGAAGAATCTTACAGGGATCTGGCCGCATTTTATACCGGGGCATATAAGAACAGTTTTGAAAAATTTTTCGGAAAAGGCATGAATAAGAAAACGGAACAGGAGAGCGGTGTGAGACCGATGAATACGGATGCCTTATTTGAATCCTACTTTAAATGTAAGTGATGGGAGAATCCGGAATGTGGAAGAAAATAACAGATGCGGGAATCGTGCTGTGCGCGGCGGCCCTTGCAGTATATGTGGCGGTAGAGATGACAGATCTGTGGAAATGGCCGCTGTTTGCCTTTCTAATGGCGCTGTCTGTTTTTGCACTGAATAATTTGATAGATCAGTTTACACCTCATGAACAGGAACGGAAATACACGGATACAGAGGGGACGGATTACGGCATCCGGGAATTGATCCTCTTAGATGAAAATGAAAAGCCGGTCAAGGCGTGGAATCTGGCGGGAAGGGTATCGCTTCTAATCGGCAGGGACAATCCGCAGGAGCCGGTAGACGTGGATTTGGAAGAATGCGAGTACAGCGCACTGATCGATGAGCAGCATGCGGTACTTAACTATTGCATGGATGCATGGTATGTGGAGGATTTGAATTCCATGAACGGGATCCGGGTTCGTAAAATAAGCGACGGACTGTGTTACCGGGTGTCAAGAAACAGGCCATGCCGTCTGGAATCGGGGGATTTGCTGTTTATCGCGAACACGAAGCTGTTGATTACTTGAGAGGAGCGGATGCACGATGAGTCTGATGAGATGTCCAAACGGACATATGTTTAACACGAGAAAACACGGCAGTATATGCCCTTATTGTAATATGGAGACCGCAGTGGTGGAGGAGGCCAAAGCGCCTGAGGGATTTGAGACGCCGATGGAGCTTTTGGAGGAGGAGGTTCCTCCCGTATGTGGATGGCTGGTATGCATCGAAGGGGCAAGGATCGGCAGAGACTATAAGATCAAAGACGGAAAGAACTTTGTGGGCAGAGGGGACGACATGGATATCCAGATTCTTGGAGATAATGAGATTTCCCGGAAAAACCACACGATCATCGTGTATGATGCCAAGAAGAAAAATACGGTGATACTGCCCGGGGACGCGGCGGGCATCGCTTATTTAAATCAGGAGGCGGTCTATGTCCCCACGGAATTAATGCCTTATGACACCATAGAGCTTGGAAGGAGCAAATTTGTATTTGTGCCTTTTTGCGGCGAACATTTTGAATGGAATGATGTGAAAAAATGACAGTGCGGATCATCCTCGGCGTGCTGGTACTGTGCTGTGTCATCCGGGGCATTTTGCAGCTTTTACAGGAGCGCCCCGTAAGCGATGCGAAAGACGGTACGGCACAGACTACCGGGAATAAAGAGATACAGGCGGATGCCATGGAAGTCAGAATTACAGGCGCCGGAAAGCTGGCGGTGCTGGCGGACGGCATCGGCAAAGAGAATACGGGAAAAGTGTGTGCAGCTTTGGCGGTAAAGGAGTTTATGGATGCGTTTTCGCTCTACAGGACACTGCATAATCCGGGATATTTCTTTGAGCGGACAATGTATGGACTTCACAGGAACATGCAGAAGGTGCTGGAAGAGCGGCAGGGCGGCGCCAGCGTGGGTGTCCTGTTTCTGGCGGAGGAAAGCCTTTATTATGCGATGGCGGGACAAATCAGGATCATGCTTTTCCGTGGCGGAGAACTGATACCGCTGTGCGAATGCCAGACGGTGGATGTACTGGCGCAGCGGGCATATCAGGAAGGACGGCTGGGGAGACAGGAAACCATCTGGTCTTTGAAAGACAAAAATCTGTGGAACTATGTGGGAAAAGACGGATTTTGCCAGATAGAAGTATGCGAGGTGCCGGTTCGTTTAAAGAAGGGCGATCTGGCGGTTATGATGACGAAAGGCATTTACGAGGAAGTGCCCTTCGTGGAGACAGAAAGAATACTGGCGGACGAAATGCTGACAACACAGGGCAAGGCGGACAGAATCGTACAGTATGCGGATAAATCTTTGACGCAGGATAAAGAGAACGGAAGCATTATGGTGCTTCTGACAGATGGGGCAATGAGATGAGAAGAGAGAACGCGGGATTCCGGACGGCATTTGTGTCAGAGGAAGGAACGAAGCTGCTCAACCGGGATTATTTTGCATATGTGGAAATGGACGATTATGCCTGCTATGTGGCGGCGGACAGTCTGGATGATGAAAAGGATGAAAACAGCGCAAGGATCGTAGTGGAATGCATATTGAGGGAATTTACGGAACACCCCGTCATGCATGTTCTTTCCCTGAAGAAAATGATCAGAAAGGCGCACAGGGAGCTTTTGGGAAACAGACAGGGTCTGCGGCTCAGAGCCAGTGTGTCAATGGTAGTGACAAACTATGTGAAATGCAGGTATCTCACTGTCGGAAACAGCAGGTTTGCGCTGCTTCGCAATGACAGAATTTTATACGAGAGCAAAGACCAGTCACTGACAGAGAATCTGGTGGAAAGAGAAACGATTCCACGGGATAAGGCGGCGTTGCATGAGGAGCGGAATAACCTGTACTCCTATTTGGGACAGGTCAATGGCAGGATGCAGATTCAGGTTTCCCGCAAACGGAAGCTGGCAAACGGCGACATCCTTCTGCTCTATACGAGGGGAATCTGGGAAAACTGCGATTACGTGGATTTGAAAGATGCGGCAAAAGAAGTGAGCACGCCGCAGGAGATGGCGGATAATCTGGAAGAACTCATTCTGTGCGGGCAGAAGGAAGAAATCGACAACTATACGCTGGCTGTTACTTTTGTGGATAAGGTGTACCTGAATCCCAAAAAGCGCTGGACGTTAAAGAAAGTTTTGACGGTCGTGATTCCTGTTATGATCGTGCTGCTCATCCTAGGCATTACGCTGTTTGTGCGTTTCCGTATCCGCTCCGGACAGAAAAGAGACATGCTGCAGCATATGGACAACGCGGCTCAATATACGACATATGACAATTATGCTCCGGCGGCGGAGGAGTACAAACAGGCCGGTGAACTGGCTAAAAAATTGAAAGATAAGGAAAGACAGGAGGAAGCGGAAAACCGGCGCCTTTTGGCGGAACAGATCCTGCTTGCGGATCAGGCCATGGAGGACGGGGATTACAACAAGGCGCTGGAGCTGTATGAGAAGGCGCTGGAACTCTCCGGCCATTGTGGGGGAAGCGGTTCAGAGCATATCAGGGAACAGCTCGATAAGATCGGCAAGTATCAGGAACTGTATGAGCTTTTGGAAAGCGCGGAAAACAAGGAAACCTACGGTGACTATGCGGGTGCTGCCGAACTGTACAAAAAGGCGAAGGGAATCGCTTCCGGACTCTACGATCAGGATGCGAGGAAGGAGGCGCTTGACAAGCAGCGGGCGGCGGAGGAAGCCCTTGAAAAGCTGCGTCAGGAGCAGATGGCGGAACTGGAGGAAAAAATCCGGAAATCTATCGAGGACGAGAAGGTTGCGCAGGAGCTTGCGGATCAGGAGCTGATGAATGACAAGAAAAATGCCCTTGAATTGGAGAGCAAGGGCAACGAGCTGATGAATCAGGAGGACTATGTCAGCGCCATTCCTTACTTTGAGACGGCGATGAGCATGTATGAGAATCTGGGCATGGAAGAGCGCGCGGCAGTGCTGGCTGAGCAGATTGAAGCCTGCAAGAAGCTGGCGGAGGAGGCGAAACGCAAAGCCGCGGAAGAGGCGGAAAAACAGTCGGAGGCGGACAAGGCGGCGGAGGACGCAAAGGCGGCCGCGGATGAGGCCAGACAGGCCATGCAGGATATGAAGGACGCCGAGAAGGACAAGGCGCTGGAAGAGGCGAAAAAGGCAGCGGAGGAAGCGAAGAAAGCGGCGGAAGAAGCGAAGAAGGCCGCTGAGAAGAATAAAGAGGAAGAAGATAAGAAAGAAGAGGAAACAGAGAAGGAAAAGGTAGAGTAAATGGGATATACCTACAGATTATCCGAAAACACGGGAGAAAAAACAGAAGGAAAAGCAGCGTACCATCTGGAGAGCCTGCAGGGGATGACGACTTATCAGCTTAGGGAAATCTGTCAGAAAGAGCGGCTGGTGGTTCCCATGGGCAGCCGGATGGAGAGGGAGGAGCTGATCCGCTTTATCATGCGCTACCGGGGAATCCGCGAGCACAGACACATTACGGGAGATACAGAAGGGGGAATCGAAAGGCTTCAGAGCTTTCTGGATAAGGTGAAACTGCAGGAGGAGAAGTTTCAGATTGCCTGCCCGGCGCATCTGGTTCTCTACGAGGATGAGGGAATAGAGCTGACGGATCACTACGAGGTGACAGGGAATTTTCCGATGTATGAGGGAAATCTCCTTCTGGTGGACGAACGGAACCGCATTTATACCTGCCTGTATCTGAGACAGGGAGAGGGAGGAAACTTTTTTCTGTTAAAGGGGGCTGACGTCCCGGTTTATCAGACGGAAAACCATAAGTTCTCGCTTTTGTATTTCAGACGGGAGGAGATTTCCGAACTTTTATATGAACTGTATTACGGGAAGCAGGGCACCATTCCCAGCCGGATAAGCTGTATCAGAACACCGCTTTTAGCCGTAGATCTGCGGCCCACGGAGGAGACGGCCCTGCCGCTGATCATAGATTTCGGGAGCTCCAACACGACCATGGGACGGTACGATAGCGATGGCAGCGTCAGGATTGTGCGTGTGGCGGATACGGAGGGGGAGCAGTACCGGGAGAGTGAAATGATTCCAAGCGTGATCGGGATAGCCGGCGTAGAGGATAACGAACCGGTTTACCGGTTCGGGTACGCCGCAAGACATCTGGCGGCGCTTGCCTACCATGACGAGGACTGCCCTGTGTTTTACGATATCAAGCGCTGGGTGAGCGCGCCGGAAAGAGAGCAGGAAGTGATTACCGGGGACGGCATTAAAATCAAGGTGCGGCGAAAAGACATGCTTTCCGCCTTTTTATCCTATCTGATCCACACGGCGCAGCAGCAGTTTAAGTGCCGTTTTACCTGTATACAGCTTCTGACGCCGGTCAGGCAGAAAACGCGTTTCGAGGAGCTGTTTGGGGAACTCCTTCCGGATTACCGGGTGGAATGTGTATTGGATGAAGGGATGGCGGTTCTCTTCCATAGTATCAACGAGCTGATTCTGGCAGGAAAATATGCGGAAGGCGTGTGGTATCAGGCGCTCATCATGGACTGCGGCGGCGGAACAACAGATCTGACAGCCGGAAGGTTCCGCATACGCAATAACCGGGTTTCCTATGAGGTGGATCTGGAGACCGGCTATGAGAACGGCAATACGAACTTTGGCGGAAACAACCTGACATTCCGCATACTGCAGCTTTTGAAGCTGAAGCTGTTGGAAGCGCTCGGGGAAGAGAAATTCCGCTTTGAAACGTCGTTTTCCTTAAAAGACAGGGAGGCGCGGGAGCGGCTGGACCGTATGTACGGGGAGGCAGAGGAAGCGCTTCCCACCCGTTTCGCGGAATATGAGCGCAGGGGCCGGGAGGAATATTTCCGGGTTAAAAACAACTATTACTATCTGTTTGGCGTTGCGGAGACAATCAAGGAGAGCTTTTTCCAGAAAGCCTTGCGGTACGAGCTGAAAACGGGATGCGGGGAAGAAGTGCCGTTAGACAAGTGGCGGATTTCCATCAGGGAGAACGGACGGCTGGTATCCTGCAGGCGGGATTTTTCCGTACTGTTTTATCTGTATGAAATAGAGAACCTACTGCGGCTTGACATCTATGAGCTGATGGCACGGTTTCTGGAAAAACCTTTTATGAATGGGGAGCTGTCGGAGTATGGGATGCTTAAGCTGACGGGTCAGTCCTGCAAATCCAGCCTGTTCACTGAGGCGCTTAAGGAATTCGTACCGGGGCGGCTGATTCGGAACGAGCGGGATTTAGAGCATGGAACCGAACTTAAGATGTGCTGTCTGGAGGGGGCGATCAGCTATTTTAAGAACCTGAAGCTGGGATATATGAAAATCAACCAGAAATACAGGGTGAATGCGCTGCCCTATGAGGTGACGGCGTACACCCATGAGAATCAGGAGAAAATACTGATCCACAGTCTGCGCAAGGAGCAGGATATCGGATGTATTTCCCGCTTTAAGATCGGAGAGCAGCTGGATCTCTATCTCAGGGATGAGACGGGACGCAGGCTTACGGCGTATCACTTTGGCTATGACGTTTCTTCTTTTATTCATGTGACACAGGAGAATTTTAATGAACAGTATACGGGCACGGTGATTCAGGAAGAGACAGACATTATCGTGGAGGGCGAGATCAAATTTTTCGTCTGGCCGGCAAGGGACAAATGGGGTTTCATCGTACTGCCCGTGCTGCGTGAAAATGACCTGCTCAAGCGGGGAGAGGAAACCTTCTTCGCATTTGAGGATGATACGTGGGAAGAGAATTTCTTTGACGGAAGGAAATAGCTTATGGCGGACATGGAGGAAATGATCAAGGAGGAGATCAGCCGGATTGGCGGCCTCAAGGAGAGGGTGGTATTCAAAGATGTGATCGAGCGGCTGTTTTTGTCGCTGTATGAGACCAATCAGGAGATGTATCGGGAACTGGAAAGCCGCATTATGGACGATCTCGTGTTCGACCTGAATCGTTACCAGATCACCATGGGAATCATGGAAAGGGAATACCTGGATCCGTCGCACCATCTGCTCTCGCCCATGAGAGAAACGGATATGACGGTACCGGCGTATGACATTCCGGAGATGACGCGGCAGCTTGGTGAGGAGGGGCGGAGCCTGGTCAGAACGTATTTTATGGAATATGACTATCTGGGGATACAAAAGCTTCTGGACAAGGAGCGGATCGGGGGAAGGATCTATACGGATGTGGGTGACTATCCGGCAGAGTTTACCGTAGAAAGAAACGAGGCGTATCTGCGGGAGATCAGCCATCTGTACGAGGTGTTTGTCAGCAACGGCGTTCCGTGGCAGACCGTGAACGCCCCCTATTTGTATAAGTTTGTTGACGTGTATCTGGTAAAGCTGCCGGAGGAGCTCACACCGGCGCAGAAAATTTTAAAGATGGAGCCGGATCTGGAGGAGTTTTCGCAGTGTGCCCATGACGACTATGTCCCCATATGGAATATCGGGAAGCTTAAGATGGACAGCGTGGGATTTCCCGTTCCCTGCGAAGATCATAAAAGCTATGAACACACCATCTCGATCAGGGAGCACGGAAACGAGCATGTCTACCTGATTGACGACACGGCGCATATTTACAGCGTATGCCAGAGAGAAAACAGGCTGATGATTATGGGGGAGGAAGCGGAGGCGCGCAAATGGCAGGTATACATGATAAGGAACGGATCAAACCGCCGTTTTGACCGCTTTACCTATCCGCTTATGACCAACCAGAGAAAAGATGAATTTCTGGAGAGATTCGGCAGGAGGCAGGGGCGGAGAGTCCGGACGGAAGCCGAGCTTGCCAGATGGATACAGGGCTACGGGATGGAAGAGTATGTGGCCTATGAGGGCTATGAGATACTGGACCGCGCAGGCAGCGCGGAAATCACGGAGACTTATTCCATGAATGATTTTATTCTGGACGAGATACGGGAAGACGAATATGAGAAGCGGCTGGTTCTTCTGTTCCGGAAGAAGAGCGCGCTGACTTTTCTGCTGCGGGATATCATGAGTTTTCTTGTTTCGGAGGTGCAGCTTATGTACGGCGAATACAGGTGCGAGGGACGACTTTTATGAATTATCTGTGGGAAATACTACTGCAGGCGAAGGCGCAGGGAATGGCGGAGGAGGACATACAATTCCGGCAGGCCCGATCTTACAGTCCTTATATAGAACTGGCGGAAGAGTTCCTGAATATCACAAGGCTCGAAGAGCCGTGTCTGGTGGAGCTCAACCCGAATTACAGGTTCCAGAAGGTGTTTCAGGAGCTGTTCCACCCGGATGTGACGGATTATCCGGCGCTGAGGGGCGGCCTGTTTCAGCTTCTGATCCATCAGATCGGGGAGAACGATATCCGCGCGGGGATGACAAGGGAGGAATACTACAAGAAAATGCTGGGACGCGCCTTTGCAGACGGAGATTACGGGGCGGGGAAAAAGGAGGCATACGCACTGTTTCAGGGAAGTGAGCGGGAGATCCTGCTGGAAGGCCTACTGACCATGTACCGGGAAGGGGACAGCATAGAACTGTTCCGCCGTGTGATGACAGCCCTGATACCGCGGTGCATTGTGTATGGCAGCAATGACAATCCTTATGAAATTCTGATCTATGTCGGCAGGAGACAGACGGAAATGCTGGAAAAGAAGGTGCAGTTTGTCATAGCGCATTTTTTGAATATCCGGTATCAGCCGGAGTTATATTACGAGTACCATTTCGGGATCATCGGGATGGAGGAGACGATGCAGGTGGGAGAGATCGCCATCTGCTGACGGGAGGAAAGCACGTGTTTCGGTACGAATATCCGATCTTTGAACATAAAAACCTGCTAAAGAAAAGTATGCTGGACGAGCTCAGGGATTACCCCTTAAGCCTGAGCCGCATGTACTTTTCGGGATACGGCGACGGTATTTTGGAAGGGTGCGGTTTAAGCTGGGAACAGGATGTGCTGCATTTGGGAGCGGGACTGCTCCATTACCGCGGAGATATCTATCGGATGGAGGAGGCCTGTCCGCTGGAATGCAGCGCCACGGATCAGCTGACTTACCTGAAGGTGCGTTTTGCTGCCATGGATTACGAACGGGGGAAGCGCGGCGGCATGGGAGAGATCCTGTTAAGCAATGCGCCGGCGGAGAGTGGGGAGATGGAGCTTGGGCGGTTCCGCTTACAGGAAGGGGCAAGACTGCGGACGGTATATGAGAATTTCGAGGACTATCAGACGGAGTACGACACGGTAAACCGTATTCATGTCCCCTATGCCGGACCGGGAGGAGCGGGACTGTGGCCGCAGCTTCTACGAACCTATGCGAAGGAGCTTTTAGAGACGGGAACCACGGATGTGTATGACGTCGGCTTCGCGATGGCGGTGCTGGGGGCGGACGGGCAGGCGTCGCCTATGTGCATCAAGGCCTATCTGGCAGGAGCGGGAGAAGAGACGGGTGAGCAGTTCTCTAACGGAGAATGCTATAGAAAGCTGCTGCATATCCTGAGAAACCGTAAAAGCGGCGGGACGGGGTGGAAACAGCAGGAGAGTGTCAGGGGACAGATGATTTTGCTGTAGAAGGGATAGCTGATTTTGTTAGAAGAAAGCAGGGGGGTATAGATGAAATATTTTGAGATACAAGATGCACCGGAATTGAAATATGCACCAAGATTGGAACAATGGTACGGTAAATTTGATGTTCGGGATATTGGAATCAGCACATTTCCCAAACTGCCGAAAAGACAACTTTTTATTATTGAACCGTCTGAAAAGACAATATATACAGATTTTATTTTGTTTCCGTTTCTATTGCTGTCTTTTAAAGTGATAAATGTTATAAAGATGTACAGGGAGATTTGTTTCTACAGGGATGTAATCCTGTTGGATCAGATTAGTGGGAAATCGGAATTATATCATCTGCCAGTCTTTGATGAAACAAATAAGCTTTTTGTTAGAGAAAAGCGGGAAACCAGATCGGGAGAAGAAGTATATGTGGATAAACACATTTTCTGGGTTCGCGATTCCCTGAAACGCCATACCATAATCTCTCTGGATTTAGCGGAAAGTCTGATTAGGAGGGGAGTAACCGGTTTGGGTATCAGAGAAGTCGATTTATTTATGAGCGAATGAGGAGGGGCACGAAAATGAGAGAAGAACGTATAGTAGTTCATCCATTTGAGGAACTGAGGGTCGAAGAATATCGAGGATTTCAGCAGATAAACGAGCATGCGACCGTAAAGATTTCCGGACAGATTCCTTATGAAAAAAAGGAGGAGTATATGAGGAACTCAGGACGTGAACTGTGGGTTCGGGTGGCAGCTGTTACGTCAGAAAGCGCGGAAACCATTTTGATGAATGGCGTTGTGGAAAGAATAGAGATGCAGATAATTGGTAGAACCTGCAGAATGAAACTGGAGATTGCCTCCGGTACGGTTCTGATGGACTGTGAGAAAAAGACGCGTAGTTTTCAAGATACGGGGTTTTTGTATAGTGATATATTAGATGTCTGCGATGGGCAATATGATGCGGCGGCAAGGATCATGACCGTGGCAGATGGGAAGAGTACAGGGCAGTTTATCATGCAGTATCGGGAAACCGATTGGAATTTTATAAAAAGACTAGCTAGTATGAACCATACAGTTGTAGTGGCAGACTGCCGTATTCATGGAGAAAAATATTATTTTGGACTACCGAAGATGGATAATAAGATTTCAGGTGACACAGTGGAATACTCTGCCTGCTGTGACATGGAGGAATACTGGCACAAAAAGGAATGCGGGCTGAATGTCACTCCTTTGGATACTACATTTTATATATGGAAAAGCAGGGAGATATACCATCTGGGAGAATGTGGGGTGGTCGACGGTCATCAACAGTTTATTTGGAAAATTGAGACGAAAATGAAAGGAAGCGAACTGCATCATACTTACTATATGCGTACTAAGTCTGGCTTTCAGGTTCCGCTATGGTACAATACAAGTGTTTCCGGGGCATCGTTGCTGGCTGTTGTTCGGGGAGTCAAAGAGGAAAAGGTGCAGATGGAAATCCTTGAGGATGAAAACAAGCAAGGTGCGGGGGTGTACTGGTTCCCCTATGCTACGGTGTATTCCACACAGGACGGAACCGGATGGTACTGTATGCCGGAAATAGATGATAAGATTAGGCTTTATTTTCCTACAGAAAAGGAACAGGATGCTTATGCTGTTAGTGCTTACCATGAAGGCGGGGCAGGCCTGCGGAATATGCCGGAAAAGAAATTCTGGAGAAACAAGGAAGGGAAGGAAATTCAGCTTGCACCGGATAAAATACTGGTGACAAATAATAATGGAACTTATATTGAACTGTCGGACGCAAATGGCGTAGAGATTGTGAGTAATGGAGCAGTTACCTTATCTGCCGGAGGGATGCTGAGTATTTCAAGCAGGAATTCAACGATCGAGTTCAGTGCACCCCAAAAGGTCAAACTGAAACAGGGAGATACTATGATGGAGCTTGGAGGTGATTTAAATTTGAGCGGGGCACAAATTAAGCTGTAGCAGCTTGGGAAAGGTATGGAAATAAATATGGAGATAAAAATAGCTAATGGAATTTTAATGGAAAGCGGTCTTCCGTTTTTAGGAGTGGAGAGGTTTGAGTTTGAATGGAAGCCGAATGAACATGCATTCCTAACCATGAGGGGATACCTGAATGAAAAAGAAAAATACCATTTAGCAGAAGCATATGGCGACAAAATCAAACTGAAGCTTGAAGAGGGTGGGGTTACACTTTTTTATGGATATTTAGTAGATATAAGAGTAGATCACGTGGGAAATACCAGAGAGATTAAGCTTAAGGCAGCGTCTGGATCTTTCAGAATAGACAGGAAGTTGGAATCGGAGTCTTTTCAGAATCAGGAAGAGTCTTATGCCGAGATAGCACAAAAGACGGCAAAAGGTGCTGGAGCTCGCGTTATCTGTACAGAAGGAATCGGCATATCTATCGGAAAGCCGGTTATTCGGTATCAGGAAACTGCATGGCAATTTATTGAGCGTCTTGCCAGTGGCTTGGGAACCTGTATTGTTTCGGATATTATGACAGGAGAGCGGGATTTTTGGTTCGGGATGCGGAATGGAGAAAGTATTCCCTCACTGGCAGGAGAGGAATATACTGTGGATATCTGTCGTGAAAGGGATGGAGGGAAAGTAACGACGATTTATAAAGTCAAAAGCAGAAAATTTTATAAAATCGGCGACAGGACGACCTTAAATGGTGTGGAATGGAAAGTTTGTGGAGTAAAGGCAGTTTTTCAGAAAGGAGAGCTTACCTTTCGGTATTTGTTGAAGCAGGAGGAAATTATAAAGCCGATTTATCTGGATTGTTTTGCAGGATTAGGGCTGAAAGGAACAATTGCAGAAGTTAAGAATGAACAGGTAAGGATTGTGCTGGATATTGATGAAGGTCGTGAAACAGGACAGTATTTTTATAATTGGTATCCGGAAACCGGGAATAGTCTTTATGCTATGCCAGAACCCGGAACTCGTGCGGTTTTGTGCTTTGGAGAAAGAGAGGAGCGGGAAGGGTTTGCCATGCACAGTCTACCTAATACTATGAAAGGATTTCGGTATTATAGAAACAGGCAGTTAGATACTAAGGAAGGAAATATGTTACACTTAAATGAGCAAAGTATAGCCATTTCAAAAGAGGGGAGCAGATCAGTTTGTATTTGCAATGGTCTAATTTCAGCGAATAGTGTGGGAAAATTCCGTATTTGTGCAGAAAATGAAGTGAGAATGTCAGCAAAAAGAATTATTATGAGATCACCAGATGAAGTAAATATTTGTCAGGAATAGGAGTAATGTGTATGGAATATTTTGACGAGGATATTTTGGAAGCAAAATTGGAATTGGAAAAGCAGAGGCATACTACACTGGATACAGGAATCTATGCAGGGGATGAATTGATTACTTTTGTACAAATTACACTGCCGAATTCCAAAATCCGAATGTTTCTGCCGGAACAGTTTATTGTCATGCCGGATATTGTAAAAGATGTAAAATATCCGTCAAAAGACGCTCCCAATTATATTATTACAAGTCTGAGTAGTATGGTGAATTTTGGGTTTAATATTCTTCCTGTGTTTTTGGAGACTGAAGACATAAAGGAGATGAGTAGTCAATTCCAGAAGGCTTTACATAATGTTAATCCCTCCATCAGAATTAAAAACCATGAAAATGACCTTGTAACTTACCGTGGAAATGAGATGTGTTGGTTTGATTTTAAAGGATATGCCATAGATGGTCAGAATTATAACAGGATGTATCTGGTAAGAATGCAGAATAATGTCCTTCACGGAGTTTTTAATTGTCCAATGCAGTATAAGGAGCAATGGGAAGACATTGTAGAACAGTGCTTTTTGTCAATAGAGGAGGATATATAGATATGTCAAGTTTTGATCCACATGGTTTTTGGCTGTTTGGAAATGACGGGACAAGGGATGAGGAAGAGCAGGAGAAAGAGCACCAAGAGGAGTTGTGCAGATTGATGGAACAATATCATGCATATTTGGGCATTCTCAAGGAAAAGGCTTATGTTTTTAGAGGCAGTAAGATCGGTTGTCAATATGGAACAAAAGAAAACGTTTTAATAGACATATATAAAGATTATGGTGTAGTATGGGGAATGACTCAGTTTCCGGTTGTAACAATCGAAGATTGTAGGCCGGAAAATATCCATCATTTTGGATACTGCAAATGTCCTGAAACACAATACGCTGGTCGATTGCCTATGACTAAAGCGAGTTGGGGGGACGGAGAAATAACAGAGGCAGAGAGGGGCAATATATTTCCCCATATCTGTGTTCCGCTAATTAAAAAGGAGCAGAAATGGAAACAAATAGACGAAGATTTGCTGATAGAAGTAGGACAGAAAAAGGTAGAACCCGCATTATTGGATGATGCAGTCTTGGTCTGTCAATATGGTGGTATCATAAGGATAGTGGAAGTGCCGGATGTAATAGAAGAGGAACCGGAAGAATTAGAGTGGATTCCCACTGATCCCATGCAGTTGGATGGAGGATCCATCCAAGAAAAAAATCTTAAGGATCGGGTTGATGATATAAACGAATATGTCGCGGGAAAGGAGAAGGAAGATAGTCGATACGCACAATTGTATTGGGATCAGGATAAAATAAATATCATATGGGAAAAATGCAGGGATTTTTATGATGAATATGAGGTGCAGATTGATCCGCGTATGCTGATTGCAATTGTAGCTGCGGAAGGGTCGGGAAGTTTTCATACGAGTTCTACAAATAAGGCGGCAGATGGAGGGAATGGTGTTGAATTTGATTTTGAAACAGACTGCATAAAAGCAATTGATTTATTGGGCGGGAAAATAATAGCTTATCCGAAATATTGCAAAGATTTTAAAACCGCCGTATTGAATGCTAATACGAAAAAAGGATTGGAAGATTTGGGAGTTAAGAAAGATATTGATATATTACATTATTTGAATTGGGATACCCCTCGATTATGGCTTAATTCAGAAAAATTTGAAAGTGGCAATTATGCGGCAGATAATCATTGGAATAGTAAGGTAAGACAAATATATAGTGATCTGGTGGATATAAATGTAGAAAAAAAAGCTGGGGAATATACAAGGTATATTCTCACATTAGATGAAAGTATTTTCTCGGAAATTGCAGAGGAAAAAGGAATAGAGGTGGATAAACAAGTGAGGTTTGAAGCTGCACAGAATGGAGCGGATGCAAAAGGAAAGCCAAATGGTGAGTACACGGTTATTGGAATTATATATTAGGAAGCAAGTTGCTTAAAGTGAGGAAAAGAGAAAATATGAGGGTAAGAAAATATGGATGTATCTTGGTAATCATATCCTTGATGGTATTTACTATTTTATTGGCTGTGAAACATGAACAGAAAAGATTGTCAGAAGAAGTGTCATTACAGGAAGAAGAACCGTCAGAAGAGATATCAGTAAAGAAAGAAGTGGAGACGACAAATACAGAATCGGATGCCATGATTGAACAGGAGGAATCAACAGGAAAAAAAGATGAGCTTTCAGATGAAATTTCATATGATCATACTTTGTCAGGCAATATGTGGATGTATTACGAGGCGGAAGAGGTCCCTTTTGTAGATGAGGAAACCTTTGCGTTAATCAGGGAAGCCTATGAGGGAGTGGAATATTCAGCAGAATTTGAGAAAGGGAACCTAGAGATATATGAAGAGTATAAACAAAGATTCTGGAAGCTGATCAAAAATGAAATTCCTTTTCTGAACAGGGAGACGGGCGAAGAAGTATATATAAAAGATTGGTATGCGTCAAACGGATGGTATGTGCTGGAAGATTTCAAATCCTCCGATTACAGTTATTATTTATTTGACATGAATGGAGACGGCTTGCCAGAATTGTGTGTAGATGGTTGTGTATTTGCATACGATCCTGATATGGATCAATGTATACTGTGGGCATGGCTTAATGGAAAGGAAATAGTCGGAACCCGAAAGGCTATGTGGAATCCGGACTATGATACGGATATATATGAATTTTTCCAACTGGATCCGAACGGGAATCGGGAATTAGGCACTTTGTTCTGGGCGGAGCATGCTGACTTATATCATGATGATATTAACATGGTGATGTTTCCTGATTATGCGGATATGGCAAAGCGGTGGAAAATCACGGAAGAAATGAAACGACAGGGTGTTTTTGAGGAAAGCAGTGGGCAATGGTTTTTCAGAATAACTGACGAACAATTTAAGGAACTCGAACAGCCATATATGGAAGTACTACTTGAACAGGCGTGGGATAGAAAGAAAGAGGAAAGATATACCTATGAGGAGCTGTTTGGAGAGTATGAAACAGAGTAAGAATGCGTGAAAAAGTCCTCCATGGCATTTTTAACTGTTCCAAGCAGTATAAAGAGCAAGAGGAAGATATTGTAGAGCAGTGCTTTTTGTCAATAGAGGAGGATGTATAGATATGTCAAGTTTTGATCTACATGGTTTTTGGCTGTTTGGAAATGACGGGACAAGGGATGAGGAAGAACAGGAGAAAGAGCACCAAGAGGAGTTGTGCAGATTGATGGAACAATATCATGCATATATGGATATTGTTAAGGAGAAAAGTTATGTTCTGAGAGGTACCAAAATTGGCTGTCAATATGGGAGAGATATAGTTTCATTGGACATGTATAAGGATAATGGTGTAGTATGGGGAGTAACTAAGTTCCCGATGGCAACAATTGATGATTGTAGAACCGATAATATTCATCATTTTGGATACTGCAAATGTCCTGAAACACAATACGCTGGTCGATTGCCTATGACTAAAGCGAGTTGGGGGGGACGGAGAAATAACAGAGGCAGAGGATGGTAATATATTTCCCCATATCTGTGTTCCGCTAATTAAAAAGGAGCAGAAATGGAAACAGATTGACAATGATTTGCTGATAGAAGTGGGGCAGGAAGAGTATGAATCTGCGTTATTGGAAGACGCGGTTCTAGTCTGCCAATATGGTGGTATCATACGGATAGTGGAAGTGCCAGATGTAACTGAAGAGGAAGAACGAAAAGTGGTGGATTTGACATCATGGTTAAAAGCGTATGAAGGGGAACCGAATGCTTCTAATGGGAAAACAGTCACTTACTCTTTTGAAGATAGAGAGTTGTTGAGAGCAATTAATCCTAAGATTGACTGGTATTCCTATGAAGAGCAAACGGAGAAGAATGAGAATTGTGAAGAATATCTTATTGGACAGGAATTTATAGATCAGGGAAAGGGGGTATTGGTAGATCAGAATGAAAGATATTGGATTACATTGGGGCCCAAGGTATTTAACCCGGTATATCCGGATAATGGGAAATGTGAGGCAGACGAGTTTAAGAACTTTATAGGATGTAGGGTAGATGTAGTTTTACAGCATATGGAAGATGAAAATAAACATATCTATATTGAGTGTGTGTGGAGTGGAAATATTAAAGCGCATACATTCGGTAATGGCATTTTTCAGACAGGTTATCCTTATGAGAATAGTTCCGTAGCAGATTCACAACCTTATTGCGAGGAATATGTAAATGGTTCGATTGTAGAATTTACGGGCAAGGATCCAAAAGAAACTGGAGATATGAGTGATTATATTGTGGATTATTTGATTGTGTATCCCAAAAGTGAGGAATAATATGAAGAGAAAGATTATTGTGCTATTAATTGGATTATTTCTGGTTATTAGCTTTATGTTTTTTGATGGGGGGTCAGAATATATAAAATCCTTCCAAACAAATGTCGTCAAAGAAGACTCTTTGTCGGAAGAACTTGTCATGGTAGGGGACAAAAGAGGTAGTGAAATGCAGGCAGTGGATGAGGAAGACAGTGAAATTCAGACAGAGGATGAGGGGGAAATACCCGTATGTGATATCGTAAGAGCAATGGATTTTACTGCGAAGGAATCGAAATTGAATATCACACCTGAGGAAAATCGGATCTATTTGGAAGGATATTTGAAGGTATTAAGAAATGAAATGCCAGCAATTGGTGAAGTTGAAGTGAAGTATTACAAGGATTTGTGGAAAGCCGGAATAGAATTTGAAGAGCTGGTGAAAGAAAAAGACACAAGGGAGTATCCTTACCTATATTATTATGATGATCTGGATGGAGACGGTAAGCCAGAATTTGCAATTGAACAAGGATGTATGTTTTTGTTTAAATACGAGAAGGAATTTGACAAGTGTAAGGTTCTGGATTATGAAGAAGCCTGCTATTTTAAAACGGTGGTTGGCGCGGGACAAATCTGGCGGCATGACGGGCTGCACGCGGATGTTATACGGGACGATCTGCTGGGGTTAGACCAAGACGGTAGCTTTCAATACATCCTGCGGTTGGAGAAGGGGATGAATTATAAAAATCATTATTTTAAGGTGGGGATAAGCGATTTTTCTCTACATTATGTAGAAGAATGTGATGAGAAATGGAGCAGATTTGCAACGCCTTTTTTTGAATATGCAGATGTAAGTGAGGAAGAGTGGAATGAGATTACGCAACCCTTTTTTGAAATGGTAGAGAATAATGCCGTTCCGCGAAAAACACTGAAAGAAGTTTTTGGAGACTTATTAGAAGAAAATACAGAGGAATAGCGTATAGAGTATAACAATCTTTTCTTAGGCAACTATTTTAAATAGAATTATAGTCTCTAGGATGGGAGAGGTGAAAATACTATGGAGCGAGTTTCGCAAATGGAAGAATATATAAGAGAATATAGAAACATTCGCCAAAGTGAAAAAAGCGGTATGATAGAGAAAGAATATCATTGTTTGTTACCCTCACTCTATACATACATGGATTCTCTGATCAAAGAGCAGACATTCAGAAGGAAATCAGATGAGCAGGAGGGGATCAAATATATCCTATTCTTTCGTTTGTTATCAAGCGGATATACGGGGAGTAATGAAATTGCACTGGGAATGAGCAATTCCATGATATATTTGGATGATAATTTTTCCTGCGTGTATTGGAGACCTAATTACGTATACGAGAATATTGAGAAGGATATTGAAGAAGTAAAGCGTATATTACAGCAAAAGTACATACGAATTGAAGAATTTGAGTTACTTTATTTGAAACAGAAACTGCTTATGGATGATTGGGATGTATTTAGTAAAATAATAGGTAAGTTGATGGAAAGAATTGCTGAACGGGTCATAAACAGTTCGCTGCCTTTAGAGAATGAGCTGGAGATTTTATATGGCGATTATATGGATAGGCTGGAGGTGGCAGCTAAAATAGAAACGGAGGGGAGAAGAAAGAATGGGTGAGAAAAAAAGTTCTTTTCATATAGGGAATGAATTTAACGGGAAAGGGAAGAAAGTCTGTCTGAGGGCAACCCAGCATAATACATATCCACCTCTTTCGCAGGAGAATGTGAGGGTGACACCGGATTTTGGACAATATGCGCAGCAGGCAGTCGGAGCAATGCCGGTTATGAATGCTGGTGATAAAAGTGCCGGTATCGTGTTGAAAGCATTAGGCGGTATACCTAGTGTTGGGCAGGTAGTTGTTAAAAAGGATGATAAAACAGGAAAATACAAGACAGAACTGTCGGTGAGGAAAGCATACCTAACATCTGGTTCCTATCTTTACTCTAATAAAAAGAAGAGTGAAAAAAAGGAAGAAAAAGTAAAATTTATTATGGATACAATTAGTGGTAGTGTCAAAAGGTAAATAGTAAAGTATCATATAAATAATCCAAGTTGAGGGTAAGCGATGAGTAATAGGGTGGATTTTATCCGTCCGCAGAATCTTATATAATGATTGCCAGGAAACGCGAGCATTTTGCTCTGCCTTCAGCGCTAGAGGCAAGCGTTTTACTCTATCTTCACAAGGAGCAATCATTATGAATCCTAACGGTGTAAGAAAACCCGAACAGATCAAGCTGATTATGGAATGCCGCCAGAGCGGACTCTCCGATTATCAGTGGTGCCGGAAACAGGGCATCAATCCCGGGACCTTTTACAACTGGGTCAGCAAGCTGCGGAAAGCTGGGTATACGATTCCTGATTCGGCAGATAAAGTTTCAGGCGTGCCTGTCATGCAGGAAGTTGTGAAGCTTGATCTGGCAGAAAGCGGGATATCTACCCCTGCCATGATGGAGCAAAGTACCAGCCTTCCGGCTTTGTCTGGCGTTCCCTGCATAGCTGCTGAAATCGAATGCGGAAACATCAGGGTGCGCATCTTTAATGGAGCTGATGCAGCTGTTGTCCAAAATGCGTTTCATTGTATCGGAGGTATGTCCCATGCTTGGTGATATTTCCGATGCTGCAAACATCTACATCATTACGGGTTACACTGACATGAGAAAAAGCATAGATGGTCTGTGCGCAATTGTTATGGCACAGTTAAGAGAAGAACCCGATGGTCATTCCATCTATCTTTTCTGTGGTAAACGCTGTGACCGTATTAAGGTTTTATTACGCGAGCCTGATGGATATGTCCTTTTATATAAAAGGTACAAATATTGTATTTACAATCACCACTTTACAACTTTGTAAAAGAAATGCCGTATGAGGCACTCTGGTGTATAATAAGTTTGCGAACAAAAATACACGAAAGAAGGGAGTGTCCCAAAGATTGGAATGTGTGCGGGAATGTTGAAGCAGACGCTCCTCTTTTTTCTGTTCTTTATTCCGCTGCGTTCATATTTGGGAGGATTTCATCTGAGGAAATACAGGGACTGCTACCGCATGTCATGCCTTACGCTTGCCGCTGTTTTGGCAGTCACGAGGTTTGCATCTTTTGATATGCATGTATCGTGTGGACTGATTGTTGTGTCCTCTGTTGGAATCGGATTGGAGGCGGGGCTTGCGCGTAAGAAACAGGAAAGTGGAATCTATGCTTTGGTGGTCTGGGCGGTTCTTGTCATTCTGCTGGCGCTGACGGCTGTATGTTATCTTAGAAGGGAGCAGCAGACTCTTGTGCTGTTGTGCTGTGTGACGGTTATCGTGCTTGTCAGCAAAAGGGCTGAACGGATTTCATGAGTAATCCTGTCTATAGCTTGTCCGAGAGTAGGGGCGGTTCCCTGTTCGTGGAAGGGGCTGGACTGCCGGTGCTTATGCTGGATTTTGCATGTGGCAGAGGACGGGTACTGCTGGTGTATGATGGTTTGTGCTTTTTGGACTGCAGTGTGACGCAGTAGCAGTCGGCGCTTATGATATGAAAGTAAGTACAGTCAATATTTTTAAGCTCTTCTGTAGTAAACATGTTGCATGTTCCCCCCCCCTTTGTGTTTAAGGAATTGAGTAATCATGGTTTCAATCAGACTAGAATTCAGAGGGAAAATTTACTGCCAAGGCAGACCATAACCAATATCAAGGCAGGGAAGAGCATAACACTGGAAACCTTAAATAAAATCTGTGTGATGTGTAATCTGCAGCCGGGTGATATCATTGAAGTGGTTCCGACAGACGAGGAAAAAATAAAATACAAATTATAATAAAAATCCGATGCTCCCAAGATGGAATACATCGGATTTTACTATGTTACATATCTTCCGGCAGAAGTTCAATCATAAGTTGCATTTGAAAGTCTTTGTCCGTAGCAGCGCGTTTTAAGTCATCAAATCTGTTCAGATTTATCAGAATAGCGTTGAGGGTGTTGATACGGGTTTCGCCTTCAAGCCTTCCCTCAAGTCTGCCCTCATTACGTTCTTCTTTTGCAATTCTTTCCATAATTTCACACATAACCTGCTGTCCCTCCTCTGTCGTTTTATACCGGCGCTTACTGCCGGAGGTAACGGGAAATTTGCTGTTGTATGCAGCATCGTCAACAAATACTTCCATCAGTTCGGATACTTCGGAGCCGTCCTTTACCTTTGCATTGACGTAAACCTCTTCAAATCCGTTATCGACAACTTTTCCGGTTTCCCTTATGATCCGATCCACATGATATAAAGAATGATTTCCCTCAAAGATGTCAAAACGGGAGATGAATACAACGCAGACATCGGGAATGTTCTCAAACTTCTCGCCGGGATCGGTGAGGTTAGTTGTAAGGATCGCGCCATTGTAGCGGACACGGCGCTGATGATCGGTGTCATTCGCCCTCTGCACTTCGATGTCCGTTTTCCGTCCGTCCCCAAGGACACATTTGGCGTCAAGGATCACGGAGCGTCCCTGCGGATTTGTTCCGGCATATTGGGGCGTGGATTCCAGTACCGTAAGCGCCGGATCTGACAGGATCACCCGCAGGATTTCTTCGCAGAACGCTTTATCTTCTGCCATCGTGCGGAACATCAGGTCGTCGATGGGATTTAGTTTTTTTGCCTCTTCTCGTATTTTTGCCTTATTGCTCATGCCTGATCCTTTGTTTGTATTCACAGCATAAAACGCCTGCTGTTAACTATAGTATACCATTTTTCAAAAGATACTCAATAAAAAATTTATGACAGTGGGTGCTGTTCAGCGTGTCGGCTCTTTCGTGTTTTTCTGCACGGAAACAGTGTCCGGCTCAGCGTTCAGATACTGTTCCAGTTTATCCAGTTCACGCTCCAACTGTCTGCAGTCTTTTTCTGCAGTCTGGTAAGCCTGCCGCAGTTCTTTTTTCTTCTGTTCCATCTGCGAAAACTCTGCGCGTAGTTTGTTTATATCAAGAGTACGGTGATCGATCTTTGCCCTGCGCAGCATTTCTTTTGCGCCGTCATACAGGATCAGTTCCGTCTCATGTTTCCGAAAATAATCGTCGGGATTTTTGGCTTTGCGGTAGCGGATCTGATAAGGACGGTTCTCCTGATACTGTTGCGCGTATTTTATGATTTCCGCCATGCTTTTCATTCGGCGCTCAAGGATAGTAAGTTTCTCACGGTTCCTTTTGGCAGAGGCGGAACGTTCTGCGATTTTCTCCTCCAGGTCAGCGATAGAGTTTACTTTACTGTATGCGCTGGCGGCTGTTTTGAGGTTTTCGATCTCAGCCCAGCGTTTTAAGCCAGCACTTTCCTGAAACTTTTCCTGTGAAGTGTCGATCAGGCGTTTCCCTGTATAACCGACTGTCAGGGCTTTCCCACGTTTCTGCACCCTTTCAGAAATCCGCTCAGCGATACGCTCCTTTGTGTATTCCGCCCCGAGGGACTTTATGCTGCCGCGCACAAAACGCTCCCTGCCCGGCGGTAGGAAAGAAATGTATTTTGGAGATTTTCCGTCAAGGTTTTCCCCTTTCACAACGTAGCCTTTTGCCCGCAGAAGATGCAGGAACTCATCATAAGTATCGGCGGATCTGATGGCGGCATTGATATCCCTGCGCAGTTCTGATTTGCGGGAATCACCGTGTCTGTCTGCAGACCATTCGTTGTACTTTTTTCCGCGCTGTCCGTCCGGCACGATGACGGATAAATGGTGTTCCCTGCAAAGTTCGTTGCTTAAGTAACGAATACGGTAATAACTTCTTTTGCAGTCATTGTATTTGTGGTGGTCGATGTTATCGGCGGCGCAGAAGATGATGTGGTTATGAATGTGATCCCTGTCGATATGCGTACTGACTACATACGAATACTTCCCCTCTAAAACTTTATCGGCAAGCTCCATGCCGATCTGGTGCGCCGTATCAAAATCGACCTCGCCGGGGAGGAAGGACTGGATCAGATGGTACGCCTTGTTTTCGTCATTATGGGAAGTCTTTGACAGGGCAAACTTAAAGTCAAAATGGGCAGTCTCCGGGCTGCACCCATAGGAGGAAATCAGTAGGCTGCCATCGGTTTTATCCGGGCTGCAGATGTAGGCTATTGCCTTATGCACGGTTGCTTTGACAGCATGGATTTTTGTGTATGCCATACCTGTTTCATTATCTCCTTTACCTCTTTTACATCCTCATCGTAAACGTGTCCTGTGGCGTTCATCCGTTTGGCGATCTGGTTTAGGCTGTTCCCGATGCGGGACAGATTGACGTTGTAGTCGTGCAGCTCCTTATAGTCCACATCATAGACATATCCGTAAATAATGAGGTGCCGCAGGAAAGCCATGCGGCTGCGCATACCGGACAGTTTATATTTTGTGTCAAGGATATATTTTTCATCATCGTTCAGGTACAGGATCAGGGAATGTTTGCGTGTTCTGTTTAGCATAGATGTCTCCTTTCGTGAGTCGTATGTAGTGGATTTTGAAAAATAGTGCAGCATTGGAGCGGGCTTATTTTTGTAACTATGGGGGGCGGGGGGCTTTCCCCCTGCAAGCAGATTTTGACAGGTTTCCGCCTGAGGAAATCTGATCAAAATCATGGATTTGCATATGCAAATCCAGTGCTTGCTAAGTAAGCCGTGGAAAGAAAATAAAAAAACTGCTCCAGACCTGAGCAGGCATGGTTGCCCGCTTGGAACTGACAGCAGTTTCAGTGTCATTTTATGGGTGCATAGATTTATCCATAAACGATTGTAAGTCTGAATGGCAGAAAAGTCAACAGTATTTAAAATGGCGTATTTATGGCACATGTAACTTATATTATAGTTTGAATGATACTGCGCCTGAAAGCGGTTTGCTTTATAATAAGAAGGAAGGTGTAACAGGGGAATTGGAGAAGTGAATACCACATCTCGGTGGGGACTCAGGTGATAGGAAACCATTGTCACTCTTTTTATTTCATTTTTCTAAAAATGTCGTTTACTAAAATCCACATTTTAAGTGCCTTCGGTGATTTAGTCATAGTGAAGGGATAAAAACAGGAAACATTTCTGCGGAAAGGACAGGAATGAGAGAAAACAAAATTACATCGGACAATGCGGAGAAGATATCTTCTGAGTTTCATGTGTTCTGCCGGAAAGTGATCAGGCGGAGCGTTCTGAACCAGCTCCGGGGGTATGTCAGGTACTGTAAGAATTATGGAACTGTGCCTTTGGAGGAAACAGAAGAAAGTGCAATGGCAGTTTATGATGATGTTCTGGAGGGAAAAGTAAAAATCCCTGTGTGCGGAACCGTCGTTCTGATCGGGGATGAAAAACTTGCCGCCGCACTTCTGGAAATGCAGGACACAAAAAGAGAGATTGTCTTAAGAAACACCGCATTTGGATATTCCCTGTCAGAGATAGCCGGGCAGCTTGAATTAGAATACGACACAGTGAGGCATTACAAGTCAAACGCAATGAAAGAACTGCGTGGGAAGGTGGGGATAGATGCAGAAAAAGAATAATGGCGGAAAACTTCCGGCGGGGGTTATCGCGCTGGCTGTGATTGGCGACGAAGGAGCAATGCAGGAAGTTTTCGACCAGTACGAAAGACTGATCAACTATATCCTCTTCTGTGAAATCAGAAGCTGGCAGTTAAACAGTACACTGATGCCCATAGAAGATATGGAACAACAAGTCAAAGCTGACCTGGTAAAAGCTATCAGGAAATTTACAATCAGGAATTAACGTAGTGGAGTGCGGAGATGCTCCTGGATTATCTTTTCACTATACTTATCGCTCTGATAAAGTGCACAATAATTACGAAGCGCCGACAGCAGGCGTCAGTGTCTTGTGCGCTTTACGGATTGATAAGCCGGACATAGATTTATCCAAAAAGTGAAGGCAGAATCCGGGGATGTACCGTGACAATTGAATATGGTCTACACATACAGGACGTGTGGGATATGGGGAGCCGCTATGCGGATACGCCAAGAACTGTTTGGCTTTATTTTTATAGGGAGCTGGGTGCGAGGAAACACCAGAAACGGGTGTTGAAGTGAAAACAGGGAGCGGGGAATGTCTGGCAAAATGTACAACATCTGTACGGGGCAATGATCCATATCTTTGATAATGATACTTCCGGATCGCGGGCTGACCTGTGATCCGGTCAATTTGAATGACGGTGCGAGACCGATGTGGACAGGAGTAGTGACCTGTCACCTGTATTGTGTTTTTATATCTGTCAATAAAAGTGCATTTTGAGAGTGCTTTTCTATTGGCAGATATATGATTACCAGAAAGGAGAAAGAGATGGGATGTGAGAAGTCGTTATTGTCAGTAGATGAATTTTGCCAATATGTTGGAATTGGGAAAACGAAGGCAAGGGAGATGCTTGCAAATCCGTGTTGCAAATATGTGGTTCGCATTGGACGCAGGGTATTTGTTCACAAAGAATTGTTAGACGAAGAGTTAAAGAAGAGTGCAAAATACCAACTGACCTTATGATAAAAAAGATTCGCATTTTTGTAATATGTCCTTGATAATGCAACATAATTATGCTACACTTAGAACGAAGGAGATGAGAAAATGCCTAAGATAATCCCGATTAGAGAATTAAGAGATACAACGAGGATGTCTGAATTATGCCATGAGACGAAAGAGCCAGTTTTTATTACGAAGAATGGCTACGGAGATATGGTAATCATGAGTTTGGAAACTTTTGAGGAAAATTCCGGCATGAGCGACTTTTATTCAGACGTAAAGTTCAAAAAAGGAAAATATGCTGATTTACAGGGAGAATAGAGGCATCAATATTCTTTGGTTTTAGGTGTTGCTTATAATTTGAGCTTTTCGAGGATTTGGAATAGCTGCGAAAGGATGAGAATTATGGGTAAAAACTTAAATGGCAAGGAATTAGGCAAAGGATTATCCCAAAGACCAGACGGAAGGTATATGGGCCGGGCGCAGGTAGGGGGGAAGTCGATTGTTCTGTACGACTGGAAACTGAAGGAATTGAAAAAGAATCTTGCCAAAGCGGTGGATGAAGTCAAACGTAGTAGCTTATTGCCGAGCATGGATGGTAATAAGATTACGCTGAGTGAATGGTTTGAAGAATGGTATTCAAAGTACAAGGCGCCGACGCTGAAAAATGGAGGTTCACCTTCATATAAGCGGAGATTTTTAAACTATTACGGGGTGCGCATTGGAGAGAAGCCATTGGCGGATATCAGACAGCTTCATGTACAGACTGCGATAGCAGATATGTTGGAGGCAGGAAGATCAAGCAAGTCCGTAAGGGAAGCGACAGGAATTTTGCAGAATTGTATCGAGGCTGCCATTGCAAACGGTTTGATGACTATCAACCCGGTGGTAGGTGTGATTGTGCCAAAGTGCGAGAAAGTTGAGCGCCGAGTGCTTTCCGTGGAGGAGCAGGAGATTTTTCTGGAGTATCTTGACCGTACAAAGAGTTGGTATGAGGAAATGTACAAGTTTATGCTGCTCACTGGTATGCGGGTAGGCGAGATCGGTGGACTTCGGTGGGAAGACATAGATTTTGCCGGCAAATTCATCTATGTGAAGCGGACATTGTCTTATGACTATGCGGATGGGAAAAAGACACTGCGTATGACTTCACCAAAGACAGAAAACTCTGTCAGAAAAATACCGTTCTTTGGGGAAACACAGAGTATCCTTGAAAAACAGATGGAAAAAATCAAAGCAAGGCGGGAGGAGTTGGGTGAACGCTGGCGGTTGCCGGAAGAGTTTGGAAATTTAGTCTTCCTGACATCCAGAGGAACACCGATCGGGCGCTATGCGGTTGAAAGCGATATGAGGTGCATAACGGGGCAGATCAATGATATGTACCGTATGGAGGCGCTGTATGGGACTACCGCACCGAAAACCTTTGAACGGATTCACCCACACGCTTTACGTCATACTTTTGCAACCAGATGTTTTGAAAAGGGAATGACACCCAGGACGGTGCAGGAGATTATGGGACACGCAAACTACAACACAACGGTTTCTTATACGCATGTTTTAGATGACATCAAAATGAAAGAAGCTTTGAGCGTTGGAGATTTTCTGCAGAATAATAATAAGGAAAAAATTGAGTATGAGGGTTTGATAGGCATTATATAGTAGAAACGCTCTACTCAAGAAAATTGAGTAATCGTAGTGTCGAAATAGAAATGTGTGCAACGACCAGAAAAATGAATAAAGCTGAAAAAATGCTGCTAATATAGGAGTTTTGCTGAGATTTAGGCGGAAAAACTTCGCAAAGCAAATAAGAGAATGAATAGAAATTTCGCAAAACAGATGGCAGGGAACTAAGAATTTCGCAAAGCAGATCGGCTTATAAGCGAAAGCTTTAGCAGGTCAACTTAATCATATAAGGCTCTGAAAGCCCGCAACCCCATGCGCTGGGTGGGCTTGATGAATTGCTGTAAGGCCCAAGTGGAGGAAATCATTTTTGCGGAATTGGTTTATAGCTAAATAAAATAAAGAGCAACGGAGAACGTATGTAAGCGTTCTCCGTTGCTTTATGGTTCTCCGCCGGGAAAGACTAAAACTGTCTGATACCCATTTTGCGGTGCACTTTCAATTTCCACTGTGCCATGATGCGCCTCAACAATCTGCCGAACCAACAGAACGCCTAAGCCGTGTCTCAGGTTTAATCTTTCATCGGTGTTTTCCAAATGATTTGTTGTCGCTCTTAATTTCTCCAACTTCTCAGTGGACACTCCTATGCCATCATCTGATACCATGACGGTTATGCCGGTTTCATTTCGCGCTACGGAAACAGAAATCACGCACCCTTTGGGATTATGAATGACGCTGTTCTGAATCAAATTATACAGTGCGCGTTTCAGCAGGGCCTCATCCCCCATGACGGACGCTGTTTCACTTTCTTGGCTGGAATCAAACACAATTTGATACCGTGCCTCTAACCCGCCATCTAAAAACTCACAAACGACTTGCCGCGCCAGCTCCACTAAATAGACTTTCTCCATCCGAAGGGGCTGCATGGAATACTCCAACTTGGATGTGAGATTCAAATCGGAAATCAAGCTCCGCAGCCTCTCCCCTTGCTTACGGATATAGGATGCCTGCTCACGGGCGGAGGCCGGAAGGGTCTGGTTATCCTCCAACTGCCCGGCAAAACCTAAAATCACCGAGAGGGGCGTCCGCACGTCATGGGAAACACCGCTGATCCAGTCAGCGCGGGCGCTGTCCTTTTTGGCAATAAAGGCCCCCGCTTTGTTAAGCTGACGGTTGATCTCCGCCAATTCTCCCTTCTCCGGGAGGTTGATCGGCTGGCCGGAGGAAACCGTTTCAATCCCCCGCAAAATGGGCGTGACCGCCTTTTCAATGTGCCGGGTGTTCTTCCAGATCAAAAGGACAACCACAATAATATTTGTCAGAAAGACGGCAGCCAGCCCGACAAGCAGCTTTCTTACATAGCTCTCATTGACGGAAAAGTAATACTTCGCCTGACTGCCTTTTTCACCGCCCACGACCAACAGCCCCTGGGGATGCTCCTGCACATAGACCGGATAATCCCCCAGATACCATCGGCTGAATTTTGCCACATCTGCTGTCGTGTACCGCCGGGGCAGCTCCTCCGGCAGTCTGCTCTGAAATATGACCGTTCCCGTATCGTCCAAAACCATGGCCCAGGCGTGATTTTCCTCCAGCATCTCGGCCAGCTCCCCAGCCGCCGTCAAATGTCCTGTTCCATCCAGAGTAATACTGTCACGAATTTCGCTTATGGAGAGGTCCAGTGTCTCCGAGGTTTGCCCTGCCCAAATCTGCACAGAGAAAAACAGGACAACATTGAGCAGCAGAAACAGCGCGATAATGCTCACCATGGATAAAAAGTATTTCCGAAAGAAACGTTCTACAGGTTTCATTGCTCCGGCTCCTTTACCACCAGCTTATACCCCAATCCCTTCACCGTCAGGAGCGACACGGGCTTTGACGGATTTTCCTCAATTTTCTCCCGCAGATGCCGGATATGGGTCATCAGTGTTGTTTCATAGCCCTGCCAAATCTCTCCGCACAGCGTTTGACAGAGGACACCAACGGTAACGATCCGGCCCGCATTCTCCGCCAGCTTTTCAAAAATGCTGTACTCCTTGGCGGTCAAGGGCGTCCGCTGACCCTCTCTGATGACCTCCGCTCGATCCAAATCCACCGCAGCCGCATCCAACGTGACGATCCGATTCTTTTCAGGATAGGCGCGTTTCAAAATCGCCTGAACCCGCAGCAGCAATTCTTTTGGCAAAAAGGGCTTGACCAAATAATCGTCCGCCCCCAGCTCGAACCCGGCAAAACGGTCCTCGGCCTCTCCCTTGGCCGTGAGCATGAGGACAGGGACTTTGCTGACAGCGCGAACCTCCTGGAGCAGTTCAAACCCGTCCATGTCCGGCATCATCACATCCAGAATGATGATGCCGGGTGTTTTTTTCGCAATCACCGCCAGCGCCTCTTTCCCGGAGGCCACCGCTGTAATCTGCGTATATCCGGCGCTCTCAAAAATGGAGCGAATCATCGTCCGTAAATCTTTTTCGTCGTCTACGATAAGAATTTCTCTGTCCTGCATACAAGCACCTCCTGCCCGCGCTCATTATAGCGCGGAATACTCAAATTGTATATGCCGCCAGCGCAATCTCAAGGTTATCTCAAGGTTCCCTCAAAGATTTCTCAAGGGTGGCGTTGTATACTCGCTTTGCAAAGGAGGTAACCGCTATGAGCAAAATAGTCATTGAAACGAAACAGCTGACAAAACAGTACGGAACCCAAAAGAGCGTGGCGGAGCTGAACATCCACGTTCAGAGGGGCCGCATCTATGGTCTGCTGGGCCGAAACGGAGCCGGAAAAACCACCACCATGAAGATGCTGCTGGGATTGACACAGCCTACGTCCGGGAAGGTGACGATCTGGGGGAAGTCCCTGTCGGGCAACGAGAAGAAACTGCTGCCCCGCATCGGCAGCCTGATCGAGTCCCCCGGCTTTTATCCCAATCTGACGGGGACGGAGAACCTGCGCATTTTCGCCGCCCTGCGTGGACTGAAAAACCAAGACACAATCAAAAGCGCCCTGGAGCTGGTGGGCCTGCCCTATCGGGATAAAAAGCTTTTTTCCCAATACTCCCTGGGTATGAAGCAGCGGCTGGCGATTGCCCTGGCGGTGATGCACGACCCGGAGCTGCTGATCCTGGACGAACCTATCAACGGCCTGGATCCCATCGGCATTGCGGAGGTGCGCTCCTTCATCCGGGCGCTGTGCGATGAACGGGGCAAGACCATCCTGATTTCCAGCCACATTCTCTCCGAGGTGGCGCTGCTGGCGGACGACATCGGCATCATCGACCACGGTGTACTGCTGGAGGAGGAGAGCCTTGCGGATCTGGAGGCCAGGAGCGGTCGGTATGTTCGCTTCTCGGTTTCTGACACAGAGCGGGCGGCGGAGATTTTACGGGGCATTTTCCACGAAAATCAGTTTACCGTACAGGACGGTCACAATCTGCGGTTGGATTCCGCCAAGGTTCCCGTGACGAAGATTGTCTCTGCTTTTGTGCAGTATGGTCTGGAGGTGTCGGAGGCCGCAGCGGTGGAGGAGAGCCTGGAGGATTATTTCAAGCGGGTGACTGGGGGTGAGGGGATTGCTTAAACTGGTTTCCTGTGAGCTGGCAAAACTGAAACGGAAGAAGTTCATTCCCTTTGTGATCGTCTCCGCGTTCATGTTCCCGCTTCCGCTGGCGCTGTTGATGCTGACGCCCCGCATGACGGCCCGCTACGATACGAAGGCAGAGCTTTTCGACGACTTCTACCAGTTCGTCCTGGGCTATGGGGTGGAGCTGCTTCTGCCCTGTGTCATCGGCATCATTGCCGCGATCCTGTTCTTCATGGAGCGGGACAACGACACCTTCAAAAACCTGCGGACGATTCCAGTGACCGGCACCCAGATGATCTTTACCAAAATCATCGTTCTGTTTCTGTTTGGACTGATCTTTTGCCTGTCCACAGCCGCCGTCACCATCGTCTGCGGGAGTCTGATTGCCGAGGTCGGCGGGCTGGGCTATAAGCTGTGGCTGGCGGTGGAGATGGGGATTTTCGTCACGGCGGGAACCCTGCCGCTGGTAGTGCTGGTGGTATATTTCAGCAGGACCTATATTTTCTCCGTTCTGCTGTGTATTTTTTACAGTGTGTTAAGCCTGACCGCCGAAAGCAGTTTCGGCGTCCTGCCGAAGCTGCTGTGCTGGCTGATGCCGATTCCCCTCACAAATCTCTGGTGCGCGGGGGATATGGCTCGGCATGGCGTCAAGGGCAGCTTGGGAGAACTGCAATATCTGGTTCCCTCAACGACGCAGACTGTCTTGATTTTGGGCGCAATGGCTGTCCTGTCCATTCTGGTGATTGACCGGTTGTATAAAACGAGAGGGGGAGATTGAGATGCTGGTACTGATGAAAACCGAAGTTTGGAAACTGAAGCGGTATCACATGATCTGGGCGGGCGTTCTCCTGATGCTGCTGTCCGTCTTACTCACCGTGTTCTCCACCACCGCCCTGGATGGAACCGTTTGGACCTTCTCCTTTTTCGCGGAGCAGGTTATGAAAAACAATATCACAACGATTTTCCCCATGTGCATCGCTTTGATTACCGGATATATCATCAGCCGGGAGGGAACGGACGATACGCTGAAAAACATCCTGACGGTTCCCCTGTCCTTTCCCGCTCTGCTGTTTGGCAAGCTGATCGTCTGCGGACTGCTTTCCCTGTTTCTGGGGATGGTCAGCACGATATTCACTGTGGCCGCAGCCCTCCTTTTGGGCTTTCCCGGAGGCGATTTGCCGGCGATTCTACAAGCCGCGGCGCAGATCACGCTGAACTGCCTGTTCCTCTATATCGCAGTCCTGCCGGTCATTGCCATAGCCGCCCGTATCCCAAGCGGGCACCTGATTGGAGCGGTCGTCGCCTTTGTCTATGGCTACGGTGGAATGTTCGCGGCAGGAAATATGACCTTGGCGAATTTGTATCCCGTGACCGCAAGTATGGGGCTGGTAGGATACCGCAGCTATGATAAGGGCGTACATTGGAACCCGCTGATTTGTATATTCAGTTTGCTGGCCGCGCTGCTGGTTTCCGCCGCTTTTGTGGCGACTACGAAAAAGGGCGCAGCCGTAAAGAAGGCAAAAAAGCCCAAACGGGTCATCACGAAAAAAGGTTGGTAAGGAGTGTCAAATAAGTATGAAGAAAAAGTGAAAATCGTAATGGGCGCCGCCTTTGTATGATATAAATGGTTCGCCAGTGGATTTTGAAGTAGCGGAAATTGCCGCTTATGACACAGTTTTCCTGCGTCACACAAGGGGTGCAACAGCACTTCTGCCTTTGGAAACCATAAAAGAAGTTTTGGGGTGGGAGGACGGTTATAGCGAAATTCTGATTGAACCCGCCCCAAACAGTACAACAGGCAATCTTATTTCTGAACTGAAAAATGCTCTTGATAACGGAAAGTACCGGGTATCGGAGGTTGTCAATGAAGCGCAGATAGCCGCCGATGCAAGGCAGAAATCCATGCCTTTCTTTCTAATCAGCTTCTTTTCATTAACTATGAGTATTTTTATCATTTACAGCAGCTATAAAGTCATTACCTTAGACCGTTTACCGATCATTGGCACATTCCGCAGTATCGGCGCGACAGAAAAGACCGTAACCCGTATTCTGCTTTTGGAAAGCCTGTTTTACGGCTGCACAGGCGGGTTGATTGGTATTCCTATTGGTACACAGCACCCGATGAGCCCGTATGGCAGGATAACGTGACCCTGCCCACGGACTGGACTAAGGCACAGGACAAAATTTCAGGGGCTTTTTTATACACTTGTTTGAAAAACAGCCGTTCACGGCTTATTCCTGAAACTTCGGATCCTTCAGCAAATCCTCCATCAATTCCTTATAGACAGCGGGCCGATAGTCCGTCTTGCCGTTAATCAGGGCGTTTGGCTCGAATTTTTCGCGGGATGCCAGCGTCAGGTCTATCGTTGCGGTGTACATCTTGTTCTGGATCGCCTTCGGGTCGGTGAAGGGATAGCCCGCAAAATACTCCGCCTCCCAGAAGTTGGTGCTGGGGCCGATGATGCTGGCGCCGCCCCAGAATACGTTGTAGAGGTCTTTCCCGGCAAGATTGGAGGAGACAATATAAATCTGGTTGGTGATGACGCCCGCCTCCAGCGTGGTGGAGCCCAAAGCGATACCGTGGCATTTTGCCAGCGCGGTGCAGTTGATGTATAAGCGGCAGCCTTTAGCCGCATAGTAGCGCATCAGCTCTTGGAAACAGTAGGAATCATAGCAGATGCCGAGCGCGACTGGGCCCCACGGGGTCTCGAAAATAAAAGGCTTGTCCCCGCGTGTTGCCCAGTGAGGCTCCGGATAGGGAAGGTGAATCTTTCTGTAGGAGCCGATGATTCCTTTGGGGCCGCATACACAGGCGGCATTGTAGATGACATCGCTCTTTTCGGCATCTCTCTCAGGGAAGCCGTAGGCGACATAAACACCGAGTTTTTTTGTAAGCTCCGCAATTTTTTCGGACGAGGGGCCGGGCACTGTCTCGGCCAGTTTATACTGCATTTTTTCTTTCAGAGGCTTATCCTCCTCGTCGTCATATCCCGTCAACCCCATCTCGGGAAAAACGATCAGATTGGAACCCTCTGCAGCTGCGGCTTCTATGTAGCCGGCCATTCGGTTCAGATTGGCTTCTTTGTCACCCCACTTTGCGTTAAAGGCAACGGTCGATACTTTCATAATGTCTTTCATCTTGTCCTCTTTTCTGCGCGGCTTTGCGTTTTTTTCGACCCGGACTGCGGATGCTGCACTGACACAACCCCGGTGTGTTGTATAAAAAGAAAAAGCACAAAAATGTGTGAAAATCACATCTTTGTGCTCTGTTGGGGCAAATTATAGCACTTGGATTTTGAATTTGCAACCGTGTTTTTAAAATTTTTTCGGATCATTTTTCCGATATGGTGATCTGGCGAAATTTTCTTGTGTCTTTTTTTACAAAATTTCTTTTCGTTATCTGTCAAATGTGATATAGTATAAGAGAATGTGGGGTA
This sequence comes from Lachnospiraceae bacterium, assembly GCA_009774215.1. Classification (GTDB taxonomy): domain Bacteria; phylum Bacillota; class Clostridia; order Lachnospirales; family Lachnospiraceae; genus UBA3282. The sequence continues at coordinate 45,851 of VSNH01000002.1, forward strand.
AGAGTGTACAAAGGAGCCGATGAAGATGGATGCGGAGCAGGATGCGCATTTTCAGTTAATGAAACGGCTGCTCGTTATTATTCCGCTTTCCGCGATACTGATTCTGTTAATTCTCTGCGTGGTTCTTGGCGTGAATCTCTATGAGGCCAAACAGGAGCTGCGTGCGCTCCGCGAGCAGGCGGTCCCCGCGATGGCGGTGGGACAGGCATCCGATTCCGGGGAGCAGAGCGGGGAATTGTATACGGCTTCCGGTGTGGATGAGTTTCGGCGTGACGCGTCCGATGCGGACGGCACGGTGTCCGATACGGAGGACGGAATCAGAAAGGTGTACCTTACCTTTGACGACGGGCCAAGCAGCAATACCGGTAAGATACTGGATATTCTGGCAGAGTATGATGTGAAGGCGACTTTTTTTGTGGTCGGGAAAGAGGAAGAAAGATATCAGCCGTTATACAAAAGAATTGTGGAGGAGGGGCATACGCTGGCGATGCATTCCTACAGCCACAAATATAATGAAATTTATCAGTCGAAAGAAAGTTATGTGGAGGATCTGACGAAGCTGCAGGAATTTCTCTACGATACGACGGGTGTCTGGTGCAGGTACTGCAGATTTCCGGGAGGCAGCAGTAATACGGTAAGCCGTGTGGACATGCATGAACTGATAGGCTATCTGGAAGAGCAGGATATGAGTTATTTTGACTGGAATGTGTCTTCGGGAGACGCTTCGTCAGCTTACATCAGCCCGGAGGCCATAGTCAGAAATTCGACGGCTAATCTGGGGGAATTTCACGAGGCGATGATATTGCTGCATGATGCGTCCGATAAGGATTCGACGGTGGAGGCGCTGCCGAGGCTGATCGAGCAGATTCAGGCGATGGAGGATACGAAGATCGTGCCGATCACAGATGATACGGGGGCGATTCATCATATAAGTAACGATTAAAGAATGGAGGATTAGGGAATGGGATTTTTTTCGGATTTGAAGGACGACTTATCCCAGGCGGTTAATGAATTGATGCCGGAAGAAGAGCTGGAAGCGGCTCTGGCGGCGGATGGACAAGCCGGGGAGCAGGTTTCTGCGGATGCAGAGTTGGAAACACCCGCCACAGAGGAAACGCTCGCGTCCTTGGATTTGAGCGGAATGTTGGATAAAATAGAGGAGATGGGAGCGCCCGGTCTTGCAGATGTACCCGAGCCGGAAGAGGCGCTTGTGGAGGAACCGTTGGAAGAAGAGGTTCTGGAGCCGGAACCGATTGTGGAAGAGACGGCTGCAGAAGAACCTGTAGCGCTGGAAGAAGCAGTAGTAGAAGAACCGGCCGAAGAGGAGGCCGTAATAGAAGAAGAGGAGGCAGAAGCTGTAATGGCAGAGGAAATTTTAACAGAGGCGGAGACGCCTGTGGAAGAGAAAGATGAGAATAGCGGAGGAAAAGGAAAGACTATGGAAGTGCAGGCAAATCGTGTGGCAGTAGACGAGACGGCGGTCGTGACGGAAGGCATGACAATAACGGGTGATATTGTATCAGAGGGCTCCATGGAACTGATCGGTACCGTAAACGGTAATCTGGATATTCTGGGTAAGCTGAATATCACAGGTACGATTCAGGGCAACTCCAAGGCGGCTGAGATCTATGCAGAGGGCGCGAAGATTACCGGTGAGGTGAACAGTCTGGGCAGCGTGAAGATCGGACAGAGTTCCGTAGTGATCGGTAACATCACGGCTACCAGCGCGGTAGTGGCAGGCGCTGTCAAGGGCGATATCGACGTGCAGGGTCCGGTTATTCTGGATACCACAGCGATTGTGATGGGCAATATCAAGTCTAAATCCGTACAGATCAACAATGGCGCGGTGATTGAAGGTATGTGTTCTCAGTGCTATGCGGATGTGAATCCGACATCCTTCTTCGAGGAGTTCAAGAAGAAAAAGTAAATCCGGCCATGCAGAGGAGAGCGGTATAATTATGAAGCGTATACTCTTGAAGTTAAGCGGAGAAGCCCTTGCGGGCGAGAAAAAGACGGGGTTTGACGAGGAGACGGTGCGGGGCGTTGCGCTGCAGGTGAAACAGCTTGTGGATGACGGTATTCAGGTGGGTATCGTTATCGGCGGCGGTAATTTCTGGCGTGGCCGTTCCAGCGAGAACATCGACAGGACGAAGGCGGATCAGATCGGTATGCTGGCTACGATTATGAACTGCATCTACGTGTCTGAGATTTTTCGCTCCGTGGGCATGATGACGTCGATTTTGACTCCTTTTGAGTGCGGCTCCTTTACGAAGCTTTTTTCTAAAGACAGGGCGAATAAATATTTCCTAAAAAACATGGTGGTCTTTTTCGCGGGAGGTACGGGGCATCCCTATTTCTCTACGGATACGGGTGTAGTGCTCCGGGCTGTCGAGGTGGACGCGGATGTGATTCTCCTTGCGAAAGCGGTGGACGGCGTCTATGACGATGATCCGCGGAGCAATCCGGACGCGAAGAAATATGATGAGGTTTCGATTGACGAGGTGATCGCGAAGAACCTCCAGGTGGTAGATATGACGGCTTCCATTCTGGCCCGGGATAATAAAATGCCTATGTGGGTGTTCGGACTCAATGAGGAGAACAGCATTGTCAATACCGTCAAGGGGAAATTTAACGGCACAAAGGTAACAGTATAGCAGATTCAGACCTTACGGTCAGAATCGCAAGAATTACTGCGTAATTCTTGAAGGTATTGGGTTGTGATGTATGTGATGGAGGATTACAGTATGGACGACAGACTGAAGCCTTATGAGGAAAAGATGCAGAAGTCTTATGATTTTCTGATGAACGATTTGGGAACGATTCGTGCCGGACGCGCGAATCCCCATGTCCTCGACAAGATTAAGGTGGATTATTACGGGACGCCCACACCGATTCAGCAGGTGGGCAATATCACGGTTCCCGAGGCGAGGATTCTGCAGATTGCACCTTGGGAGAAGAGCTTGATCAAGGAGATTGAGAAGGCGATCATGGCGTCGGATGTGGGAATCACGCCCAGCAACGACGGTTCTCTGATCCGCTTGGTATTCCCGGAGCTTACGGAGGAGCGCCGTAAAGAGCTGGTGAAGGATATCAAGAAGCGGGGCGAGGAGAATAAGGTGGCAATCCGCAATACCAGACGGGACGGCAATGACGCGCTGAAAAAGCTGGCGAAATCCGAGGTTTCCGAGGATGAGATCAAGGAGCTGGAGGAGAAGCTGCAGAAGCTGACCGACAAGTTTATCAAGGAAGTGGATAAGCTGGTGGAGGAGAAGTCAAAAGAGATTTTAACGGTTTGATATTTAGAGGGGCTTACAGAATGGACGATTCTGTTGCCCCCTTTCCGTTTCGTGGTTTACATAATGTACTTTTTGCGGTTTTCTCCAACAATAAGTTTACATGAGTGGAAACGGCACGAATGGAGACAGGAAGGGTGGAAAATAGTATGGCTGATAGGACGGCGGAGGGAAAAAAGATGCCGCAGCATGTAGCGATTATCCTGGACGGCAACGGCAGATGGGCGAAGAGTAAGGGAATGCCCCGAAATTATGGGCATGTGCAGGGTGCGAAGACCGTGGAGGTGATCTGCGAGGAGGCTTACCGCATGGGGATTCAGTACCTGACGGTATACGCTTTCAGCACGGAAAACTGGGATCGGCCGGCGGACGAGGTGGACGCGCTGATGGGGCTTCTCAGAAATTATATGAAAACCTGTCTCAAGACGGCGGCAAAAAATAACATGTGTGTCCGTGTGATCGGGGATAAGTCCCGGTTGGATGAGGATATCAGAAAACGGATCGGGGAGCTGGAGGAGGCCACAAAGGAAAATACGGGCCTGCACTTCCAGATCGCCATCAATTACGGCGGCAGGGACGAGATTGTCCGCGCCGTAAGGAAGCTGGCTGACCGGGTAAAGGATGGGACGCTTGCGCCTGAGGAAATCACGCAGGAGCGGCTTGGGAATGCGCTTGATACGGCGGGCATCCCGGAGCCGGATCTTCTGATAAGAACCTGCGGCGAGCAGCGGATTTCCAATTTTCTGCTCTGGCAGCTTGCCTACACAGAATTTTATTTTACGCCTGTGGCTTGGCCCGATTTTTCAAAAGAAGAATTGGAAAAGGCGGTGGATGCATATAATAAGAGGGACAGACGCTACGGTCTGGTGAAAGAATAGGGGGCGCCTGTATGTTTCGTACAAGATTACTGAGCGGTATTGTTTTGGTGGCGGCTGCGCTGGGGGTGCTGCTCAAAGGCGGCGCGCTTCTGGCGGTGGTGCTTTTTCTGGTTTCCGTGATTGCCTATCAGGAGCTGACGGCGGCCTGCAAGGTGCGCGGGGAGGAAATGACGCCAAGCGCGCCGGTTATTGTGGGCGGCGTGATGACGGTTGTATATTATGGGGCGGTCTGCCTCGCGTTGGCAAGGGATCTCAGCGCGGTTTTTCCGGCTATGGTGATAGCAATCGTGGCGGCTTTTCTTGCCTTTTTGTTTGTCTATGTCTTCACTTTTCCGAAATATCATGCGAACCAGATCATGTCGGCCATGTTTTCTTTTCTCTATGGTCCGGTGATGCTGTCTTTTCTCTATCTGCTCAGAGAAGGGCTTGACGATGGTATTTATCTGGTGTGGTTCGCGTTTCTCGCCTCATGGGGGAGCGATACCTGCGCCTACTGTGTGGGCGTGCTGATCGGAAAGCACAAGATGACGCCGAAGCTGAGTCCGAAAAAATCTATAGAGGGCGCGGTGGGCGGTATTTTGGGTGCGGCGCTTTTGTTTGCCCTATACACCCATTTTGTGATTAACCAATATACCGCGATGACGTTATCGCTGCCGCTTGCGGCGGGATTGGGCGCGGTGGGTGCGCTTGTTTCCATGGTGGGGGATCTGGCGGCTTCGGCGGTAAAAAGGGATCACGAGATTAAGGATTACGGCAAGCTGATTCCGGGACACGGCGGGATTATGGACCGTTTTGACAGTGTAATTGTGGCGGCGCCGATCGTGTTTCTGGGTATTGTGCTGTCCACGGGCATTCTGTGAGAAACGGCAGGTTTTGCAGCGGAGGATACGAAAGAAAAGAGTGGAGAAAACATGAAAAAAATAGGAATTTTGGGTTCCACGGGTTCTATCGGAACACAGACGCTTGACATTGTCAGAAAAGAAAAGGATTTGGAGGTCGTGTCCCTGGCGGCAGGCTCCAACGTATCGCTCCTGGAGGCGCAGATCAGGGAATTTCGGCCAAAAATCGCCGCGCTCCGGGAGGAAAAGGCGGCGGCGGATCTTCGGACGCGAGTACAGGATCTGCCTGTCCGCATTGTGAGCGGTATGGAGGGGCTGTTGGAAGTGGCTGCGGCGGAGGAGATGGAGGTATTGGTTACCGGCATTGTGGGTATGATCGGTATCAAGCCTACCATAGCGGCCATCGAGGCGGGGAAGGACATTGCCCTTGCCAATAAGGAGACGCTGGTGACGGCGGGACATATCATTATGCCGCTGGCAAAGAGAAAAGGCGTTTCAATTCTGCCTGTGGACAGCGAGCACAGCGCGATTTTCCAGTCGATGCACGGGGAGAATCGGGCGCGGGTGGAAAAGATTCTGCTCACGGCGTCCGGCGGCCCTTTCAGGGGAAAGAGCAGAGAAGAGCTGGCGGATATGACGGTGGAGGACGCCTTAAAGCACCCCAACTGGTCTATGGGGAAGAAGGTGACCATCGATTCCGCATCGCTCTGCAACAAGGGGCTTGAGGTGATGGAGGCGAGGTGGCTCTTTGATGTGTCGCTTTCGCAGATTGAGGTGGTGGTGCATCCCCAGAGCATTCTGCACTCTGCGGTGCAGTACGCGGACGGCGGGGTTATGGGACAGATGGGTGTGCCGGACATGAAGCTGCCCATTCAGTATGCGCTGTTTTATCCGGACAGGCGGCCTATGGATATTGGAAGAGTAGACTTATGTAAACTTGGAAGTCTGACCTTTGAGAAGCCTGACACAGAGACCTTTCAGGGGCTTGCGCTGGCCTATCGGGCGGCAGAGAGGGGCGGATCGCTTCCCACCGTATTCAATGCAGCAAACGAGAAGGCGGTTGCGTTGTTTTTGGATAAGAAGATTCGGTTTCTGGAGATACCGGAGCTGATCGGGGCCGCTATGGATGCCCATCAGGTGACGGAAAATCCGACCGTGGAGGAGATTCTGGCGGCGGAGACGGAAACCTACGAGTATATCAAAACGAAGTTTGGAGAGTAGCGATTTGATCAGGACAATTATTCTATTTATCATTGTATTTGGAGTGGTAGTGATTTCTCACGAGCTGGGGCATTTTCTGATCGGCAGGAGAAACGGTATCCGCGTGGTGGAATTTTCCGTGGGAATGGGGCCGACGCTGTTTTCCTTTGTGAAACACGGCACGAAATATTCTTTAAAGCTTCTGCCGCTCGGCGGTGCATGTATGTTTGACGGCGAGGACGGCGTGGAACGGGAACAGGAGCGGGAGCAGGAAACCGGGACTGCGGATAAGCCGGAGGGAATCGCCTTTACCGAGGCGGGCGTCTGGTCGCGGATTGCCACGGTTTTTGCAGGGCCTTTCTTCAATTTTATTCTGGCTTTTGTGGTCGCGGTGATACTGAGCGCGTTTTCCGGGGCAGACCTGCCGACGGTGGGTACGGTACAGGAAGGCTCCGCGGCGGCGGAGGCCGGCCTGCAGACAGGAGATGTGATCACGAAAATCGGACGCGAACCGATCCATTTTTATCGGGAGGTCTCCATGATCTCCGCTCTGAACAAGGGGGAGGAGATGGAGATCACCTACAGGAGAAACGGGGAGAAGGCCGTGACTACGCTTTTCCCGAAGTATGATGAAAATGACAAGCGTTATTATATGGGAATAACCAACGGCGGAGAGTATCTTCGGTGCAATCCTTTGCAGGTGTTCCAGTATGGCTTCTATGAGGTGGAATACTGGGTGAAGATCACTTATAAGAGTCTGCGGATGCTTGTGCAGGGGCAGGTGACGAAGGATGATGTGTCGGGGCCCGTGGGCATCGCGCAGCTTGTGGGGGAGAGCTATGACGCGGCGGAGGAAAACTACGGCACGCCATACGCCATTCTGACCATGCTGGAGATTGTGGTGCTTTTGTCCGTCAATCTGGGCATCATGAACCTTCTGCCGCTGCCAGCGCTGGACGGCGGACGGCTTGTGTTCATGTTCGTGGAGGTGCTTCGGGGCAAACCCGTGCCGCCGGAGAAGGAGGGCATGGTGCATTTCGCTGGGCTTGTGGTGCTGATGGTATTGATGGTGTTTATTATGTACAATGATATTATGAGGCTGGTGCGTTAGTGCCGGCCTTTAATGTTATGTGCCGGCATGCATACGGATTTCATAGCGTGTGGGCGTTCCGTTTTTTTGCTTGCGATTCTTCAAAAGCTGTAGTATGATAGGCGTATCGGGTTCTGTTCTTGAATCCGTAAATAATTACAGGGCGGGAATCCCGCGTTTTTCCGATTTTATATGATAGTAACGTGTGTTATTAATGGAATGCCGGACAAAACGGGTTGTCAGGAAAAGAAGAGCCGGGCCGGAATGACAGGCGGCGGCAAAAAGGGAGGTGCGTTTGGCGCGTGCGGTATTGGACAAATGTATATTGGAACAAGGGCAGGGAAGCCGAAAAAAATCAGGATTCGGTGGCGCTGCAGCAGGTGTTGACGAGCAAGGGGCGTGTGCTTTTGGCGGTGGTGTGCGACGGCATGGGCGGGATTGCTCGAGGTGAGGCCGCCAGCGGTTATGCGGCGGAAAGACTCAGAGAATGGTTTTATACGGAGCTGTTTGCCATGATGCGGAAAAATAAGCGGTATTGGGTACTGCGAAGGTCTTTGGACAGGATGGTGTTTCACATGCAGGGGCAGCTTGCACAATATGCCGGGCGGGAGGAACTTTCGCTGGGAACGACCATGACAGCGTTTCTGGTGTGGGAAAGGACATGGCTGTTATGGCATTTGGGGGACAGCAGGGCGTACCGTCTGCGGGAGGAACGAATAGAGCAGCTTACGGAAGACCATGCGCAGGATGGCGGAAAACTGACGAAATGTCTCGGCAGTTTTGGCTATTTTACACCCCAGCACGGAATGGGCGTGTTAAAGCCGGGGGATGGGATTCTTATCTGCACGGACGGATTCAGGCGGCGCGTGACCGGGGAGGAATTGCAGGCGGTGATGAATCCCCGGGCCCTTTCGGGGGAGGAGCAGATCGGGCGGCGGCTTAAGGAGATCGGGGAGACGTGCATGAAGCGGGGCGAGACGGATAATCTCTCAGCGGTTTACATAAAGGTGGGGAAGTAAAGGGTCTGCGTATGATTATATGATTTGCATAATAGTTATAAGATTATGTAAGTTTTGCAATTATCCATATACGCTATGAAAAAGGAGAGAACAAAGAAAGAGAAAAGGGGAAAAAGGAAAGAGAAAAGAGAGTGAGGAGAGGCATGAGCGAGGAAAAACAACTGGGAAAATATAGAATCATTAGGGAGCTGGGTCACGGCGGCGAGGGCAGCGTCTCTCTGGCAGAGGATGAAAGCCTTGGCAGGCTTGTGGCGGTGAAGCGGCTGCGGGAACAGGAAGAGAAGAAGGAGGAAAAGGAGAAGGAAAAGGAAAGGAGGGAACCGGAGAAAGAACCGGAGAAGAGGGAGGAGCCGAAACGAGGGGAACGCATCAGGGAGGAAGCCGCGTTTCTGCGGGACCTGCGGCATCCGATGCTGCCTGTGGTATATGAACTGCTCTGGGAGGAGGGGTGGTATCTGGTGATGGAGTATGTGGATGGAATAAGTTTACATAACTACATAAGAAAGCAGGGGCGCGTGGAGGAAGCGCAGGCCCGGCTGTGGGCGGCGGCTCTGTTAGACGTTCTGGATTATCTCCACACGAGAGAAACACCTGTTATTTATCGAGACCTGAAGCCGGATAATATTATGGTATGTCGCGACGGCGGCCTGAAGCTGGTGGATTTCGGGGCGGCGGGGCTTCGCAGTTTCGGGGAAGGGAGCGGAATGCGGATGGCCTTTTCCGCCGGATTTGCCGCGCCGGAGCAGCGGGGAGAGGACGGGCGGGGCATCCGCGCGGATGAGCGCAGCGATTTATACGCGTTCGGAAAGACGCTCTACTATATGGTGACAGGGACGGTTCCGGGGAAGGGATCCGGCATGTCCTTTCCCGTGTCGTATTACAATCCGCTTTTGTCGGAAGAACTGGAGGAAATCATAGACCGCTGTACGAGGGAGGAGCCGGAGGCGCGCTATCAGGTGGCCGGAGAAGTGATGCGGGATCTGAGCCGGAAGGGCTGCAGGAGATCAGGAGGCCGCAGGGCAGGCGGAAGGAGGCGGGACTTTGTGCGGCATGTGGAAAAACAGATTTGTCTTACAGACTTTTATCGTTTATAATAAGGTGAGAAGTACTAAATCTCACCTAAGAGAATGCCTAAAAAGCGGCATTCCCTGTGAGGATTTGGCATTGTACAAATAGTATAAATAGGATGAATAGAACGAGAAAAGTATGGAGGCAGACGTGGGAACACATAGAGAGCAGACGAAAGTAATAAACATTGGGGATCGGAAGATCGGCGGGGGGAATCCGATTCTGATTCAGTCCATGACGAATACGCCCACGGAGGACGTGGAGGCGACGGTGGCTCAGATTCTGCGGCTGGAGCAGGCGGGCTGCGAGATTATCAGGTGCACGGTGCCAAACGCGGAGGCGGCTTTGGCGCTTGCGAAAATCAAGGAACGGATTCATATTCCGCTGGTGGCGGACATTCATTTTGATTATAAAATGGCGATCGCGGCGATGGAGAACGGCGCGGACAAAATTCGCATCAACCCGGGCAACATCGGCGGGAAGGACAAGGTGGCTGCAGTCGTGGAGGCGGCCAAAGAGCGGCATATCCCGATCCGCGTGGGGGTTAACAGCGGCTCTCTGGAGCGGGAGCTTGTGGAGAAATACCGCGGCGTGACAGCGGAGGGTATCGTGGAGAGCGCGCTTGACAAGGTGGGCATCATCGAGGATTGTGGATATGACAACCTTGTCATAAGTATCAAGTCGTCGGATGTAATGATGTGCGTCAAGGCCCATGAGCTTTTGGCGGCAAAGACGAACTATCCCCTGCATGTGGGGATTACCGAATCGGGAACAGTGACAAGCGGCAATATCAAGTCTGCCGTGGGACTGGGCATCATTTTAAATCAGGGCATCGGCGACACGATCCGGGTGTCGCTGACGGGCGATCCGGTGGAAGAGATCAAATCCGCAAGGCTGATTCTCAAAACGCTGGGCCTCAGAAAAGGCGGCATCGAGGTCGTGTCCTGTCCTACCTGCGGCAGAACGAAGATTGATCTGATCGGACTTGCAGGGCAGGTGGAGGAGATGGTGCAGGATATCCCGCTTGACATTAAGGTGGCCGTTATGGGCTGCGCGGTGAACGGTCCCGGGGAGGCGAAGGAGGCCGATATCGGCATTGCGGGCGGTATCGGGGAAGGTCTTTTGATCAAAAAGGGTGAGATTGTGAGAAAAGTGCCCGAGCAGGAGCTTTTGGACACGCTGCGGGAGGAGCTTTTGCACTGGAATGAGTAAGGCATTTTTCGAGGTATTTCCTACGTTAAAACTGGATACGGGACTGCAGGATCTGTTTGAGGGCGTTGCTGTGGAGAAGGTCACCAGCACCAAACGGAAGGACTTTCTGCGCGTTTACATCGCTTCCGACCACCTGATTCATAAAGAAGATGTGTTTCGGGTGGAGCGGGAGATCGGAAAGCAGTTTTTCCCGAATATGCCCATTGTCGTTAAGTTTTATGAACAATTTACGCTCTCTTCGCAGTATGACCCGGAGAAACTGATGGACGCATACAGGGAGAGCATTCTGCTGGAGCTGAAAGAGACGTCCCCCGTTGAGTACAGCCTGTTTAAGCGGGCGGATATTGCCTTTTCACAGGACAAGCTGCTGCTGACGCTGGAGGACACGGTGTTTGGCAGAGAAAAAGGCGGAGAGCTTGCAAGGATTCTGGAAAAAATATATAACGAGCGTTGTGCGATTCCCGTACAGGTAGAGCTTGCCTACAAGGAGAAGGCGGCGGGCAGAAACCGTGAGGAGGAGGAACAACGTCTGGCAATACAGGTGGCGGAGATTTCGGCGAGAGCGGGTTTCGCCGTGCAGATGAAGGGCGCCGGGCTGTCTGCGGGCGACCCGATCGGGGGTGCGGGGCGATCTGAGAGCGCAGGGCAGTCCGGAGGCGCGGGACAACCCGAGGGCGTGGGACAATCTGAAAGCGCAGGGCAGTCCGGGGGCGCGGGTCAGTCGGCTGCACCCGGGGTTTCTGCCTATGGGACTTTGTCGGGCAGCCGCGGGGGCGCTTCCCCGTCCAAGAAGTTTTCCGGCGGCAGGGACAGAGAGAAGGGTGACTTTAAGCGTCCACTGAAACGCTCCGACAATCCTGATGTGATTTACGGCAGGGATTTTGAGGAGGAGGCTATGCCCATCGAGGACATTATCGGTGAGATGGGCGAAGTGGTGATCCGCGGCAAGGTGATCCGGAAGGATAAGCGGGAGATCAAGAACGAGCGGTCTATACTGATCTACGATATCACGGATTATACGGACACCATGACGGTAAAGTTTTTCGTGAGAAATGAGCAGGTCAATGAAATAACGGATGTTATGAAAGAGGGGACGTTTGTCAAACTCAAGGGTATGACCACGGTCGATAAGTTTGACCATGAGCTGACTATCGGTTCCCTTGCGGGCATTAAGAAAATCCCTGACTTTACGACTTCCCGCGAGGACAGGAGCGTCAGAAAACGGGTGGAGCTTCACTGCCATACGAAGATGAGCGATATGGACGGCGTTTCCGAGGCGAAGGATATCGTGAAGCGCGCCTATAAGTGGGGGCATCCGGCGATTGCCATCACCGATCACGGGGTCGTGCAGTCTTTTCCCGATGCGAACCACGTGTGGGAGGATCTGTGGAAGGCGGAGAAGGGCCGCTGTAAGGAGGCGGGAGAGCCGGAACCGGACAAGCAGGGATTTTTCAAAGTCATTTACGGTGTGGAAGCCTATCTGGTGGATGATCTGCATGAGATAGCCACCAATGAGAAAGGACAGGATTTCGGGGCGGATTTTGTTGTATTCGATATCGAGACGACCGGTTTTTCCCCTACAAAAAACCGCATTATTGAGATCGGCGCGGTAAAGGTCAGCGGCGGTAAGATTGTGGATCGTTTCTCCACCTTTGTGGATCCGCTTGTGCCGATTCCCTTTGAGATCGAGAAGCTGACAGGAATAACAGATGATATGGTAATGGGTGCGGAGCAGATTGACACGGTGCTGCCGCAGTTTCTTGACTTTTGCGGCGACTGTATTCTGGTGGCGCACAACGCCCAGTTCGATATGAGCTTTATCATGGAAAACTGCGACAGGCAGGGCATTTCTCATAACTTTACTTACGTGGACACGGTGGGGATTGCGAGGATCCTTCTTCCCGGGCAGAAAAAGCACACGCTGGACGCGGTGGCGAAAGCCCTCGGCGTGTCGCTGGAGAACCACCACCGGGCGGTGGACGACGCGGAAGCCACGGCGGAAATTTTCGTGAAGCTGATTCCCATGATGGCGAAGGAGGGGATCCATACGCTTGCACAGATGAATGCGAGGGGGAAGGCAAGTCCCGATATTATCAAAAAGCTGCCGACCTACCACGCGATCATTCTGGCGAAGAACAATGTGGGACGCATGAATCTTTACCGGCTGGTGTCCGAGTCCCATCTGACCTATTTTTCGCGAAGGCCGCGGATTCCGAAGAGCCTGCTTGCGCAGTACCGGGAGGGGCTGATTCTGGGGAGTGCCTGCGAGGCGGGTGAACTTTACCGGGCGCTTTTGGAGAAAAAGTCAGACGCGGAGATCGCGAGACTGGTGAATTTTTATGACTATCTGGAAATACAGCCGCTGGGCAACAACCGCTTTATGATTGAGTCGGATCGCGCGCCGGATATCAACTCCATGGAGGATATCATGGAGGTTAACAGGCAGATTGTGCGGCTGGGAGAGCAGTTTCACAAACCGGTTGTCGCTACCTGCGACGTGCATTTTCTGAATCCCGAGGATGAGATCTACCGGCGCATCATCATGGCGGGGCAGGGCTTCCCGGACGCGGACAATCAGGCGCCTCTGTATTTGCGCACGACGGAGGAAATGCTTGACGAGTTTGCCTATCTTGGCAGCGACAAGGCGGAGGAGGTGGTAATCACCAACACCAATCTGATTGCGGATATGATCGAGGTCATGTCCCCGGTGCGGCCTGACAAGTGTCCGCCGGTCATAGCGGACAGCGACAAGCAGCTCACGGATATCTGCTACAACAGGGCGCACGAGCTGTACGGGGAGACGCTGCCTAAGATCGTGGAGGACAGGCTGGAGAAGGAGCTGCACTCCATCATCTCTAACGGATTTGCGGTGATGTATATCATTGCGCAGAAATTGGTGTGGAAATCCGTGGAGGACGGCTATCTGGTGGGCTCCCGGGGGTCTGTCGGAAGTTCCTTTGTGGCGAATATGGCGGGAATCACGGAGGTAAACTCCTTAAGCCCCCATTATCTGTGTCCGAAGTGCCACTATTATGACTTTGACTCTGATGAAGTGAAAGCTTACGGCGGCGGCGCGGGGTGCGACATGCCTGACAAGAACTGTCCGGTCTGCGGAACGTCGCTTAACAAGGAAGGGTTTGACATTCCCTTTGAAACGTTCCTTGGCTTTAAGGGAGATAAGGAGCCGGATATCGACCTGAACTTTTCGGGAGAGTACCAGAGTAAGGCGCACAAATATACGGAAGTGATTTTTGGCAGCGGGCAGACTTACCGGGCGGGAACCATTGGCACGCTGGCGGACAAGACGGCTTTCGGGTATGTGAAAAATTATTTCGAGGAGCGGGGCAGTCATAAGCGGGTCTGCGAGATTAACCGCATTGTGACAGGCTGTACCGGCATCCGCAGGAGCACCGGGCAGCATCCCGGCGGTATTGTGGTTCTGCCTGTGGGGGAGGACATCAACTCCTTTACCCCGGTACAACATCCGGCCAACGATATGACGACGGACATCGTCACCACCCATTTTGACTATCACTCCATCGACCACAACCTGTTAAAACTCGATATTCTGGGGCATGATGATCCGACCATGATCCGTATGCTGCAGGATCTGACGGGGATTGACCCGACGACGATTCCGCTGGACGACAAGGGGGTCATGTCGCTTTTTCAATCCACAGAGGCGCTTGGCATCACGCCGGAACAGATCGGCGGCTGTAAGCTTGGGTGTCTCGGCATACCGGAGTTTGGCACGGAGTTTGTTATCCAGATGGTAATCGACGCCAAACCCAAATGTTTCACGGATCTGGTGCGTATTTCCGGGCTTTCTCACGGCACGGACGTGTGGCTCGGCAATGCCCAGACGCTGATCGAGGAGGGGCTGGCGACGATCTCCACGGCGATCTGCTGTCGTGACGACATTATGATTTACCTGATGCAGCAGGGGGTGGAGCCGTCTTTATCCTTCACCATCATGGAGAGCGTGCGAAAAGGCAAGGGCTTGAAGGACGAATGGATTGAGGCGATGAAAGCGCAGGGGGTGCCGGACTGGTATATCGGCTCCTGCAAGAAGATCAAGTACATGTTCCCCAAGGCCCATGCGGCGGCCTATGTTATGATGGCGTGGCGCATTGCCTACTGTAAGATCAATTATCCGCTCGCCTATTACGCGGCATATTTCAGTATTCGCGCGTCGGCGTTTTCCTATGAGATCATGTGTCAGGGGCAGGCTCATCTGGAGCACGTGATGGAGGATTACAGGCGCAGGAGCGACGAGCTTTCCAAGAAGGAGCAGGATACGCAGAAGGATATGAAGATCGTGCAGGAGATGTATGCGAGAGGCTTTGATTTTGTGCCGATTGATATCTTTACGGCGCAGTCGAGGCTGTTCCAGATCGTGGACGGAAAGTTGATGCCGTCCTTAAACAGCATCGACGGTCTGGGGGAGAAGGCGGCGGACGCCATCGTGGAGGCGGCAAAGGACGGACCGTTTTTGAGCAAGGATGATTTCTGGGAGCGGACGAGGGTTTCCAAATCGGTAACGGATTTGATGAGCCGGCTCGGACTGCTTGGGAATATCCCCGAGTCCAACCAGATTAGTATATTTGACCTGGTATAACAGTTCAATCAGAGCGAATCTGCCGGGCAAACCGTGCTTGCACGAGTTTGACAGGCAGATGATGCTCTGAGGGAGCGCCCGCTCATGAGCAGCGAGGAGCGCTGAAAGCGCGTTTTTGCGAATGGCGTGGGTTGAACCGATTGAGCAAAGCGCAATCACGAGGACTGCTTTGCAGCCTTGGAAAAACTATGGAGGAAAAAGTATGAGAAAAATCGTTACGATCGGGAGAGAGTTCGGCGCGGGCGGCGGTGAGATCGGCAGGAGGGTGGCAAAGGAGCTGGGTATCGAGTATTACGACAAGGATATCATTTTAAAGACCGCCGTTTCCGGGAAAAGCCTGACGCCCGAGCAGGTGCGCAGGTGGGACGAGCGGGTGCCGAAAAATTTCGGCTTTGCCCAGAGCCTGTTTGATTTCTACAATAAGCCGCTGGAGGAGGAGCTGTGGCAGGCGCAGCGGGATGCCATCAGGGAACTGGCCAACAAAGAGAGCTGTGTGATCGTCGGGCGAAACGGCGATTATATCCTGCGGGAGTTTGACCACTGTCTGAATGTGTTTGTCCACGCCGGGTTTGACTGGCGGGTGAGGCGTATGACGAAGATGATGGATCAGGTGCCTGCGGATCAGGTAGCCAATGACGTGCGGGCGGTAGACAAGGCGAGAAAACGCTACTGCGAGTATTATACGAAGCAGGCTTACGGCGACGTGAGAAACTTTGACCTGACGGTCAACACGGAGAAGCTGGGTATTGAGAAGGCTGTGGAGATGATTCTTGCCGCGGCGGCGGACTTATAAGAACATTACAACACACACGCACGTCAGTTTTTGCATCAATTTACGATTATTCCGTGTGAATTGCAGCAAGGAATGCACTGGCGCTGGCTCCGACGCCATACAGCATGTGCATGGCGCGGATGTGAAAAGTAATGCAAGAACGAACATACTTGTATATTTGTATACAAAGTTCTTGACAAGGAATGGAAAAGTTCATATACTTAAGAAAGCGGGAAAAGACGGTGTCGATGCCAACAGTACACCGTTTTTCTTGTTAATAAAGTATTGAGCGGTTCCTGCGGGTATGCCTGACGGCAGACTCGGCATGACGCTTCGGAATGGAGGAAAGTATGAAAAAATTACTGGCAATGGTTTTGGTTGGATGCATGGCTCTTGGTGTGACGGCGTGCGGCGGCAGCGCGAAGAGTGACAAGGTGTGGGTTGTGGCGACGGACACGGTGTTCCGTCCCTTTGAGTTCACCAATGAGAATGGTGATTTTGTGGGTATCGACGTGGATGTGCTGGCGGCGATTGCGGAGGATCAGGGATTCAAATATGAGCTGAAGAGCCTTGGCTGGGATGCCGGTGTGGCAGCGGTGCAGGCAGGTCAGGCGGACGCGCTGATCGCAGGCGCTACCATCAAGCAGGAGCGTATCGATTCCGGCTGGATTTTCTCCGACGGTTACTATGACGCGACACAGACCTTTGTCGTTGCGGAAGGCAGCACGATTGCGAGCTTTGAAGATCTTGCGGGCAAGAACGTGGCGGTAAAGAACGGCACGGCGGGCATGGACTTTGCGGAGAGCTTAAAGGATCAGTACGGTTTCACCACCACAGTATTCGAGGATTCGCCGACCATGTATCAGGACGTGATCTTGGGAAACTCTGCAGCTTGTGTGGAGGATACGCCGATCATGGCTGACTCCATCAAGACGGGCGGTCTTGCGCTGACGATTCCTGAGGGCATGGAGAGCGACGGCGCGCCTTACGGCTTTGCCATTATGAACGCTGAGAATCAAGAACTCCTCGACATGTTCAACGCGGGTCTGAAAAACATTAAGGCGAATGGCAAGTACGACGAGATCATAGCAAAATACTTGGAGAAATAGCAGTGTGAAAAGTGCTTCTAAAGTCCTTCCGCCATAGGGCGGAACGACAAGAAGCACTAAGCTTCACACGAGAGAATGCCTGAGAAACGGACATTCTCTGCATAAAGGGAGAAGAGTTTTATGGTAATGATAATTCAGACATATGGGACAATGCTTTTGAAGGCGATGGGGCACACACTTCTGCTGTGCCTGCTTTCCCTGGTGTTTGCCTCTGTGATCGGTATGATTTTCGGGCTGATGAATGTGGGGCACAACAGGCTGCTTAACTGTATCGGTACGGTTTATGTGGATGCGGTGCGCGGTGTGCCGCTCATCGTGCTTGCCTATTTTATCTACTTCGGCATTCCGGCGGGCATTCAGAGTCTTGGGTTTACAAACTTTAAAATGGATGCCCTGCAGGCGGGGACGATCGCCCTTTCCATGAACTGCGGCGCGTATATGGCGGAGATCGTCAGGGCGGGCATTCAGAGTGTGGACAGAGGGCAGATGGAGGCGGGCAGAAGCCTTGGGCTCTCCTACGGTGCGGGGATGGCGCTGATTGTGGTGCCGCAGGCGGTGCGTACGATGATCCCGTCGATCATCAACCAGTTTATCATTACCTTGAAAGATACGTCGATCCTTTCTGTGATCGGATTCCCGGAACTTACGAACGTAGGTAAGACCATCATGGGCAATACGTTCAAGAATTTGCAGGCATGGGCGATTGTCGGCATTATGTATCTGATTGTCATTACCATTCTGAGTAAGGTTTCCAAACAGATTGAGAGGAGGATCAACCGTGGCAGGTAATACCGATGTCAAGATTTCTGTGAAGAATTTAAAGAAGAATTTCGGTTCTCTGGAAGTGCTTAAGGACATCAGCCTGGAGGTGACCGAGGGCGAGGTGGTTGTGCTGATCGGTCCCTCCGGCAGCGGAAAGTCCACCCTTCTTAGGTGTCTCAATCAGCTGGAGAAAGCAACGTCCGGGCAGATTGTGATTGACGGCTTCGACGTGACAGATAAACACACGGATATCAATAAGGTGCGTGAGAACATCGGCATGGTGTTTCAGCATTTTAATCTGTTTAACCATCTGAATGTCTTAAAGAACATGACGCTGGCGCCGGTTCACTTGAAGACGCTCTCCAAAGAGGATGCGAATAACAAGGCGATGCAGCTTTTGGAGCGGGTAGGGCTGTCCGATAAGGCGGGCGCCTATCCCAGCCAGCTTTCCGGCGGACAGAAGCAGCGCGTGGCGATTGCGCGTGCACTGGAAATGAATCCCGATATCATGCTTTTTGACGAGCCGACAAGCGCCCTTGACCCGGAAATGGTGGGAGAGGTGCTGGCCGTGATGAAGGAACTGGCGAGGGACGGCATGACGATGATTGTGGTTACTCATGAGATCGGGTTCGCGAGAGAGGTGGCAAGCCGCGTGATCTTTATGGAGGGCGGTTATATCGTTGAGGAGGGAACGCCGGAGGAAGTGCTGGATCATCCGAAGGAGCCGAGAACGATTGACTTTTTGAGTAAGGTGCTGTAGTGTGAGAAGTACTTCTAGTCACTCGCAGCAAGGGCTGCTTCGTGAAGAAGTACTATGTCTCACACAGGAGAATGCCTGAAATACGGCATTCTCCGCGTTGATTTGAGTCACAGCAGGGCTGTGACATGGCGGTTAGCGCAAGAAAGCGGTTTTTATGCGGCTTTGGGAGAATGTAGAGAAAAAATAAGATTTTTTTAAAGAAAATTGAAAAAAGGGCTTGCATTCTTTCCAAAAATATAATAAGATAAGCAAGTGTCAAACAGATGGCTCGTTGGTCAAGCGGTTAAGACGCCGCCCTCTCACGGCGGAAACAGGGGTTCGATTCCCCTACGAGCTGTTGACTGTTTTAGAACAGCCCAACCCTAAAGGATGCCGGAAACCTCAGTTTATGTGGTTTGCGGTATTTTTTATGTGCAGACCCGCATATGGAAGTTTACTGTTTCACAGCATGCGGGCTGCGCGACGAGTAGGGTGCGTGAGCAGTTATACAACGGTAACGCTTCCCTGTGAGAATTTGACCCTGCTAAAAAATGTATCCCTTGTCACAAAGAAATACATAAAAAATGAGGAACTGGTTGATCTTTCCGATATGGATCAGGAACTGGAATTGGTGTCGAAGGAGGATCGTGCGGGTGATATGCCGGTATTGGCGGAAATGTATGAACTCAAAACGTCGAAAGAGATTTATGAGTATCTGAAGGATCATATGGAAAAATATAATCAGAGCGAACCGGAGATGATGGAGTGGATGGAGAAAAAAGTGATGATAGAGAAGTTTTACGGTGGCAGCAAGGAGGAAACCATCAATTATATAAGAGATTATTATGGACTTGACTAATGAGAGATATCGCGGAAAATAGGGAAGGGAAGAGCATTGGCGGAAAATGAGAAAGAAGGGTGTAAAATGATTATTCTGCGTACTTTGCTGGAAAACAATTTATCCCGCAACAGATCGCTCACCGCGGAGCATGGTCTGTCCTTTCTGGTGGAGGCGGGGGATAAAAAGATTCTGTTTGACTGCAGCGCGGGGAAGGCGGCGCGCAAAAACGCGGAGAAGATGCATGTGTCGTTGATGGACGTGGACTATGTGGTTTTAAGCCACAGTCACTACGACCACGCGGGCGGCTATCCCGATATGGTTTTTCACGGCGTATGTGCGCCGCTCGTGACGGGGCCGCGGTTTTTTGAAGAAAAGTATGCCCGCGACGGCGACAAATATACTTATCTGGGCTGCGGCTTCGGGCCGGAGTTTCCGGAGAAGAGAGGGATATCCCATCTTGTCTGTGAGGATAAGCGCAGGCTCTTTGACGGCTGTTACGCGGTGGGAGGTTTTGAGAGGACATATGCCTTTGAGAAACCGCCTGCCCGTTTTGTGCGGCGGACGGCGGACGGGATGGCGGCGGATGACTTCCCGGATGAGATCTGTCTGGTGATAGAAGACGACAGGGGGCTGATCGTCATTGCAGGATGCAGCCATCCGGGCATCTTAAATATGATAGAAACGGTGCGAAGCCGCTTTGGCAGGCCGGTTTATGCAATATTTGGCGGCTCCCATCTGGTGGAGGCGGACGAGGCGCGGCTCAAAGCCACGATGGATAAGCTGCGGGATATGGGGATCGGCATGGTGGGATTTAACCATTGCACCGGGGATGCGGCACAGGAGAGGATGCGTGCGGAAGAGGAAGGCGGCACGGTTTACACCCATCTGAAAACGGGGGACTGTATTTTCCTGTAACTATTCAGCCTTCGGCTTCCTGGTTACTGAATCCGGTCTATTCCGGTTTTGCCTTCGGCAAAGAGACCGGATTCTTCGGGGTTTTTACATGTTTTACGAACTTTGCAGCAAGTGCAAAGTTCGGGGCTGAACCGTAACGTTTTTTTATGAAACCGTCTCAGACAGGCGCGTCTGCCTCTTCCGGCAGGACAGCCGTAATCAGGTAGAAGGGCAGGCACAGCACCAGAAAGTAAACGTAGCGAAATTCCGTGGCTACGGGTGTGGCTGCGAGCACGGAGAGCAGCAGGGCAACGCCCGGCAGATAGCAGATCAATTTATGGTAGTCCCGGCGGATGACGGAGACGCTTATGCTGAAAAGCAGAACCCAGCAGGCGACGCCCATACTCCAGAGCGTGCCGTAGATGGGCACCATGCTGCCCAGCTTGATGGCGATTTCCTTTGTCTTGATGACCAGGGGTCCGCCGATCAGCGGGGTGTGCGAGACGCCCAAATCCGTTGCGCTGACGCCCTCGGCCTCCGCCACCAGATAGAAGGAGTCGGGATACCAGTAGCCGTAGGTCTGGTTCACATAGGCGGTCAGATAGTCGCCGGGATAGCGAAGGCCCAAATCAATCCAGAGGTTTAAGAACTCGTCTTTGTGGGAGACCAGATAATCCTGATTGCCTGCTCTGACGAGTTCTTTGATGTTGTCCGCAAAGGTGGGATTGTAGAGGTCGCGGATGTAGGTCAGATCCACCACCTCCTCGATCAGAGCGCGTTCTTCCTCAGTGAGATATCTGTCATTGCAAATAACAGCCGTAATCTGTTGCATGGGAATGCTGACCGACTCGATGAAGTCGGGCTGCTCTACGCGAAACGCACTCATAATCGGATACTTTACGACCGCAGCCAGCAGGAGCGCGGCAAAAAGCGGCGGGTAGACGGCCTTTGCCTTATGGCGGAATCCGAACAGAAGAAAGGGCAGGGCCAGAAGAAAGGCATACCAGCCGTTGGAGCGGAAAAGACATATCATAACACCTGATATGAAAAGAACGGCCAGATTTTTGAGGCATATCTGATTTTGCACCGACAGACGAAGGATGGCGCAGCTGAAAAAAAGCACTGCCGCCGCGAAGGGAATATCCTTCCAGACCGTGACGGAAAAGACGGCATGGTAGGGAATCAGCGCATAGAAAGCCGTAATCAGCAGCAGGACGAAAGGTCTGATTTTGTGGGAGCGCAGCGTGAAGATAAAGTAGGCCACGCTGCCCGCAAGCAGGCACATCTGGAAAAAGGTATAGACGGATACGGCGATTACCATATTTTTTGTCAGCGCGTAGCCGATCTGGTAGAAGAGGCCGAACAACAGCGTGTGAACCCAGGGATGATGATTGGACCAGGGAATCACGCCCAGAATCTGTTCCAGCTGGTTGATGCTGTCGGGGGTCATAATCCCCGGATACTGATAGAGATAGTAGGGAAGCCAGCAGAGCAGGCAGCACAGAAAAGCGCAGAGCGCCGTGTGGCTGCGGACGAAATTCGCAAACGCGGAAAAACAGGCGGAAACACGCGGACGGCTGCCCTCGTAAGTGAAGGGCATATCCTGATAGCGGGTCAGCAGCAGGAGATACAGCCTTTTGCGGTTGCAGGCGTAGGAATATAAAAAGTGAAGCAGATAGTAAAACAGGCAGACAAAGCCTGCAAAGATCACAGTCATCACGATGAAGCGGTAAAGGGGGCTTGTGAGAAGCTCTATATAATGGGGGTAATCCACAAGCATATACAGGGAGGTAAAAATGACCGCGGTGAGCAGGGCCACGCGGTTGGAAACCTGCAGAAGATCCATTCGGCGGTTTACGTGCCGGTAGAAAAAATATACCAGAAGAAAGAAAACAAAGGTGAGAATATTGCCCGGTTCCATGCGCGACGCTTTCATCAGCGCCCAAGTGGTGATAAAGCTCTGGAACAGATGCAGCAGTAAAAGGCGGTTCCGTTTTTTCGTCATGTCTTTTTCCCCCGTCATTGAAAACTAATTATAGAGTAAAGGATATCCGCCGCCCTGTCAAATAGTCCGCCTTTTAAAAACACTTGCAATGGAAGAAAAAGGGTGCTATAATACAGAAGAATTAAGAATAGTTACAAAGATAAAGAGTGGACTTGCGAGTCCGCTCTTTTCCGTGCAGGAGTGTAGTATAAAAAATCACACCGATGTGCTGATTTTTACACGCAAATTTGTGTAGGGGCGTCACAAATTTGTCTGATGGCGCACGAACTTGTTCGGGCGGCGCAATATGGGAGATTTGCGTCGCCCCGTCGCGAAAACGCTCCGGAATGGAGAGTGTTATGTCAAAACGGGAGACATATGAGGAGAAGACGGAACACCTTCTTGCCCCCATCGTGGAGCGGTATGGTGTGGAAATTTATGATGTGGAGTATGTGAAGGAGGGGAAGGACTATTATCTGCGGGCCTATATCGACAAAGCGGGAGGGGTAAACATTCAGGACTGTGAGAATGTGAGCCGTGCCCTGTCAGACGCGCTCGATGCGGAGGATTTTATACCGGATGCCTACATTCTGGAGGTCAGCAGCCCGGGGCTTGGCCGGATTTTAAAGAAAGACCGGCATTTGGAGAAGAGTCTGGGAGAAGGGGTGGAGTTAAAAGCCTATAAGCCCATAGACGGGCAGAAAGAGTTTTCCGGGATCTTGAAGGCATTTGACGCCGGGACTGTCACCATTGAGCAGGACGGCGCCGCGCGTACATTTGAAAGAGCCGATATCGCTACGGTCAGACTGGCATTGGACATTTAAAGCGTTTGCTTATTTTATAGGAAACATAGGAGGACAATGGAAAATGAATAAGGAATTAATGGAGGCGCTGGAGATTCTGGAGAGAGAGAAGGAGATCAGCAAGGATACGCTCTTTGAGGCCATCGAAAATTCGCTGATTACCGCATACAAAAACCACTTCGGCAAGGCGGACAACGTGAAGGTGGAAATCGACAGGGAGACTTGCGATTACTACTGCTACGCGGAGAAGGAGGTCACGGAGGAAGTGGAAGACCCGGTGATGCAGATTGCTCCCGAGGACGCGAAGGAGATTGACCCGGACGCGAAGGTGGGCGATATCGTCCGCGTGGAAATCCGCTCCAAGGAGTTCGGCCGCATTGCCACCCAGAACGCCAAGAGCGTGATCCTGCAGAAGATCCGCGAGGAGGAGAGAAGCGTCATCTATAACCAGTATTTTGAGAAGGAGAAGGATGTGGTGACGGGCATTGTCCAGCGTTACATGGGCAAGAATATCTCCATCAATCTGGGCAAGGCGGATGCCATCTTAAATGAGAATGAGCAGGTGCGCACCGAGCACTTCCGCCCGACGGAGAGAATCAAGGTTTACATTCTGGAGGTGAGAAACACTCCCAAAGGGCCAAGGATTCTGGTGAGCAGGACGCACCCTGAGCTGGTAAAACGCCTTTTTGAGTCCGAGGTGACGGAGATCAAGGACGGCACGGTGGAAATAATGAGCATTGCCAGGGAGGCCGGCAGCAGGACGAAGATCGCGGTGCGATCCAACAATCCAAACGTGGATGCCGTGGGCGCATGCGTTGGGCTGAACGGCGCCAGGGTGAACTCCATTGTGGATGAGCTTTGCGGGGAGAAAATCGACATTGTAAACTGGGATGAAAACCCGGGCAACCTGATTCAGAACGCGCTGTCTCCGGCCAAGATCGTGGCGGTGTTTGCCGATCCCGACGAGAAGACGGCCAAGGTGGTGGTGCCGGATTACCAGCTTTCCCTCGCCATCGGCAAGGAGGGCCAGAACGCGAGACTTGCGGCCAGACTGACCGGGTACAAGATCGACATCAAGAGCGAGACGCAGGCTAAGGACGCGCCCGGCTTCCGCTATGAGGATTACGTCTACGACGATGAGGAGTATGACGAGGAAGATTACAGCGAAGATGACTACGCGGAAGAGGGCTACGACGGAGAGTACGGGGAAAATGACGGGAACGGTTCTGAAATGTATGAGCAGGAAGCGTATGTAGAGGAAGACGGCGAAGAGGCGTAAGTTTAAAGTGAGGGCGGTATGGCGAAGAAAATATCCCTGCGTCAGTGTGTGGGCTGCGGAGAAATGAAGGATAAGAAAGAGATGATGCGCGTGCTGAAGAGCGCGGAAGGGCTTGTATCTCTGGATATGACCGGGAGAAAGAACGGCCGGGGCGCTTACCTTTGTAAAAACGGGGCGTGCCTGTCGAAAGCCAGAAAGAATAAGGGACTGGATCGGTCCTTCAAGATGCGCATACCGGATGAAATATACGAAAATCTGGAAAAGGAGTTTGAGGAGGGCAGGCATGAAGCAGATACCGGGGAAGGATAAGGTATTATCTATGCTGGGACTCGCCGCACGCTCCAGAAATGTTGTCAGTGGCGGATTTGCAACGGAAGCGGCTGTCAAGGGCGGTACGGCAGCGCTGGTCATCATAGCTGAGGATGCGTCGGGTAATACCAGAAAAAAGTATAGTAACATGTGTGGTTTTTATGAGGTTCCCTGTGCGTTCCATGGGACGAAGGCTGTGCTGGGACATTCCATGGGCAAGGAAGAAAGATCAGTCCTTGCGGTGACAGATGAGGGATTTGCAGATTCGATACGGAAGCATTTAGGAGATTCGGAATAGTTGGAGGTAGTAAGTATGGCGAAGATGAAAGTACATGAGCTTGCAAAGGAGTTAGACAGGAAGAGTAAGGAACTGATCGACTTTCTGCAGGCCAAAGGATATGAGGTGAAGGTAGCGCAGAGTTCCATTGAGGACGAGGCAATCGCGCTGGTGAGGAAGGAGTTTGCTTCTTCGAAAGAGAAGACTGCGCCCGCCGCCAAGGAAGAAAAGCCGCAAAGGACGGAAGAAAAGCAGCAGAAAGTGGAACCTTCCACGAAGCAGAGCTCTGCGTCTGCAGCCGGTGGAGAGAAGCCCGTGGCTGCGAAGGCTGCACCTGAAAAGCCCGCGGCGGAGGGTGAAAAGCGAGAAGGAAAGGGCGAGGCGCCCAAGAAAAAGCGGATCATCTTCGTGAGCAATCCCCACAATTCCAAGATGGGCGGAAGACAGTCTCAGGGCGGCGGAAACGGGCAGAACCGAGGCGGCGGAAACGGCAGACCGATGTCGAACGGCGCACGGCCCGTACAGCCGCAGAATGTGCCCCATAAGATCATACGCCCCACCCAGAAGCCGATTCCTGTGACGGCGGAGCCTTACGATGTGAGGCAGAAACAGCAGCAGGAGAGACGGCTGGAGCAGAGGCAGCAGGAGAAGCGGGAGAACAATAAAAATATGGCGGCCGGAGCGAAACCGGCTCCCGGACAGGAGAGAGTGGGAAGTGCAGGAGAAAATCGCAGGCCTGAGAGCCAGGGCAGGCCGAATTATAAAGGCGGTCAGGGTGATCGTAAGGGTAGCGGCGCTCCCTTCGCTGGTAACAGGAACGGCGGCGGTGGTGAACGCTCTCAGAGAGGAAATGGCGGGCAGGACAATCGATTTAGGAAAAATAACGGTTCGAAGGACTTTATCGCTGAGGCGCCCGGCAAGGATGCGGAAAAGCACAGGGATGATGAAAAGCGCAGAGTAAATCAGGACAGGGATAAACGTTCTAAGAAGGATCATATCTACGAGGAGGACGACGCTGCGGTAAAGAACCGCAACAAGGCGGGACGCTTCATCAAGCCGGAGAAAAAGCCTGAGGCGTCCAAGGAAGAGCGGATCAAAGTGATCACGATTCCGGATACCCTGACAATCAAGGAGCTGGCGGATAAGATGAAGATACAGCCTTCCGTGATTATCAAGAAGCTGTTTTTACAGGGGCAGGTCGTGACCCTGAACTCGGACGTCAGCTTTGAAGAGGCGGAGAATATCGCCATCGAGTATGAGATCATCTGTGAGAAGGAAGTCAAGGTCGATGTGATCGAGGAACTTCTGCGCGAGGAGGAAGAGGACGCCTCCACGATGGTGGCGCGTCCCCCGGTTATCTGCGTGATGGGTCACGTAGATCACGGAAAAACTTCCCTGCTTGACGCAATCCGTAAGACAAACGTTACGGATAAGGAGGCGGGCGGCATCACGCAGGCTATCGGCGCGTACACGGTAAGCGCGAAGGGGCAGAGCATTACCTTCTTAGATACACCGGGGCATGAGGCGTTCACGGCCATGCGTATGCGCGGCGCCAACTCTACGGATATCGCGGTGCTGGTGGTGGCGGCCGACGACGGTGTGATGCCCCAGACGGTGGAGGCCATCAACCACGCGAAGGCGGCCGGGATCGAGATTATCGTTGCGGTCAACAAGATTGATAAACCCAACGCAAACATTGACCGTGTGAAGCAGGAGATGACGGAGTACGAGCTGATCCCGGTGGATTGGGGCGGATCGACGGAGTTTGTGCCGGTTTCCGCAAAGTCGGGAGAGGGCATTGAAAATCTGCTGGAGACGATTCTGCTCACGGCGGAGATTTTGGAGTTAAAAGCGAATCCTGACAGAAACGCCAGAGGTCTGGTGATCGAGGCGGAACTTGACAAGGGAAGAGGTCCCGTTGCCACAGTGCTGGTGCAGAAGGGTACGCTCCATGTGGGCGACTTTATTTCGGCGGGTGCGAGCCACGGCAAGGTGCGGGCCATGATCGACGACAAGGGCAGAAGAGTGAAGGAAGCGACACCTTCTACGCCCGTGGAGATTCTGGGCTTATCCGACGTGCCGAGCGCCGGAGAGGTGTTTATCGTCCATGAAAATGACAAGAGCGCGAAATCTTATGCGGAGACTTACATGGCGCAGCATAAAGAGGAGATGCTTGCAGATACTAAGACGAAGATGTCCCTTGACGATCTGTTCAACCAGATCCAGGAGGGCAATCTGAAGGAGCTGAACCTGATCGTCAAAGCGGATGTGCAGGGCAGCGTGGAGGCTGTGAAGCAGAGCTTGATGAAGCTTTCCAACGAGGAAGTGGTGGTGAAGTGTATCCACGGGGGCGTGGGCGCCATCAACGAATCGGATGTGTCGCTGGCTTCGGCGTCCTCCGCAATTATCATCGGCTTTAACGTGCGTCCGGACGCGCAGGCGAAGACCGTGGCGGAGAGAGAAGGCGTGGATGTGCGTCTCTACAAGGTGATCTATCAGGCGATCGAGGATATCGAGGCGGCCATGAAGGGTATGCTCGACCCGATCTTCGAGGAGAAGATCATCGGCCACGCGGAGGTGCGCCAGATATTCAAGGCGTCCGCCATCGGCAATATCGCGGGTTCCTATGTGCTGGACGGCGAGTTCCAGAGAGGCTGTAAGATCCGTATCCGCAGGGGCGATGAGCAGATTTACGAGGGCGAGCTCGCATCCCTGAAACGCTTTAAGGATGACGTGAAGGAAGTGAAGGCCGGTTTTGAGTGCGGCCTCGTGTTTGAGGGCTTCGACAAGATGGAAGAGCTGGACATCGTTGAGGCGTACATCATGGTGGAGGTGCCGCGCTGATTACGGATATAACAAGTGTTATGTGTAGTGGTACGATGGAAAGGACTGAATATCATGCGTAAAAACAGTGTCAAAAATACCCGCATCAACGGGGAGGTGCAGCGTGTGCTGGCGGAAATGATCCGAGGCGAGATCAAGGATCCCAGGATTGCGCCGATGACCTCGGTGGTGGCGGTGGAGGTTGCCCCCGACTTAAAAACCTGCAAAGCGTGGATCAGCGTGCTTGGCGATGAGAAAGCGCAGGCGGATACGCTGGCAGGGCTTAAGAGTGCGGAAGGGTATATACGCGGACAGCTTGCCAGAACCATCAACCTCCGCAATACACCGCAGATTCATTTTATTATGGATCAGTCCATCGCTTACGGGGTGAATATGTCGAAGCGGATTGAGGAAGTGGTGGCCTCAGACCGGAAGGCCGTTTTATCTGATAAGAGGAGTGAAAATGAAGAGGATTGACGAATTAAGGGATGTAAAGACAGTGGCGATCGGCGGGCATATGCGGCCTGACGGGGATTGTGTGTGCTCCTGCCTGGCGCTGTACCATTATTTGAAAAAGGAGCTGCCGAAAGCGCAGATTGACGTTTATCTGGAGGAACCGCCGGCTCCGTTCCGGGTATTAGAGGGAATTGAGGATATTAAATCCAATTTTAATAACGATGAAATCTATGATGTCTTCTTTGCGCTGGACTGTAACGACGAGCGTCTGGGAGATGCGCTGCCTATTTTTAAGCGGGCAAAAAGGCGTGTCAACATTGACCATCATGTCAGCAATACGGGCTGCGGGGATGTGAATGTGATAGAGCCGGAGAAAAGCTCTACGTCGGAGCTGCTTTATGAGCTGATGGAGCCGGAGCTGGTGGATATGGAGATCGCCAAGGCGGTTTATATCGGGATTGCCCACGACACAGGCGTATTCCGCTATTCTAACACCTCTCCGCGCACGATGCAGATTGCGTCGGAACTGCTTAAATTTGGATTTGATTTTTCTGCTTTGATAGAAGAAACCTTCTACGAGAAGACTTATTTCCAGACACAGATTATGGGCAGGGCGATTCTTGGAAGCGTGCGCTTTATGGACAATAGATGTATTGTCAGCATGGTGAGTCGGCGCATGATGGATTTTTACTGTGTGGGTCCGAAGGATCTGGACGGCATCGTCAACTATTTACAGGGAGTAAAGGGCGTGGACTGCGCCATCTTTATGTACGAGACGGGCACGCTGGAATACAAGGTGAGTATGCGCTCGAACGGTCTTGTCAATGTGGCGGAGGTGGCTGTGAAATTCGGGGGCGGCGGTCATGTGCGTGCCGCGGGATGCACGATGAACGGTACATATCACGACAACATCAACAACCTGTCGCGGGAGATTGCGGCTCAGCTTGGCTGGACGAAGGAGCAGGCGTAGCGTCTGACATGTCATAAGACTGAGACAGGGCGAGACGGCGGTACGTCGGAGCCAGAAAGAGACAGGAAGAATTATGTACAACGGCATTATGAATGTTTATAAGGAGGCGGGTTTTACGTCACATGACGTTGTGGCGAAGCTCCGCGGCATCTGTAAACAGAAGAAGATAGGGCATACAGGGACACTCGACCCGGACGCGGTCGGCGTGCTTCCTGTATGTTTTGGTTCGGGCACGAAACTGTGCGACATGCTGACGGATTGGGATAAAGAGTATATCGCCGTGCTCAGGCTGGGAGTGGCGACGGACACCCAGGATTTATCGGGACAGGTGTTGTTTCACGCGGATAAGGAGACGCTTTCGGCACTGACAGAAGAGCGGGTGCGGGCGTGTGTTTTGGATTTTATCGGTGATTATGAGCAGATTCCGCCGATGTATTCGGCCCTCAAGGTGAACGGTAAGAAGCTCTATGAGCTGGCAAGGGCGGGAAAAGAGGTGGAGAGGCCTCCCCGCACGGTACATATTCGTGAGCTGGAGATTCTGGAAATGAACATTCCTACGGTCAGGTTCCGGGCAGTCTGCTCGAAGGGCACATACATTCGGACGCTCTGCCACGATATCGGAGAAAAACTTGGCTGCGGCGGCGCGATGGAAGCTCTGACGCGAAGCAGGGTGGGAATATTCAGAATTGAGAATGCGCTGCGGCTTTCGGAGATCGAAAAGCTGCGGGATGAAGATAAAATATCTGACGTTATTATTCCGCCTGACGCTGTTTTCGGAGACTGCAGGGGAGTGACGGTGATGTCTGCGGCGTGCAGGCTCCTGGAGAACGGGAACAAAATCCCCGCCGCAATGTTTGCGGCGCGCGATTTGCCGCGGGACAAAGAACGGCTGCGGATGTACGACGAGGCCGGGCGGTTTTACGGTATTTACGAGTACCATGCAGGCGCGGGGGAAGCGCGTCCTGTGAAAATGTTCTTGGCAGATAAATAATATCATGCGTTATCAGAATCATTTCAGGAGAACATACAGTAATTGCGGGAGAGAGCAGGGCATGACGCGACAGAGGCAGAAGCCGGTTAGAGAGACAGAAGTGGGACGGACGGTATGCGAATTGTAGAAAACACAACAGAATTTCAGCTGGAAAATAAAAGCGCCGTGGCGCTTGGGAAGTTTGACGGGATTCATCTGGGCCACCGCCGGCTCCTTGAACGGGTATTGGAGCAGAAAAAACGGGGGCTTTTGACGGTGGTGTTTACATTCGATACCTCGGCGGCGTCCTTTTTCGGCGGAGAGACGAAGGAACTGTCTACCAGAGAGGAAAAAAGAGAGATGTTTTCCAGGCTGGGCATCGATGTATTGATTGAGTTTCCGCTAAACCGGGAGACGGCGGCCACGAAGCCTGCGGATTTCGTGACCCGTTATCTGGACGGGCAGATGCGGACGGCTTATCTGTGCGCGGGGCCGGATATTTCCTTTGGGAAAGGCGGCGCGGGGAACTACGCGCTTCTGGCGGAGTATGCCGGAACCTGCGGGTATCAGGTGGAGCTGATCGACAAGGTACGTGTGGACGGGGAGGAGGTCAGTTCCACCAGAGTGCGGCAGGCGGTTCGGGCAGGTGAGATGGAGACGGTTTCCGCCATGCTGGGCGCGCCCTACTGTGTGAGCGGGAAGGTGGTTCACGGCAGACAGCTCGGGCGGAAACTCGGTATGCCCACGGCGAACCTTTTGCCGGACATAAGAAAGCTTCTGCCTCCAAACGGCGTTTACTATTCCCGGGCAAGACTCGGGGATAAGACATACCGGGGGATATCTAACGTGGGATACAAGCCTACCGTTTCGGCGGAGCGGATCCTGGGGGTGGAAACTTATCTCTATGATTTTGCGGGAGAGGTCTACGACAGAGATATGACGGTGGAGCTTCTGGCATTTCGCAGAAAGGAGCGGGCGTTTGCGGATGTGGAGGCGCTGCGCCGACAGATCGAGGCTGATGTGGAGGCAGGGAGAAAATTCCCGTAGGCGTATTTCAAAAGTCTTTTTTTGTCGTAAGGGGTTGTAAGAGGTTTTTTTTTTCGATACAATAGAGAAGTGTAGCTTTTCAATGGGGAAAAGAACAAAGGAAGGATATCTGAACCAAGATGAATCTATCTATCATACTTTCCATGGCGGGCGGCCTTGGGCTGTTCCTGTATGGTATGCGCATTATGAGCGACAGCATCGAGAAGGTTGCGGGCGCCAAGCTGAGAGGGATATTGGAGCGGTTGACGACCAACCGTTTTACGGCGATTTTAGTGGGTGTGTTCTTTACGGCAGTGATCCAGTCCTCGTCGGCCTGTACAGTCATGGTGGTCAGTTTTGTAAATTCCGGTCTGATGACGCTGACACAGGCTGCGGGCGTGATCTTCGGCGCGAACATCGGTACGACGGTAACCGCGCTCCTTGTTTCCTTTAAATTAGAGAAGGCGGCTCCCGTGATTCTGCTTGTGGGCGTGCTCATTATTATGTTTGTGAAGAAGCAGAAGGTTTCCCGGTGGGGAGAGGTGATTATCGGCTTCGGCGTTCTTTTTATGGGACTCAGTACCATGTCGGGCGCCATGACGGGCATGAAGGATTCGCCTGCGGTTTTACATATGTTTGCTTCGCTGCAGTCCCCGTTTCTGGCGGTTCTTCTGGGGACAGTATTGACGGCAGTGATTCAGAGCTCTTCCGTGACGGTCAGTATCATGGTGCTTCTGGCCAATCAGGGGCTGATGAGCATGGATATCGGCATGTTCATTATTCTCGGCTGTAATATCGGCGCCTGTACCTCCGCGCTGCTGGCTTCCCTGAGCGGTAAGAAGGACGCAAAGAGGGCGGCGGCGATCCACCTGGTCTTCAATGTGATCGGCACGATCATAGTTTACATCATATTTATGCTGGCAGTGAATCAGATTGTCGGCGGTCTGTCGGTTCTTGCTCACGGCGATCCGGGCAGAATGGTTGCATACGCCCATATATTGATTAAAGTATTCCAGGTTATTATTATGATGCCTTTTATCAGGCAGATTGTGAAGCTGACCTATCTGCTTGTGCCCGGAGACGACAAGAAGATCGGCTACCGGGACAGCTACCAGCTTAAGTACATCGGCGAAAAGGTAGTCTTGAACCCTGCCACGGCTGTGGTGGAGGTGATCAAGGAGCTTGATCGCATGGGATCCCTTGCGGATGAAAATTTAAACCGCGCCATGAATGCGCTGATTACGCTTGACCGTGAGGAGATCGACGAGGTCTATGAGGTGGAGAAGAACATCGACTTCTTAAGCCATGCCATTACCAACTATCTGGTGAAGATTAACCAGACAACCCTGCCGATCGAAGACTTGAAGAGCATCGGCGCGCTGTTCCACGTGGTGAACGACATCGAGCGGATCGGCGACCATGCGGAGAACATTGCGGATGCGGCGGTGCAGAGAGAGAAGACCGGCGTCGGCTTCTCCAAGGCAGCGCAGCGGGAGCTGGGCGAAATGATGAATATGGTCAATACGCTTCTGCGCTTCTCCTTTGAAATGTTCGTCAAGAGCACGGAGGAGCATGAGGAAGATATCAGGAATCTGGAGGAGGCCATAGACGAAAAGGAAAAGGAGCTGCAGCAGCGTCATATCGAGCGGCTTTCCAACAATGAGTGCACGCCTGAGGCGGGCGCCATGTTCTCGGATATTGTGTCGGGACTTGAGAGAGTGGCGGATCATGCCACAAATATTGCTTTTGCAAACAGCTACTTTGAGCCGAATTAGATGCCCGATGCTTGACAGAGAGGAGTGTGATTGTTATAATAACCCCGTAATTGTTACAGAAATGTTACAGAAAAGCTGCATACGGGGAAAAGGAAACGGCTTTACATGAATAGAAAGAAAAAAATTTTAATAATAACGGGTGTCACCTTATTGCTGACTTCATTTGCGGTACAAGCTTCCATGCCTGTGCCTGATCTTTTGCCGATCGGGCAGTTGAAACTGAATATGGAAGCAGTGGAGAAGGATTCGCAGGAGGAAGGACAGGTCAGCGGTAACAGCGCAGTGGAGAGTGTTTCTGAAAACGATATGGAGACGGCGCAGGATGTGCTGGACGGGGAAGCTATCGGGTGGGGCGAGATCATGATCTCCGACAAGACGGCGGAGGATTATGAGCTTGCTTACGAGCGGGCCAAGAACGCCAACTGGGGCTACACAAATCTGGGAATTGCGGATGTCAGCGATAACCTGAATATCCGCGCCATCGCCGCGGAGGATGGCAGGCTTGTGGGGAAACTGCCCAGAAACGCGGCCTGTGAGGTGATTGATACGGACGATACCTGGGCGCATATCAAATCCGGAAGCGTGGAGGGGTATGTGAGTCTGGATTATCTCTTGACAGGAGTCCTCGCCAAATTTAAGGCGGAGGAGCTGGCGGTTACCGTTGCGAAGGTGAACACGGACAGTTTGAAGGTTCGGGCGGAAGCGAACACGGAGTCGGAGGTAATTACGCTGGTTGCCATGGGTGAGGAGCTTGAGGTGGCGGCCGTGGAAGGCGACTGGGTCAAGGTGCTTCTGGACAATGACGAGGTCTATGTCTCCGCGGAGTACGTGGAGGTCAGCGCGGAGCTCGGCACGGCGGTTACGATGACGGAGCTGCTTTATGGGCAGGGTGTCTCCGATGTGCGGGTGGATGTCTGCCAGTATGCCAAGGAATTTATCGGCAATCCTTATGTGTGGGGCGGTACCAGTCTGACAAAGGGGACGGACTGTTCCGGCTTTGTGATGAGGGTCTTTCAGAAGTACGGTGTGAAGCTGCCGCGGAATTCCAGGGCGCAGGCAAACTGTGGCACCACCATCAAGGTGTCGGAGGCGAAGCCGGGTGACCTGATCTTCTACGCAAAGGGCAAGACCATCAACCATGTGGCGATTTATATCGGAAACGGGCAGGTAGTCCACGCCAGCAGTCCCAAGACGGGCATTAAGATTTCCAACGTGTCCTACCGCACGCCTTTTAAGGCGGTGCGGATCCTGTACGATTGAAGCGGCGCGGGGAAACAGAGGAAAAGATGGAAAAACGGATTTTAACATATCGAAAATATATGGATGAGCTGCTTTTGCGGGAGGACGTTGATTGGGAGCGGATTCGGGAGGAGCATCTTGTACAGGTGGGCTTTTTTCAGCACGAGCGGCTGATTCATCTGATCGTCACGGTGATTTTTGCCCTGTTTGCCGTGCTGTCCGTTGGGATGGCGTTTCTGCTGATGGCATGGGGAACGGAGGGCGCAGAAAGCTGGTTTTTGGTGGTGGCGGCGTTTCTGGCGCTTCTGATTCCTTATGTACGTCATTACTATATATTGGAAAACGAAGTGCAGAAGATGTACGGACAGTACGATGTAATTATCGAAAAAATAAGTAAAAAGACGGGCAAAACGGGCTTTACAATGAAAGAACACTGTGGTAGAATATGACGGTATGGATTTCAGCCGGCACGCAGATGTGGGACACTCCGACCCCTTCTTGGTGTCAGGCGGTTGTCAGGGCAGCCCCCTGAGGGAAAGGAGAAACTATGATTTCTAAGGAAAAGAAGACAGCGATTATCAAAGAGTATGCCAGATCTGAGGGCGACACCGGTTCGCCGGAGGTACAGGTAGCAGTTCTGACGGCGAGGATTCAGGAGCTGACAGAGCACTTGAAGGAGAATCCGAAGGATCACCACTCCAGAAGAGGACTTCTGAAAATGGTAGGCCAGAGACGCGGCCTGCTCGGCTATCTGAAAGAGAAGGATATTGAGAGATATCGTGCATTGATCGAGAAGCTTGGACTTCGTAAATAATAAGGGATGATGAGCGGAGATAGGGTTGGCAGGTTCGACCCTAAATCCGCTCTTCTCATATAATTATAACAGTTCATCCGAACCGATTGAGCGTTGCTCAATCACGAGATTCGCTTTGCAAACTCGGGCATTAGTGGGAATGAACTGGGAGAAAAGAAGAGAAGAAGGAGAGAAGATTATGTACAAGAGTTACACCTTAGAGCTCGCCGGGCGTACCCTTCGGGTAGACATCGGCAGAGTCGGCAAACAGGCAAACGGCTGCGCTTTCATGCAGTATGGCGAGACCACCGTGTTATCCACGGCGACGGCCTCCGATAAACCGAGGGATGGTATTGATTTCTTCCCTTGCAGCGTGGAGTATGAGGAGAAGTTTTATTCCGTAGGCAAGATACCCGGCGGCTTCAACAAGAGAGAGGGTAAGCCCTCCGAGAACGCGATTTTGACAAGCCGCGTGATCGACCGCCCTATGAGACCCTTATTCCCGAAGGATTACCGCAACGACGTTACTTTGAACAATCTGGTGATGAGCGTTGACCCGGCGTGCCGTCCGGAGCTGGTGGCGATGATCGGTACGGCGATCGCGACATGCATTTCGGATATCCCCTTTGCGGGCCCCTGCGCGATGACGCAGATGGGCATGGTGGACGGCGAGCTGATCGTCAATCCTTCCCAGGAGCAGTGGGACAAGGGTGATCTGAAGATGACCGTGGCTTCCACCGCGGAGAAGGTGATGATGATCGAGGCGGGCGCCAATGAGGTGCCGGAGGCGAAGGTGCTGGAGGCGATCTACAAGGCGCATGAGGTAAACCAGACGCTGATCACGTTCATCAACCAGATCGTTGCAGAGGTGGGCAAGCCGAAACACACCTATGAAAGCTGCGCGGTTCCCGAGCAGATGTTTGAGGACATGAAAAAGATCGTGACGCCCGAGGAGATGGAGACGGCTGTCTTCACCGATGAAAAGCAGGTGCGCGAGGAGAATATCAGAAATATCACGGCAAGACTGGAGGAGGCTTTCGCGGAGAACGAAGAGTATCTGGCGGTGCTCGGCGAGGCGGTGTATCAGTATCAGAAGAAGACCGTGCGCAAGATGATTTTAAAAGACCACAAGCGTCCCGACGGCAGGGCGTTAGACCAGATTCGCCCTCTGGCGGCGGAGGTGGATATCATTCCGAGAGTGCACGGTTCCGCCATGTTCACGAGAGGGCAGACACAGATCTGCAATGTATGCACGCTGGCGCCTCTTTCGGAGATTCAGAAAGTGGACGGCTTAGACCCGAACATCACGGGCAAGAGATATATGCACCACTATAATTTCCCGTCCTACTCCGTAGGCGAGACAAAGGTGAGCAGAGGACCGGGCAGAAGAGAGATCGGTCACGGCGCACTGGCGGAGAGAGCGTTACTGCCGGTACTTCCCTCCGAGGAGGAGTTCCCTTACGCGATCCGTACCGTGTCGGAGACCTTTGAATCCAACGGTTCTACCTCCATGGCTTCCACCTGTGCGTCCTGCATGTCCCTGATGGCTGCGGGCGTGCCGATCAAGAAGATGGTGGCGGGTATCTCCTGCGGTCTGGTAACTGGCGATACGGATGATGATTTTGTATTGTTGACAGATATTCAGGGTCTTGAGGATTTCTTTGGCGATATGGACTTTAAGGTGACCGGTACGCATGACGGTATCACGGCGATCCAGATGGACATCAAGATCCACGGCTTGACGAAGCCCATCGTGGAGGGTGCGATCGGCAGATGCCGCGAGGCGAGGGAGTTCATTATGGCGAACTGTATGAGTCCCGCGATCTCCGCACCCCGCAAAGAGGTTGGCCCTTACGCGCCGAAGATCATTTCCATCCAGATCGATCCTGAGAAGATCGGCGATGTGGTTGGACAGCGCGGCAAGACCATCAACGAGATCATTGCCCGCACCGGCGTGAAGATCGACATCAACGACGAGGGACAGGTTTCCGTATGCGGCACGGATCACGAAATGATGGACAAGGCTGTGGACATGATTAAGATGATTACCACGGATTTCGAGGAAGGGCAGATCTTCCAGGGCACCGTAGTGAGCATCAAGGAGTTCGGCGCATTTATCGAGTTCGCGCCGGGCAAGGAAGGCATGGTTCACATCTCCAAGATCGCGAAGGAGAGAATCAATCGCGTGGAGGATGTGCTCACCCTTGGCGACAAGGTGACGGTGGTATGTCTCGGCAAAGATAAGATGGGCAGAATCAGCTTCTCCATGAAGGATGTGGCACAGGTCTAACAACGTAAGAAGTGCTTCTAAAGACGTCCCGCCATTGGACGGAACGCCAAGAAGCACGAAGTCTTACGTGGGAGAAGCGTGCGAAAAGAAGTTCTAATGCTTGCAGCAAAGGCTGCTTCGCAAAGAACTTCGATGTTTCGCACCAGAGAATGTCCAAAAGGCGGGCATTCTCCGCATGGATTGAGAGTCTTAGAAATGGCATTCTCCATATAAAATGAAGGTAGGAAAGTATGAATAATTCGGGCGTAGTTGCACGCACGAATGATAAGGATGGCGGGAGATATTACACGAAACGCCATTTGGAAGAACTGGTAAAGCTGCAGACCAGCGTGCTGCGGACACAGGCGCTGGAGCTGCGGCGTATGAATGAACGCATTCTGGAAACTTTGAGCAATGTGGTGGAGTTCCGCAATCTGGAGTCCGGCGACCATGTGAAGCGGGTGAAGGATTTCACGAGAATCCTTGCGGGGTATCTGGCGAAAGGGTGCCCGGAATATCAACTGGATAGGGAAGCCGTCGATGTGATTACAGCGGCGGCTGCTTTGCATGATGTAGGAAAAATTGCGATCCCGGATTCCATCCTGTTAAAGCCCGGAAAGCTCACCGCGCAGGAATTTGAGGTGATGAAGACACATACAACAAAGGGGTGTGAAATCATCGCCATGCTGGGAGATATACAGGAAGGGGAGTACGGCAGGACAAGTTATGAAATCTGTCGGTATCATCACGAGCGGTATGATGGGAGAGGATATCCGGAAGGATTGAAAGAGGAAGAGATTCCCGTTGCCGCGCAGATCGTTTCGCTTGCAGATGTCTATGACGCGCTGGTCAGCGAGCGCTGCTATAAAAGCGCGTACACGCCTGCGGAGGCGTACGACATGATTATGCGGGGAGAGTGCGGTCAGTTTTCCCCCAAGCTCCTGTTATGTCTGGATCAGGCAAGAGAAGAGCTTGAGGAGAAAGCAGGGGGCAGCGGGGTTCTTACCATGTAGAGGAATTGCCCGCCTTTTCTTCGCAGTATTTACAGCGGTATATTTCCTTTTCTTCATCGGCCAGCACGAAGATATGCGGCAGCTCCTGCTCGATGGAAGTGATACAGCGGGGGTTTCTGCATTTCAGTACGTTGTGAATTTCGCGGGGGAGCACAAGTTCTTTCTTATCAACAATTTCTCCGTCCTTGATGACGTTGACGGTAATATTGTGATCGATTACGGCGAGGATATCCAGGTTCAGTGTGTCGATATCGCACTCTACTTTCAGGATATCCTTTTTTCTCATCTTATTGCTGCGGGCGTTCTTGATGATCGCTACCGTGCAGTCCAGCTTGTCCAGTTTCAGATGATGATAGATTTCAAGGCTTTTGCCTGCTTCAATATGATCGAGAACGAAGCCTTCCTCAATTTTTCCTACATTTAACATATGGCGATACCTTCTTTCTTTCATGATATAAGAGCCGGCGACAGTCAAAATTGCTTCCATCGGATTGGTTTAATAACGATTGTTTTTATTAATTCAACTCTCGATGCCGAGAAGTGTCAGGATCAGCGCCATTCTCACATAGACGCCGTACTGCGCCTGTTTAAAGTAGACGGCGCGTGGATCGTCGTCCACCTCCACGGAAATTTCATTGACGCGGGGCAGGGGATGGAGAATCAGCATATCCTCTCTGGCGGCGGAAAGCTTGGTCTTATCCAGAATATAAAAGTCTTTTAATCGCACATAATCTTCTTCGTTAAAGAAGCGTTCCTTCTGGACTCTTGTCATATAGAGGAGATCTAGTTCCGACATACAATCTTCCAGACGGATTAC
The DNA here is from genome assembly GCA_009774215.1 of Lachnospiraceae bacterium. Lineage (GTDB taxonomy): Bacteria > Bacillota > Clostridia > Lachnospirales > Lachnospiraceae > UBA3282. The sequence goes on from VSNH01000002.1 coordinate 84,988, forward strand.
TTCCTCGTAGGGAATGTTCTTTTCCGTCAGCATGTCCGTGATATAGTCGGGCACTTTCAGCTCCTCGGGAGATATGAAGATGAAACGGATATCGTTATAGCGGATCAGGGCGTTGATGAGGGAATGCACGGTTCGTCCGAATTTCAGGTCTCCGCACAGGCCGATGGTAAAGCCGCCGAGCCGTCCTTTTAAGGAACGGATGGTGAGCAGATCCGTCAGTGTCTGGGTGGGATGCTGGTGTCCGCCGTCTCCCGCGTTGATGACAGGGATGCCGGAGCGCTCCGCCGCCACCATGGGCGCGCCTTCTTTGGGATGGCGCATGGCGCAGATATCCGCATAACAGGAGACAATGCGTATGGTGTCGGAAACGCTCTCGCCCTTTGCGGCGGAGGAGGAAGCCGCGTCAGAAAAGCCAAGAACCTGCCCGCCAAGATTCAGCATGGCGGCCTCAAAGCTTAGGCGTGTGCGCGTGCTCGGCTCGTAAAAGCAGGTGGCCAGCTTTTTGCCGTCGCAGGCGTGGGCGTATTTGGCGGGATTGGCCTCAATTCTGTTAGCCAGATCAAAGAGTCTGTCCAGTTCCTCCACGGAAAAATCAAGTGGGTTCATTAAATGTCTCATAAAGATGCAACACTCCTTTGCTGTATGGTCGAAAAAAATAGAAGAGAAAACTCTCTTCTATTTTTTATTTATGATAGATAGGATAACAATTCGTCCACGGGTTTCCGACGGGGAGCAACAGGAGACTCATCGGGATAACCGATCGGAATAAGGGCAACCAGCTCCCTGTCCTCGGGAAGCTGTAACAGAGCTTCTGCCGCGCTCTGGTCAAAAAGACCAAGGATCACGGAACCAAGCCCCTTCTCGTATGCCGCACGGCAGAGGCTCTGGGATGCGATACCGGCATCGTACATCTGCCAGCCGTCGCCGCGGGGAGTGCTGAACGAACCGTCGCGCTCGAAACCGCTGCGGTTTTTGATAATGGTAACAGCCATCAGTACGGGCGCTGCCGCAATGATATCGCCGTTAGGGGGATACATGGTGGTGCACTCTCTGGCAATTTTTTCTTTTAACGCGCCCTCCACGGCAATGTAGCGGGTGATCTGTGTGTGCTTCCAGCTCGGGGAGTAGGAAGCGGTCTCGACGATTTCGGACAAAAGCTCGTGGGAAACGGCATCTGCCTTAAATTTGCGTATACTTCTGCGCCCTACGATACAATCTTTAGCGGTCATGCGGCATCCTCCTTATCATGTGGTTTGCTTACAATCCGTTTACTATATTTTGTATATCATAGCACAAAGAATAGGGGTGTGCAAGTGGGATAAAAGGACGGGACAAAATGTGAAGATTGTGAAATAGGGGTGAATGTGGTACACTAATTTTAGATATGAGATTCCGAGAGCGGGATGGAGGAGAAAAGAAGCATGGAAGAAAACAGAGAGGAAATGCAGGATATAGAGGAAAAGGAAGACGTGCGGGAGTACGTGGAACGCAAGCGGTGGCTGTTTTTCGGTCTGCCCTTTACGTTTACGAAATATACGGTGAATGAGCGGGTGATTACCATTAACGAGGGCCTGCTCAACACGACAGAAAACGACTGTTATTTATATAAAGTACAGGACGTGGAGTTAAAGACCAGTCTGGCGGAGCGCACCTTCGGGCTGGGTACGGTGGCGTGCTTCACGGGGGATAATACGCACCCGCAGCTATATCTTTCGCATATCAAACACGCGAAAGAAGTCAAGGATTATATTTTACACGCCTCTGAGATTGCGCGGAGAAAGCGGCGCACGATGAATACCCTGAACATCGACGCGGACGACATCGACATGGATGTTGATTGAGCGCGGGCATTTGACGGCAGACGGCGGTTATGGCCGGGGATCAGTCGGGCGCAGGGAAGGATCGTTTTCCCGGAGGAGTCGCTCGAAGAGAAGGCCTGTGACAAACCAGACAGGTGCGAAGTCGAGGCGGATCACTTTGGCCAGATTCCAGCGGGAGCGCTCATAGTTCCACGGACACAGCTCCCGGCGGTTTAACCATATGCCGGTGAGAAATTCCCCGGTGAAGATCAGTCCTGTGTAGGTCAGGCCCCGCAACAGCAGGGAACGGTTCTTTAACAGACGGCAGACAGGGGCGAGAAAGGCCGCAAGCCCGTAAATGGGGAACATCCAGACGCTTGTTGCGCCGGGCAGTTTCATATCCCTTCTGCGAAAGGCGTGAAAGGCCGTGAAGGTGATTTCCAGAAACCACCCCAGCAGGCCGCAGTGAATGAAGTTGTGCATAAATTTTTTCATAGAGACAGTATTGCCGGGTCTGGCGTATTTATACAAGGAAAGGGAGGAGCCATGAACTACCGTGAAGCCATGCAGTATGTGGAGGAATTGCGGCCTCTTGGCAGCGTTATGGGCCTGGATACCATGCGCCGTCTGTGCGCCGCGCTGGGGAATCCGCAGGATCAGCTTAAATTTGTACATATTGCAGGCACTAACGGCAAGGGATCCGCGCTCGCCTATATTTCCACAATTATGCAGGAGGCCGGATACCGGGTCGGCAGATATATTTCCCCTGCCGTGAGGGAGTATAGGGAACGCTTTCAGGTGAATGGCCGCGAAATGACACAGGCGGGGCTCTGTAAGTATCTGGAGCCGGTAAAGGCGGCTGCGGCGCGGATGGCGGAGGAAGGATTCGCGCATCCCACGCTCTTTGAGGTGGAAACGGCCGTTGCTTTTCTCTATTTTTTGGACAAGGAATGTGATCTGGTGGTGCTGGAGACAGGGCTGGGCGGCGCGCTGGACGCAACAAATGTGGTGAATACGACGGTGGCGGCGGTCTTTGCGTCCATCAGCATGGATCATATGGATATTCTGGGGGAGAGTTTGGAGGAGATAGCGCTCGCCAAGGCGGGCATTATTAAGAACAAGTGTTATGCGATATCGGTGAAGCAGTCTCAGGAAGTAATGAAGGTTTTGCGGCAGTCCGCCCTTATCAAAAAAGGAAAGTTTCTCACGGCGGATCTGTCCCGCGCAAAACATATCAGGTACGGCGTGACGAAGCAGAGCTTTGACTACGATAAGTACAAGGATCTGGAGATATCCATGCTCGGGCAGTTTCAAATTGAGAACGCGGTCTTGGCTGTGGAGACGGTTATGGCGCTTGTCAGGTGTGGTTTTAAGGTGCCGGAAGAGAAGCTGAGACAGGGGCTTTTTCATACGAAATGGCCGGGGCGTTTCGAGGTGATTGCGAAGAGGCCGCTCTTTATTGCGGATGGCGCGCATAATGAGGATGCCGCCAAAAAATTGGCGGAAAGTATTCGTTTTTATTTTACAAACAGGAAAATAATTTATATAATGGGAATGTTACAGGACAAAGAATATGACAAGGTGATTCGGCATACCTTTGAGCTGGCGTCCCATATCATTACCGTAACGCCGCCCATCAAGGAGCGCGCGCTGCCGGCGCTTGAGCTGGCGCAGGCGGCCAGAGAGTACCACAGAGCCGTGACTGCGGCGGACAGCGTGCAGGAAGCGGTGGAAATCGCGTATCTCCTGACAGGAAAGGACAAGGATGCCGTTATTGTTGCGTTCGGCTCTCTTTCCTATCTGGGGGAGCTGATGGATATAGTCGGGCACAGAGATACGATCAGGAGAGATACCCATGGTAGATCAGAAAAAAATTGAGGAGGCGGTGCGGCTGCTTTTGGAAGGCATCGGCGAGGATGCGAACAGAGAGGGGCTGCGGGAGACGCCGGACAGAATTGCCCGTATGTACGGGGAAATTTTTGCGGGAATGGATGAGGATGCGGGGGAGCATCTGGCGAAGACATTTACCGTGGAGAGCAACGAGATCGTTCTTGTAAAAAATATCACCTTTTATTCTATTTGTGAACACCATCTGATGCCCTTTTACGGAAAGGCGCATATCGCCTATCTGCCGGACGGAAAGGTAGTGGGTTTAAGCAAACTGGCGAGGACGGTAGAGGTTTACGCCAGAAGGCCACAGATTCAGGAGCAGATGACCATTCAAATCATAGAGGCTGTTATGGAACACTTAAAGCCGCAGGGTGCGATCGTGATGCTTGAGGCGGAGCACCTCTGTATGACGATGCGGGGGGTGGAGAAACCCGGGAGCAGGACGATGACGCTGGCTTCCAGAGGATGTTTTCAGGAAGAACCGAAGTGGCAGGAGCTCTTTTTCCGGATGATCGGAGAGAATAAAGTATATAATCAGGATTTGGCAAATTGAAATCCTGTGGATAAGTAATCATACAATAAAGAACACGGAGGATAGGAAAATGAGGATAGGACAGAGAGATTTCAGGACAAAAGGACATGCATATGTGATGGGAATACTCAACATAACACCTGATTCCTTTTCTGACGGAGGAAAGTATAATGATCTGGATCAGGCTTTGTATCATGTAGAACAAATGATAACAGATGGTATGGATATTGTGGATGTGGGCGGGGAATCTACAAGACCCGGCTATACACAGATTTCCGTGCAGGAGGAAATTGACAGAGTGGCTCCGGTAATCGAGATGATTAAATCCAGATTTAATGTCCCAATTTCTCTGGATACCTACAAATCCGAGGTGGCGAAAGCAGGTATTTCGGCGGGCGTGGATATGATTAATGATATCTGGGGGTTAAAGTATGATGAAAACATGGCGCAGGTGATTGCGGAGTCGGGACTTCCCTGCTGTCTGGCGCATAACCGCAAGGAGCCGAAGTATAAAAATCTGATTGAGGAGATGCTCTGGGATCTGGAATCTTCTCTGGAGCTGGCAAACAGCAAGGGGATCGCTTATGATAAGATCATTCTGGATCCCGGTATCGGTTACGGCAAAAGTTATGAGAACAATTTGGAAATCATTGATAATCTGCAGAAATTCCATTCCCTCGGTTATCCGCTGCTTCTCGGTGCAAGTCGGAAATCCGTGGTTGGTATGGGGCTGGATCTGCCTGTGAATGAGCGGGTGGAAGGAACGCTGGTAACGACTGTCTACGGCGTGCAGCGCGGCGTGATGTTCGTGCGTGTACATGATGTAAAGGAGAATGCGCGCGCCGTTAAGATGACGGAGGCGATCCGCGACGGTTACAGGAACTAATTTGCAAAAAGAACGACAGATAAAATATCACATGTTACATAACGCTTCTATAACCGGGCGGGAAAGGGGCAGATGATGATGGATCAGATTATTGTGGAAGATTTGCAGATATATGCACATCATGGGGTATATCAGCAGGAAAATGAGAAAGGGCAGAATTTTTATGTCAGCGTGGTTCTGGATACGGATACCAGGGCTGCGGGGATGGCGGATGATCTGGGGTTGTCCACGAATTACGGCGTGGTCTGCCGTTTCCTGCATACCTTTCTCACGGAGCATACCTACAAGCTGATTGAGACGGCGGCGGAAAGGGCTTCTGAGGCGCTGCTTCTGCAGTTTCCTAATGTGAGGCAGGTTACCATGGAGCTGAAGAAGCCGGAAGCGCCAATCACGGTTCCCTTCGGGTCGGTTTCCGTAAAGATCACAAGAGGGTGGCGGCGGGTATATATTGCCTGCGGTTCTAATATCGGAGACAGGAAAGCCCATTTAAGCGCGGCTGTGGACGCGCTGCTCGGGGATAAAAAATGCAGGGTGCTGCGTGTTTCGGACTGGGTGGAGACGACGCCCTACGGCGGCGTGGAACAGGCGGATTATCTGAATGGAGCAATGTCCATCGAGACGCTGTACACACCGGAGGAGCTTCTTGAGGTACTGCAGGGGATTGAGCGTGCGGAGGCCAGAGAACGAAAGGAACGCTGGGGACCGCGAACACTGGATTTGGATATTCTTCTCTATGAGGGAAGGATGGCGGATACGGATAAGCTGACGATTCCCCACAAGGATATGCAAAATCGCGACTTTGTATTGAAGCCGCTCTCACAGATTGCCCCCTATGAGAGACACCCCGTATTAGGGAAATCCGTGATGGAGCTTCTGGCGGATGTGGTGCAGAGCGGGGAGAAACATGTGTTATCGAATTAAATGAGATTCAGGTCAAAAACCAAGAAGGGACTGCGTGTGCAGTCCCTTTTTCTCTGCGCAGATCCGCATATGGAAGTTTGCCGTTTCACAGCATACGGGCCGCGCGGCGAGTGGGGAAAGATAGATGTTCCCTATCCGATTCAGTTGTTCAGGTTCGCGAGCGCCGCTTCCCTCGCCGCGTCGAAAGTGGTCACATTGACAGGGCCGTAGGTGTAAGTTTTATACACCGGCGTGGATTCGTTGAAGGCGTTAAAGTACACATACTCGGAGGTGATATTGATGTTCTGGTATACGCCTTCCCGCACAAGCTCCTGAGAGCTGCCATCGGTTCGCATTCGCTTGAGCGCCGGAAAGTCAGAAGAGCTGACCTGATAATATATGTAGTTGTCATAGACATTGAACATATCAATACGGTCGTTGGTCAGGACTTCCACTACATTGTTCGATAAGTTATAGCGGCACAGCCGGTAGTTTTCCGACACGTCCATGTAATAGACATAGCCGTCCTGCACAATGGGGTTCCAGATATTTCCCTGCCAGACCACGGAGTCTCTCTCCGTGGAGACATCGAGGGCGTGCAGATAATGGTCTTCCGCGGCGCCATTATAGTAGATTTTGCCGTTTACATAGCAGTTGGGATTGATAATCGCTTCCGCAACGATCTGTCTGTCTTTTTTGTCAATGCGCACTTTGGACAGGGAAGTGCCGATCTGTTTGTCATATTTTTCATAGTAGAGATAGTTGCCGCAAAGCTGCATACTGACGATATTACAGCGATCCAAACCGACCACGGATTTTCCTTTCAGGTTGCTCCGGTAGATGCCGGCCATGCGCACGGCGCTGCCGATGCCGCCCGCGTCTGTGCCGCCGCTGACCTGCGCGTAGTAGAGATAGTTGCCGGCAGCGTTGATGGAAGAAACCGAGCCCTCGTTCAACTTGACCAGATCCGTCTCATCCGGATTCATGGAGTAAAGAGCGAAATTGTCGTAGGCGTTGGCAAAATAAACCCTGCCGCCCATCTCGCAGAAATATCCGCCGTTGTTCAGATTTCCGGGCGTGTTTCCGACGGTAAATTCGTCGTTCATGGGAATGCGGCCGCTCAGTATAGCGAATAGTAACAGGAGTAATAAAATAGCGGCTGTTACAGAAAGGAACAGGATGTTTTTTTTCTTGGTTGTCATTGGATTCCCCTCCCCGAAAAACTCTTTCGTAGCATTACTATTATATCTGGAAAGCCGCTTGCTATCAAGAACAAATTGCGGTAAACTTACTATGAAAAGTTTGGGTCGGAGAGGATGGGGAAAATGGATTTATTGGAGCTTAGGGGGCAGCTTGACGAGCTTGACGAGAAAATCGTGGCGCTTTATGAGGAACGCATGGCAATTTCCGCCAAGGTGGCTGACTATAAAATTGAGACGGGAAAGAAAGTGTTTGACAGGGTCAGGGAGGAGGAGAAGCTTAAAAAAGTGCGTTCTCTTACCCACGACCCCTTTAATGCTCATGGTGTGCAGGAGCTGTTTGAGCAGATTATGTCCATGAGCAGAAAACTTCAGTATAAGAAGCTTGTGGAGGCGGGATCGCTCGGGAGACTGCCGTTTATCGGTGTGGACAGGCTGGAGACGGAGCAGGCAAGAGTGGTCTTTCAGGGAGCGGAGGGCGCATATTCTCAGATGGCGATGTTCCGCTATTTCGGGGAGCAGGTGAAGAGTTTTCATGTGGAGACCTTCCGTGACGCCATGACGGCGATCGAGGAGGGGAGCGCAGACTTTGCGGTGCTTCCCATCGAAAATTCCACGGCAGGAATCGTCAGTGAGATTTATGACCTGCTGGCGGAGTTTGAAAATTATATCGTGGGGGAACAGATCATAAAGATCGAGCACTGTCTGATGGGGCTGCCCGGGACAGCGCTTTCGCAGATTAAGACGGTGTATTCCCACCCCCAGTCACTGATGCAGAGCGCCAGATATTTGGCTGAGCATGAGGATTGGCGGCAGGTCAGTCTGAAAAACAATGCCTTTGCGGCCCGTAAGGTGAGCGAGGAGGGGGACAAAACCCAGGCTGCCATCGCCAGCGGGCAGGCGGCGAAGATTTATGGACTGGAGATTCTGGAGCGGGGTGTCAACCAGTCGGATACCAATTCCACACGGTTCATCATTGTCACAAACCAGAAGATATTCAGGAAGGATGCGAAGAAGATCAGCATTTGTCTGGAGGTGCCCCACGAGAGCGGCTCGCTCTATCACATGCTGTCCCATTTCATCTACAATAATCTGAACATGACGAAGATCGAGAGCCGTCCCATTGAGGATCGGAATTGGGAGTACCGTTTTTTTATCGACTTTGAGGGGAATTTTGCGGACGGCGCGGTGAAGAACGCCCTGCGGGGACTGCGGGATGAGGCGCGCAACCTGAGAATACTGGGAAATTACTAAAGCGTGAAACGTGCGAAAAGAAGTTCTAATGCTCGCAGCAAAGGCTGCTTCGCAAAGAACTTCTATGCTTCGCACCAGAGGATGCCTGAAATGCGGCATTCTCCGAAATGACTGGCGGAGGATAGAATGGGATGAGAGAAGAGGAACTGATTATCTACAAGGAGTTTGCCGACGGAGATATTCTGCGGGATGTGGTCTGGCTGATGGAGCATTACCGCTCGGGGGACGGCAGGGCGAGACCGCTCTTTTACAGGTGTATGCACAGGCTCTCCGAATTGGCGGCGGATCACGGGTTTTACGGGAACCTCTGGCACTGTTACCTGACAAACCTTCTGGTGAATAATGAAAACAGCTACAGTTGTGCCTGCGAGATGCGGGGTGAGGTGGAGGGCAGCATCAACGAGCTGGTGCTGCACGATATCGCGATTTTCAAAGAATTTTTTGACTATGATTTCACGGAGATGATGGAGGTTCTAAAGGCGCCGGAGTTCGCTGTGGTGCTGGCTTACGAAGGGGCTTCCGCGGACAGTAAGATTTATAACAGGCGGATTCGGGACCGGATCTGCACGCTGGCGCAGCATTTCGTGAAGAATGAGAATGCGGAGGCTATGAAAGCCACGCTCACCCAGTTTTACCGGGAGTACGGCGTGGGGGATCTGGGTCTGCACAAGGCGTTTCGCGTGGAGCACACGGAGAACGGCGCGACAATTGTACCGATACGCAATATCGCGCATGTGTACCTGGATGATCTGGTGGGCTACGAGATTCCGAAGCAGAAGCTGACAGAGAACACGGAGGCCTTTGTGGCGGGAAGACGCGCCAACAACTGTCTGCTCTTCGGGGACGCCGGCACGGGAAAATCCTCCTGCGTAAAAGCCATCGCCAACGAATATTACGAGAGGGGCCTGCGTATTATTGAACTGTACAAGCATCAGTTTCAGGATTTGAACGCGGTAATTGCCCAGCTCAAAAACAGGAATTATAAGTTTATCATCTACATGGATGATTTAAGCTTCGAGGATTTCGAGGTGGAATATAAGTACTTAAAGGCGCTGATCGAGGGCGGTCTGGAGAAAAAACCGGCCAATGTGCTGATTTACGCCACATCCAACAGACGGCACCTGATTCGGGAGAACTACAGCGACAAGGCGGACAGGCGGGACGAGGATATGCACGCGGGAGACACGGTGCAGGAGAAGCTGTCGTTGGTTTACCGCTTCGGTGTGACGATCTTCTTCGGGTCGCCGGACAAAAAGCAGTTCCAGCAGATTGTAAAGACGCTGGCGGAGCGAAACGGACTTAAGGTGCCGGAGGAGGATCTGTTCCTTCTGGCAAATAAATGGGAGCTTTCCCACGGCGGACTTTCCGGCAGGACGGCGCAGCAGTTTATTGATTTCCTACTGGGCAAAAGCGAGAAGAACATCTAATCGCTCACAGCAAAGGCTGTTTCGCGAAGTCAGCAAGCTGACCTGGATGTTCTAAGTCTCGCTTGAGAGAATGCCATCATGCGGCATTCTCTGTATGAAATGATGGAGGTTGTCATGAAAGTATTTGCGGCGATAGATGTGGGCTCGTATGAGCTGGGCATGAAAATATTTGAGATTTCGTCCGGGAACGGTCTGCGGGAGGTTGACCATATCAGGCATCGGATTGATCTGGGGACAGATACTTTTGCCACGGGGAAAATCAGCTATGACCGCGTGGACGAGCTCTCCCGGGTGCTGCGGGACTACAATGATATTATGAAGAGCTACAAGGTGAATGATTACACCGCCTACGGCACCAGCGCCATCAGGGAGACGGAAAACACCATGATTGTTCTGGATCAGATTGCCCAGCGCACGGGTATCCGCATTGAGGTGCTCAGCAATTCGGAGCAGCGTTTCCTGAATTATAAGGCGATTGCCTCCAGAGGGCGGTTTAACAAGATCGTGGAGAAGGGAACCGCGATTGTGGATGTCGGCGGCGGCAGTATCCAGATTTCCCTTTTTGACAAGGATACGCTCGTCACAACCCAGAATATGCGCCTGGGGGTGCTCAGACTGCAGGATCGGCTTGGGCGATTAAATATCAGCCCCAGGCAGTACGAGGTGATTCTGGACGAGATGGTGAATTCCCAGATACAGCTGTTTAAAAAGCTCTATCTGCGGGAAGGGCAGATCGAAAACATCATTGTGGTGGACGATTACATTTCCGCCATTGTGGGGAAAAACGTTTTGGGACTGGAGGAGAGCAGCGTGGAGGCGCCGGCTGTGGAAAAGTTTTTGGAACGGATTCGCGCCAAATCGACCCAGCAGGCGGCCAAAGATCTGGATATGCCGGAGGAAAATATTCCGCTTCTCTATATTTCGGGCATCCTGATCAATCGGATCGCCAAGATGATGGGCGCCAAGATGATCTGGGCGCCGGGCGTGACGCTCTGCGACGGCATGGCATACGAATATGCCCAACAGCATAAGATCATCAAGGAAGAGCACGATTTCGAGCAGGATATCATAGCCTGCGCGCAGAATATCAGCAAGCGGTATATGGGCAGTAAACGCCGGGGCGAGACGCTGGAAAAGATTGCCCTGACCATCTTTGACAGTATGAAGAAGGTGCATGGCCTTGGAAAGCGGGAGAGGCTGCTTTTGCGGATCGCCACACTCTTACATGACTGCGGCAAGTATATCAGCCTGGTGAATCTGGGCGAGTGCTCCTACAATATTATCATGTCCACGGAGATCATCGGCCTCTCCCATACGGAGCGGGAGATCGTGGCCAATGTGGTGAAGTACAATCACATGGATTTTGATTATTGGCAGGTGATGGGCGGAAATGTCACGATTGACAGAGAAGCCTATCTGACGATTGCGAAGCTGACGGCCATATTAAAGGTAGCCAACGGACTTGACCGAAGCCATAAACAGAAGTTTAGGGACGTAAAGGCGGTGCTGAAAGAACGGGAGCTTGTCATTACCGTGGATGAATCGGTGGACATTACACTGGAGAAAGGGCTGTTTACGAAACGATCCAACTTCTTCGAGGAGGTTTACAGCGTCCGTCCGGTGATCAGGCAGAAACATGTATAAATAAGAAGGAGACCATGGGATATGGCACAGGGGAAAAATTTTGCGGATGAAGCGTATTATACAAACAGGGAACTGAGCTGGCTTTTGTTTAACGAGAGAGTGCTTGCGGAGGCGAGGGATAAGCAGCTTCCGCTGTTTGAACGGCTGAAATTCTTAAGCATCACGGCGTCTAATCTGGACGAGTTTTTCATGGTGCGGGTGGCGTCCTTAAAGGATATGGTGAACGCCGGATATAAGAAGAGGGACATTGCGGGCATGACTGCCACGGAGCAGCTTGTTTTGGTAAACGAGAAGACCCATCAGCTTGTGAACCAGCAGTACAACACCTACAATCGTTCCATTCTGCCGCAGCTTTCGGCAAACGGACTTCGCATCATTATTCACCATGAGGATCTGACGAAGGAGGAAGCGGCCTATGTGGACAGTTATTTTATGGATAATGTCTACCCGGTACTCACGCCCATGGCGGTGGATTCCTCCAGACCGTTTCCGCTGATTCGCAATAAGTCCCTGAATCTGGGGGCTTTGATGATGAAGAAGAACGGCGACGGGGAGATGGAGTTCGCCACCGTACAGGTGCCAAGCGTCCTGTCCCGGCTGGTGGAGATTCCCTCACAGGAGGGGAGAAAGCTGATTCTATTAGAGGAAGTGATCGAGCGCAACATACACAGGCTGTTTTTAAATTACGATATTGTCTGCACATATCCGTTCCGCATCATGCGCAACGCAGACCTGACGATCGAGGAGGAGGAGGCGGAGGATCTCTTGCAGGAGATCGAGAAGCAGCTCAAGAAGAGACAGTGGGGGCAGGTAATCCGTCTGGAGGTGGAGGAGGGCATCGACAATCGACTTCTCAGGCTGATCCGGGAGGAACTGGCAATCCCGAAGGAAGATATCTACGCCATCAGCGGGCCGTTAGACCTGACTTTTCTGATGAAGCTTTACGGGATGGAGGGCTTTGATCATCTGAAGGAGCACAGTTATCTGCCGCCGCAGATCGTGCCCGAGCTGCCGGAGGACGCGGATGTGTTTGCGAAGATCAGGGAGGGCGATATTCTGATGCATCACCCCTACCAGAGCTTTGAGCCGGTGGTGCGGTTTATCAGACAGGCGGCACGTGATCCTGAGGTGCTGGCCATCAAGCAGACGCTCTATCGTGTCAGCGGCAATTCCCCCATCATTGCGGCTTTGGAGCAGGCGGCGGAAAACGGCAAACAGGTTTCCGTACTTGTGGAGTTGAAGGCCAGGTTTGACGAGGAGAACAATATCGTCTGGGCGAAAAAGCTGGAGAAGGCGGGCTGTCATGTGATTTATGGGCTGGTGGGGCTTAAGACCCACAGTAAAATAACACTTGTTGTCAGAAGAGAGGAGAACGGCATCCGCCGCTATGTCCATCTGGGGACGGGCAACTACAACGATACCACGGCGAAGCTGTACACGGATGTCGGCTATTTTACCTGCTCGGAAATGATCGGGGAGGACGCCACGGCGGTGTTTAATATGCTCTCGGGCTACTCGGAGCCAAAGAGCTGGAACCGCCTTTCCCTGGCGCCCCATTGGTTGAAAGACAGATTTATCTATCTGATCGGCCGGGAGAAAACGCACGCGGAGTCAGGGCGGCCTGCCAGAATCATTGCCAAGATGAACGCCCTCTGCGATAAGGACGTGATCGAGGCGCTCTACGAGGCGAGCGCAGCGGGAGTGAAGATCGATCTGATTATCCGCGGTATCTGCTGCCTGCGCACAGGGATTGAGGGCGTCAGCGAAAACATTACCGTCCGCTCCATCGTCGGCAATTTTCTGGAACATGCCCGGATTTTTTACTTTGAAAATGACGGCAAGCCGGAATACTACTGCGCCAGCGCGGACTGGATGCCGCGGAACTTAGAGCGCCGGGTGGAAATCCTTTTCCCGATTGAAAAGCCCGCTTTGCAGGAAAAGCTGAAAACCATTCTGGACTGTCAGCTTAAGGATACGGTGAAAGCGTCGATTCTGCAGCCGGACGGCAGCTATGTGAAAGTGGATAAACGGGGGAAGGAAGTGTTCAACGCTCAGCTTGCCTTCTGTAAAGAGGCGAAGGCGGCGGCGAAGGAGAAGAGCGGGCCGGTGCATAAGAGGGTATTTATTCCGAAGATGCACCATAATGAATAAAGGAGAATGCGATAATCTGGTGCGTCTACTGAAACTGCATCGCAATGGGATAAGTTTTGCAAACGTATGAAGTGAAGATAGAAAGGAACAAGAGGAAAATGAAGATATATCTTGCCTCTGCGTCGCCAAGGCGGAAGGAACTTTTGAAACAGGTGGGGATTTCCTTTAAGGTCGTGCCGAGCACGGTGGAGGAGAGGATCACGAAAGAAAAACCGAATGAGGTGGTGGAGGAGCTGTCCTACCAGAAGGCGGTGGATGTCTGCGGGAAGCTTGTCGCGGAGGGAAAAGAAGATTTCGTCGTAATTGGCGCGGACACGGTGGTGAGCGCATGGGGGAAAATCCTCGGCAAACCTGCGGATAAGGCGGATGCGGCGCACATGTTAAAGGAGTTGCAGGGCGGCAGCCATCAAGTCTACACGGGTGTCACCCTTGCATGGAAATATAAGGATATGCAGCCCATGTACGCCACCTTTTCCGAGTGTACGGATGTAACCATGTATGCCATGACGGATGAGGAGATCAAGACGTATGTGGACAGCGGGGAACCTATGGACAAGGCGGGCGCGTATGCGATTCAGGGACTTTGCGCGGCGCATATTCAAGGGATCTGCGGGGATTATAACAATGTGGTCGGACTGCCGGTAGGGCGGCTCTGCCAGGAGTTGAAGAAGCGGGGATTGCTGTAGGCGCTGTGGCGAATGGGCTGAAAGTCGAAATCCGGGTCGTGCGGGCGCGCAGCAGGCGGGAAGAGAATTTGCGTTATGTAAACTTGATTAATAATGGGGAGGGAGAGCCATGTTTGACGAGAAGGTAGTACAGTGTTTTTTGGAGAATCAATTGCAGCTTTATCCGGAGAAGGTAGCCGAAACCTATGAGGAGGCGGAGAACTTTTTGGAGGAGTGTATGGCGGTGGTGGTGGATTCTGTCCGGGAAGTGTGGGAGTTTTTCGAGGAGGAGGGCGTCGATATGGAGGGCGCCGATGAGGAGGGGATTCTGGAAGCCGATGAGGTGTTTGAGATCGGGGACGGAAGATATCTGATCATAGAGTGAGAAGTACTTCTAAAGACGTCCCGCCATAGGACGGAGACGCAAAGTCAGCAAGCTGACTTGGAAGTACTTCTCACTCGGGAGAATGCCTGAAATACGGCATTCTCTGCAGGTCATTGTTTCATCAGTTTATACATTATATCCGCGAGCCCATTCTGGTCGTTGTCAAGGTCTGTGACAACGTCGGCGTGGGCTTTTACTTTTTCCGTGGCGTTTTTCATGGCAATGCCGCACCCGGCGGCGTCCAGCATGGAGATGTCGTTGTCCGCATCCCCGGCGGCAAAGGAGTCGGAAACGGGAATTCCCAGATAATCGCAGAGAAAGAGCAGAGAACTGCCTTTACCCGCGTTCCAGTCATAAAGTTCCAGGTATATATTGCTGGAATATATGGTACGAATTCGGCCATTTGCCCAGCCTGCAATGTTTTTGCGGAAAGTTTCCAGTCTTTCGAAGTTATGTAAACTGATGGCCAGCATCTTGCACGGTTCTTCCGTGAGGGCATCGCGCAAATTTTCAGATATCATCAGCGGCAAGTGAATTTTTCTCCGATAATACTGAATCTCTTCATCATCCGCAGGGGACACGATGGCGTCGTCTGTGTCGCTGTCACGATATGTCTGAATATGAAGGGACAGCTTCTCCGCCTGCTCCTGTATATAGGAGACATAGGGAAGAGGAAGTCCGACTTTGCGAATGGTGCGCCGGTTGTCGCAGTCGTAGACCCGTGTGCCGTTAGACGCGCTTAAAAAAATACCGGGCTGCGTCAGTCCCGCTAATTCTTTTACTTCCATTACACTCATAAGCGGTCTGCCGGAGGAAAGCACCAGGCGGTTTCCTGCTGCCAGAAACGCATCCAGAAAGTCCTTGGTTTCCGGGGAAACCCGGCTCTGGTTGTTTAAGAGTGTATCGTCTAAATCCGTGAATAGTATTTTCATAGAGAAAACCTCGTTTCGTCACAAGCGTTATTTATTTGTACCGTGGCGCTTTATGCCGGGGCTGCAGACAGGTATACTTACCGTTTGCGGATGACTTATGAGCTGCGTGGCAGGGCCGCCTTGATTTTTAGAAGCGTTTCCTCCGGAACAAACAGTTTTCCGTAGCCGCAGCCTAAGTCCAGCCCCGGTTTATTCGCACCGTGGAAGTCGGAGCCGCCGCTTACAAGCAGGTCATATTTGTCAGCCAGCCGCTGCATGTCCCGCACATCCTGATTGCTGTACGTGCTGTAGAAAACCTCAATCCCCATCAGGCCGTCTGCTTTCAGGCAGGAAACCAACGCTTCCAGCCTGTCGCTCCCCATGTGATAGAGGGGCGGATGCGCCAGAACGGGAACGCCGTCCGCTTTTAAGATCAGTTCTACCGCCTGGGAGGGCGTCACCTTCTCCCGCGGCACAAAGTATTTCGTGTGGTCGCCAAGGTATCTGGCGAACGCGTCCTGTCTGCTTTTCACATATCCGTGTTCCAACAGGTAGGAGGCATAGTGTGCTCTGGTGATCACCGCGTCGGGATACATGGCAAGCAGCTTTTCGTAGGTGATATCAATACCTGCGCTCTGCAGGTTTTCACACATTTTGATGTTGCGGGTAACGCGCGAGTCCACGAAGTCGCCCAGCGCGTTTTGAAATTCTTCTTTCTCATAAGAGATATAGAGCCCTACGATGTGCACATCCTGCTTCTCGTATTTCGTGGAGAACTCAATGCCCGGAATCACTTCCACGGAGGGCAGGCCGCGTTTCTTAAGAGCTGCCGCATGGGCAACCGCTTCGTCAAGCCCCTCTATGCTGTCGTGATCCGTGATGGCCACGGCGGCAAGCTTTTTCTCTGCGGCGTAATCCACCAGCTCCGTAGGGGTATAGCTGCCGTCCGATTTACAGGTGTGGGTGTGCAGGTCGATGGCTCTCATATTTTCCCTCTATTATCGATATATTCATGCTTAGTACTTCTTAGCGAAATGCCCGCTGGCATGAGCGGCTAGTAGTACTTTTCGCATTTCTCACGCTAACCGCCATGATTCCGCTTCATGGAATCACAAATCAATGCGGAGAATGCCGCATTTCAGGCATTCTCCTGAGTGAAACATAGAATTTCCAAGTCAGCTTTGCTGACTTTGCGCTGCAGCCATTGCTGCTGAGCTTTAGAAGTTCTTTTCACTCTAGTCTTCTTCCTCGATGGCAGTACTCGTGTAAACAGTGCGCTTTCTCGCCATCTCATCGCTCTCCAGATACTCGTCATAGGTGGTGATCTTGTCGATCAGCGTGCCGTCCGGCAGAATTTCCATAATGCGGTTGGCCGTGGTCTGCACTACCTGATGGTCGTGGCAGGAGAAAATTTCCACGCCCTTGAATTTCTTCATGCCCTCGTTTAAGGCGGTGATCGCCTCCATGTCGAGGTGGTTCGTGGGCTCGTCAAAGAGCAGACAGTTTGCGCCGCTTATCATCATTTTCGAGAGCAGACAGCGCACCTTCTCGCCGCCGGAGAGCACCTTCACCTTTTTCACGCCGTCCTCTCCCGCAAAGAGCATACGCCCAAGGAATCCGCGCACATAGGTCACGTCTTTTACGGGAGAGTAGCCCATGAGCCAGTCGGTGATGGTGTAATCGTTGTCAAACTCCGCCGTGTTGTCCTTCGGGAAATAGGCCTGAGAGGTGGTAACGCCCCACTTGTAGGTGCCCTCATCCGGCTCCAGCTCCCCCATCAGGATTTGAAGCAGGGTGGTTTTCGCCAGCTCATTGCCGCCAACAAGGGCGATCTTGTCGTCGTGTCCTACGATAAAGGAAATGTTGTCCAGCACCTTTTCGCCGTTGATGGTCTTGCTTAAGCCCTCCACGGTGAGCACCTCATTTCCGATCTCGCGTTCGGGACGGAAATCGATATAAGGGTATTTGCGGCTGGAAGGACGGATGTCGTCCAGCTCGATCTTTTCCAGGGCACGCTTTCTGGAAGTCGCCTGCTTGGATTTACTTGCGTTGGCGGAGAAGCGGGAGATAAATTCCTGCAGCTCCTTGATTTGCTCCTCTTTCTTTTTGTTGGCTTCCTTGCGCTGCTTGATGATTAGCTGGCTGGATTCGTACCAGAAATCATAGTTGCCCGCGTAGAGCTGGATTTTGCCGTAGTCGATGTCCGCCGTGTGGGTGCATACTTTATTCAGGAAGTAGCGGTCGTGGGAAACCACGATCACCGTGTTGTCAAAATTGATCAGAAATTCTTCCAGCCATGCGATGGCATCCAAGTCCAGATGGTTGGTAGGCTCGTCCAACAGCAGAATATCCGGGTTGCCGAAAAGCGCCTTAGCCAAAAGGACTTTGACCTTTTCATTGCCGTTTAAGTCTGCCATCTGACTGTAGTGCAGTTCCGTCCCGACACCGAGACCATTGAGGAGCATAGCCGCGTTTGATTCCGCGTCCCAGCCGTCCATCTCCGCAAATTCCGCCTCCAATTCGCTGGCGCGGATGCCGTCCTCGTCGGAGAAATCCTCCTTGGCATAAATGGCATCCTTCTCTTTCATAATCTGATAGAGCCGCTCGTTGCCCATGATAACCGTATCCATAACGGTATAAGCATCGTATTTAAAGTGATCCTGCTCCAAAACGGAGAGCCGTTGTCCGGGCGTAATGGAAACGTCGCCATTCGTGGTCTCCAGAACGCCTGAGAGAATCTTTAAGAAAGTGGACTTGCCCGCGCCGTTCGCGCCGATCAGTCCGTAGCAGTTGCCTTCGGTGAATTTGATGTTTACATCCTCAAAGAGAGCCTTTTTTCCTACGCGTAAGGTTACGTTATTTGCCTGAATCATGTTAGAACCTCGTGTTTTCCTATATTTGCGCCTGATGCGGCGCACATTCTTTATTATACAGTAATAGGGAAATTTTTCAATAAAAATCGGCGCTTATCGGCTTCTGCGCATATTTTTTTCCTATAATATTTTGAAACTTTTCCCAGCTCTGAATCGTATTATTTATATAGAAGAAACAGAAATGACAATATCGCATATATATTGTCGGGCGATACAGGAGACGGAGAGGAGCGGATTCCATGGGCGGCTTTTTATTTACGCCGATGACGCGGTTTTATGCAGAGGCGCTGCAGTATATGAAAAACGCGGGCGGCAGGACGACGGGGAAGGTTCCCGGCGTGTGGGCCGATCAGACGGGACTGCCGGGAAACGGGCAGGCGGGCGCAGGCAATGTGATAAATACGGCAGGCACAGATATGGCGGGCAGTTTCGCGGGGACGGTGCAGGAGCAGCTTGCCAAGAAGGAACAGGGCGCGGCCGGTGCGCTTCGTGATTCTTATGGGCAGGAGACGGATGGCGTTATCGGAATGATGAGCGGCAAGGGGCAGGCAGGCGGCCGCGATGAGCAGGCGGTGCAGGCCATGTCCATGGAGCAGTATAAGTTCTATATTTACCAGAAGATATCGAACCTGCCCACCAGCCCGACCCAAAAGTGGGACGCGGTGTCGGTCAATATTTCCGAGGAAGGATTTGCGGCGATGAAGTCTGACCCTGCCTATGAAAAATGGGTGCTGGATACGCTGCGGCAGGATTTTGCCTTTAACAATCCGTGGAGCGCTTACGCGGGCGGCAGTTATCGGGTGCATTATTTCGGCGCCACGCGGGAGGAATACCGTGGCGAGAGTTTTCAAATGGGATTTAGAAACGGCGGGAAACATACGGATTCCTCCAAGAAAAAGAAGCAGAAAAGTTTCTGGGAGAAGCGGGCAGAGCGGCATAAGCTCTATATGGATCTGGCCACAAAGGCTTGGTATAAACGGGAGAACGAGCGGGAATATCAGGAGAAGATTGATCTTGGCAGGAAGGAAGTAAGCAGCGCGCTCCTCAGGCAGCAGGCGATCGAGCGCGCCACAGGGGAGAAAATAGAGCTTGGCGTAAACCCCGACGTGCTTTCCGAGGCGGCCACGGAACTTGCCCAGAATTATATGTTCTTCAAGATACCGAGCGCACTGCTAAACCCGAAACCGAAGACAGGGAAGGGAAATCCTTAAGCGCGGAGAATGCCGCATTTCAGGCATTCTCCTGAGTGAAACATAGAATTTCCAAGTCAGCTTTGCTGACTTTGCGCTGCCGCCTTGCTGCTGAGCTTTAGAAGTTCTTTTCACTCTAGTGCGCCATTTTCCAATTGCATACACTTTTTGCGAAGTCCAGAATTTCCTTATACAAGGCGTTTGAGGGAGGC
>VSNH01000020.1:0-3186 GCA_009774215.1 Lachnospiraceae bacterium
CCGTTTGCGACCCGGTTGGCTGCAGAGGCGGCAAGAGCGGCGGTGGCTGTGTCGCCGTAGGCGGAGGCCAGATTTTTTAACTGGGAAATCTTTTCTTCCGTGCTCAGGCCGGTAGTATTATAGGCAATCTCAGAAGCGGCTAACTGGTAAATCATTTCACGGGTGATACCTGCAGCCTGCCCTTCGTCTAACAGATTGGACATGTCTGACTGTGAGGCTGCTGCAAGGTTGTAGGATGCGATGACGGCTGCGCCCTTCGACTCGGCAAGCGCACGCATGGCCAGTTCATCCGCGTTGACAACGCCCAGCGATGCCAGTAATCCGGAGAAAAGCCCGGCGGTTTCCTGTGTCAGTCCGTCAGTGGCTGTGCCTGCCTGATAAATAGCGGCTGCCAGATCGTTGAAAGCCTGTTCTGCCTGTGCCTGTGTGGTGTCAGCGTCCGTCATTATGGCGGCAAAACGGTTGAAGGATTCCATATCGAAATGGAAATCCGGTCCTTCCGTCTTACTAAGGGAATCAATGGAGGAGCGGATGCTTTCCAGTGCTTCAAAATCCGCGGTATCCACATGGAATCCGTCTGAAAATATCGTTTCGTAGGCGGATTTTAGGGACTGCAGAGCCGGTTTCAGCTTTGCTTCCATATTCTCCAACACAGTGAAAGCGTCTGCTCTGAGCGGTGGTTCTATTTCTGTCCGGTTTGCTTTTTCCAAGGCATCTTTATACATCCGGGCGGCCTGTTCAGCGTTTTGGGCGCCGCTTGTTGCTTCCAGCCAGAGTTCTGCCTCTTTTGCGGAAAGGGATCCGACCAACTCCGATAATTCAGCGTATTGTGCCCTGTCAGCGATGCCGTGATTGTCCGCAATGGTGCGGATGGACTGTTCCAGCCTTTCCTTTGTATCGTCGGCATCAAACCCGAGCATCGCCTTCAATTCAACGGGAGTCATATTTAATTTTTTCGCGGCTGCATCGGAAAAAACCGTTATTTTTTCATCAAGTTCGTCGATGCTCAGGGCATCCGTATCCAGAGAAAGCAGATTCTGGAGACTGTTTTTCACAAGCTGTTGGTCTGCCGGGTTCAGCTTACTCATAGGGACGATGAGCTTGTCCCGGATATAGGCGTAGGGGTCAGGATTCCACTCGTTCATGGCGGAGGCGCAACTGTAATCAAGCTCTTCCACAAACTGTATGGCAGTATCCTGTAAACTAGGAGTCAGATCCTGAAAGGTCTGTTTGGACTGCATACCGGAAACCAGGGACGGTATAAAATCCCGCCAGGCATTTTCGCCCTGTGTGACCTTTGCCTGCAGTTCCCGGGATTGTGCCCCGATGGAGTCTAACAGTGCGCCGCCGGCACCGGAAACGTTATCTTCAATGATGGCTTCCAGCGCGGTTTTTTCCTCAGAGGTGAGGCGATATGCCTGTGAATACAATTCAAAGGTGCCGTCATCCGCATAGGATGTTGAAAAAAGGGTGGCGTCGTTGATTCCTATGACATCAAGTTCTGAACGTCTGGAACCGTCCAGGGATTTCCAGAATTCCCGGGCGGAGGAAGTAAGCGCATCCAGGTAATCCAGCTCTGCCTTATTGCCTGTGTCTCCGCTGAAAAGAAGCTGATTGGGACTGTCACCGAGCCTGATACCGTCCGCCGCGATTTCCTGCAGGCGTCCGAGCGCCTCGTTGGAGTCAGCGACTGTGCCGTCCAGTCTGGCGGAAGCCTGCGCTGCTTCCTCTATGTATGTATAGACACCCGTAAAGGATTCTTCCAGTCCCTGCGCGGTTTTAAAGTTGCTTAAGTCTTCCTCCGTGCGTAACAGTTCCTCGAGATGTTCCCTGGCGGTCATGCCTTTGGTGCCAAGGGAGAGGATGGCATTGCCGTTTTCGTCTATCCCCTTTGTCAGTCCGGGAAAGGATTCGGCAAGCTGATTATTGATGGTGAGGAATTCTTCATACTCCCGGGTGGAGAGAGAGCGGTTTTCATTGGTAGAAAGATCGACACCCTGCGAAAGCTGGGTGTAGCGGTCAGCAGAGTCAGCCACTACTTTTTTATGGGCGGAGAGGGTATCGTTTCTCTGACTGAACTCATCAAACAGTTCGGCGGTGCGTTCTCTTGCATTTTCAACCCTGTGGATGTAGTTATCAATGCCGGTGGCAATAGCCTGAATGGCGAAAGAGGCTGCCAGGAAGATGCCCGCATTGAGGGATGAGTTCAGGAGCGTTGTCTTGAGAGCAGCGGCGGAAAAGCCATTGCCTGCTTTTTGGAGGTGTTTGCTCAGACCCTCTATGGAAGCTGCCTGATTATTGATTGTACCGTTGCCGTTATCAAGGGTCTTGAAGTAGGAGAGGGCGGTGTCGTCACAACCTTCGATTGCTTCGGTGATGGCGGACCAGTTTGCTTTGCCGTCATTTAGTTTATAAATTGAATCTTCAAAATCTACTGTTCTAAAATCATCAATAACCTTTTTATAACTATCAATATCAACTTTAAATTTATTAAATATATTACCTAATCCAACACCATTTTCTGTGACTTGTGCGAGCGCATCAGAAGATAATATTAGAGTCCGTTTAATAAATAACTTCCAATTATTAATTACATGTAGTAATATAAATATAAAATAGAGATGAAAGGATAGTTACGATGGCATTAGAAGCGAGGATATGTCCGAAATGTGGTTCTAAAGGATTAGTACCCATGGAGGCTGAAAAAAAATGTTTTTGTGGTGGAACAAAAATAGTATTCAATGTAACAAAGGATGAATATGTTAAAATGTCTGATTACGAAAGAAACCAGATGATAGAAGAGATGAATATTCAACCGCTCATCAGTAAGGAGGATGCGCTTACTATATACAATGTTACACATTCAACAGAAATAATTGATGCAATGATTGAACTCAAACAAAAAGATATTATTGAATATGGACTTAAATTGTCACAGTTTAAAAACCAATTAGAGCAGAAGAAGCAAGTTAATCAACAGGAGAAAAATCAAGTTCGCTGTCCCAGATGCGGTTCCCCCAACATCACCGCAGGCCAGAGAGGCTATTCTCTTCTGACAGGCTTTGTAGGCTCCAGCAGCACTGTGAACCGCTGTGCAAACTGCGGACATAAATGGAAGCCTTAGAGCTTTTCCCATACTGACTGTCATGTCACAGCTTTGCTGTGACTCAAATCAATGCGGAGAAT
>VSNH01000020.1:3286-35626 GCA_009774215.1 Lachnospiraceae bacterium
CGCCAGAGCGGAGCCGGAAGCGTTACCCGCCGACTGATAGGCGCTTTCGATGGCGGAGACGTTGTTAAGGACAGAGCTG
Source organism: Lachnospiraceae bacterium (assembly GCA_009774215.1). Taxonomy (GTDB): domain Bacteria; phylum Bacillota; class Clostridia; order Lachnospirales; family Lachnospiraceae; genus UBA3282. The sequence continues at coordinate 3,366 of VSNH01000020.1, forward strand.
AGGGCATCCCCCTGGGAGCCTGCAAGGGCATCCAGCAGTCCGCCCTGTTCGGAGGCGGAGAGAGCGCTCCATTCCTGCCCGATCCCCACAATGATGCGGTAGAGGTCTTTGAGCTGTGTGCCTGCCGAATCGGTCATGATGTCAAAGCCTGTCAGCCCCTGCACCAGATCCCGTAACTGTGTGGTGGATTCCAACATCCCGGCAGTCTCTGCGCCTGCCGCCTCCAGTTCCTGTCTCGTGCCATAAATGCGGGATTCCACGGCATTCCATAAATCAGCCACGGCGGCGGGATCCTGCATGACGCTGTCAGCCCCAGCCGTGAGAGTGACTGACTGTGAGAGTTCCGTATTTGCGGCGCGGAAAGAGGATGCGCTTTCCTGTAACGCTTTCCCGATTCCGGCGGGATCAAGGGAAAGGTCATTCCCGGTTTTAGCCAGCATGTCAAGGAGCTGTGTCACCTCCCCGGCTTCGAGCCGTAAGCCCTGCACGGTGGAAATAAGCGCCTCATTGGATGCACGGATATCCATGCCTGTGATGTGGCTGTATAAGGCAGCGACTTCCGCCAGCGCATGGGCGTCCGGCAGACCGTAGCCCATCCGGTTCCACTCTGTGGTGACGCCGATCAGGTCGCTGATGGAGACACCGTATTTTTGCGCGCTGTCCGCCGCCTGTTCGAAGTAAGCCTGAAGCGCGGAAGCGGAAGCGCCGGTGGAGCGGCTTAACTGCGTCATGGCGGTATCGACCCTGACTGCTTCCTCCGGGATCACTTTCAGATATTCCAGAGACCCGGCGATATCCAGAAAGTCAGAGACCCAGTCGAAAGAAATACGTTTTTGTTTTTCGGATGTACCGGCTTTTGATCCCTGCGTTTCGGGATTTTCCCAAACATCCATCAAAGAATTGTCCATAGATAGTTCCTCTTTTTGGGTAGCAAAAAAGACGCATGGTTTTCACAATTTACTGTTCCATGCACCTTTCCGCTGTTATTTTGATATTAAATTGTTTTGCCGATTACGCTAATTGCATAATCTCAGCTTCAAGCTTCTTTAATTCATCAAATGTCAATGTTGGAATACAATCCGCAATTTCGTCAAGTGACATTTTGCCTTTCCTAATCAGCTTTTCTGCCGTTTTTCTTGCTTCACTATTTTTAATATCTTCCGCATATGCCTCTAAAATCTGTTCGTCATCAAATAATGTCATCATAATGTCCACAACCTCCTGTTCTTTATTTTCAAGATATTCTTTCAATATGTTTCTATCTTTACAGATACGGATTGTTTCTGTTACCGCTTTCTTTGTCTGCCCATGTTTCTTTCTCTGCTCATTATACACTTTACAGAAAATAATATACTGTCCGATTATGTTGTTCTCGTCCTCCTGAAAAAGTACCTTGACTTCTACGTCTACCGCTATCTTTTCACCGTCAAAAAAGTCTTTTGAAAGCGATATGATGTCGGGTGGATTTTTCGGTTTTTCACCCGTAAATATCACATACAGTTCAGGTTTTGGCATATTCACTTTTTTAGAACCATACAGATTTTGCTTGGTACGCTTGAAAAAATCGTGATATGTCTGTATAAGATACATTAACGCACGTATTATAATATTCAACGTCCATGTTGACTGACTTTCAACCAAAATGACAAGTCTGCCACCAACCGAAAATCCAAGGTCGTTATAGTCTGCGTCTACCAGTATGTGCTTGATAGTAACATCTTTTATATCTTCTTCCGTTACATTGCTGTCCTCCGGGTGAAGTGCCTTATACAGTCGGAGCAGATACTTTTTGTCTTGAAATAAATTTGTGAACACGCTGTCTTTTATTTTACGCTTTGGCGTGTTTTGTGCCATTTTATCACCTCGCTATTGCAATCCAACAGAAGATACAATACAATTTGCTCCTGCTTTATTTCGATTATACAAAAGAATATCTGTCTTTACAATAAATTTCACGTTAAATTTCTTCCTCCCTCCACTTGTAACAGTGCTGCCGTTTCATTTAAGTCGGCGTGAGGTCTGCACCGGTATTGGCGGCGACCTCCTTCGCGGCTGTATAGGTTTCGTAGGAGTACCCAAGGGACTGGATCATAAGCGCTTCCGCGTTCATAATACCCATGCTTTCCAGAAAAGACTGCATGAGCGGGAACTGGGAGCCGTCCATAGCCTGCATGGCGGGAAGAAACGCATTCATTACCGCGTCGGCAACCTGACCGTATGCGGCACTGACCTGATCTTTGGTGGATTCTGCATTGGTCAGCACGCCGGAAAGGTTTTCCAGAGAAGAGGTGTCGATTTCCATCTCGAGAGCTTCATTGCTGTTGATGGAATCGATGGCATTTTTGATGCTGCTGACAGCGTCCAGCGCTTTGTCAGGATCGAGCGCAAACGCTCCCTCACTGTTATAGGCATCTTTCCATGCGTTCTCGATGGCTGACATGACAGGTTTTACCTGCTTTTCCAGACCATCTATGATATCATCGTGGAAGATGGACGGGGTCAGGTTTTTGGAAGCAGGCGCTGCATTCTGCACTTCATCCTGTATATACCCGAGCCTGATAAGCGTATCGATCACGTCATTAATTTTCAACTCGTAATCTTTAGCAGATTCTTTCAGCTTGTCAAAAGAGGCGTTTTCGCCGGGGTTTAAGGAGGATAAATCAGTCTTGTCCATGCCGGAAAGATTCTGTGCAAGCTTTTTCATGCCGATATCGGTCTGCATCCTGTCATTGAAGTCCAGCAGTCTCGTGTCAGCCTGTTCAAAGACCCCGGTTACGACAGGCGCATATTTGTCCCATTCACTGTCATTGGTAATCAGGTCTTTTATTTCTGCCAGATTCTTCCGGGCTTTCTCCACGATTTTATCGCTGAAAGGATCTTCGCTGTTTAAGACGGCGCTGTTGTATTCTTCCACGGCGTTCAGCGCGTTACTGTAGACCATGGCTTTGTCATCATACGCGGCAATCTCGGCGATCAGGGAGCGGTTGAATATTTCCCCATAATCTTCTATGACGGATTTGGCGTTGTTCAGTTCGGACGAGGAGATTTCGAGAACGTCATCGAACATGCGTTCATCGCCAAGTTCTTTAGCCTTGTCCCGCAGTTCTGACTCAAAGGCATTGATGGTGTCATAGGCGGACTGGGCATCCGCATATAAATGGACGGAGAAGAGACTTCCATCGCCGCTTTCATCAAGCTGGGTCATCCCCTGTTCTGCATATTTTTCTACAACCTGTTTCAGTGCATTTCCTTTCTCTGTGTAGGAAGAGATTCCCGTATAGGAAAGGTTGTAATGCTTTTTGCTGGTCATTGCGTCTGCAGCGTCTTCGATTCCATCTGCGTTTTCGTTGAGGAAGGTCTGTGCCGCTTCTTTGTTGTAGGCCCGGATGGCATCAGTCTGGTCTTTATAAGCGTCCGTGACAAGGTTTATATTGCCGTATGCGTCGCCAAACCTGTCATTCAGCTCTGTCTGGAGGTCAAGGAGCTGTTTCTTGATCTGGCAGGTCTTTTCCTCATCGCCTTTGGCAGCAAGGAGTGCGTTGTGCAGGGACTGGTATTTGGCAGCATACTCCTCTATGGAGGTGGAAGAATCTTTGTACGCATCGGCGGCTTCCGCGGTAGCCTGCCTGACTTCCTCGAGATGCTGCTTATGCTGTCTGTAAGCGACAGCAGCTATGCCGACAGCGGCAGCCGCGGCGATTAATGCCCCCAAGGCAACGGTGGAAATACCGAGGGAAGCGGCAAGTCCCTGAAAGGCGGCGCCTAAACCAACGGTGGTGCCGGTGGCGGCGGCTTCGGAGGCGGAGAGGGTAGCAGTTGCTACTGCCTGCTCTAACTCGGCATCTTTAAGCCCTTTAGAAGTGAAGAGGGTTATGGCTTGCTGTTCCGTAAGTGTAACATGTGCGGATGCCAGTTTTAAGACTTCAGTGGAATATTTTGAGGAAATGGAATTAAGTAAACGAGTTTCTTCTGTTAAGTTTGAAATAGTATTGGGTATGTCAGCAAGCTTATTTTGCATTTCTTTAATATCAATGATTGCGTTTAGTGAATTACCTAAATTTTTATATTGCATACAATGATTTAATTATTTGTTGCTATCAAATAATTAAATTGGTATAATAATTTATAAAAAGGGGGATATCAGTGAATGGATTATAGCGAAGCAAAAAATTACATATATAACAGTGATAATGAAGTTCTAAAAAAACCGTTGTATGATCTCCTTATGGCTGTTACTGATGAGAAAATTGAGGATGGTTTAATCATTATTAAAAAGATCACAGATTGTAATGATGAAACCGCCAATTTATTATGGACTGATTTGCAAAATGATTTTGGAGATGAGCAAAGAGAGTCTAAACGGAAAGCCAGAGAAAGTTATGAGAGGGAAAAGGCTCTGGAGGAATACAAGTACAGAAACAACGCAGAGTGTCCCTACTGTCATTCCAAAAACACAAAAAAGATATCCGGCTTTTCCAAGGCGGGAAGTGTGGCACTGTTTGGCGTGTTTGCCATGGGAAAAGTAGGCAAACAGTGGCACTGCAACCAGTGTAAATCCGATTTCTGAATCTATGCTCTCTTCACAGGCTTTAGGTTTTCTAAAGCCTTCACTTTATCCAACCCGGACAACACAAGTGAGGCATTGTCAGCAACATACATAAGTATGACACGGTGCGGCATTGGATGTGCCGGCAGATTTTTTCTAGCAGGGCGGCAGAAACATGCCGCGAAGGTGATAAGGAAGGGTCTGCGAAACTTCCATATCACACTATACATTAGAAGCATTTTCAGTAAGGTAGAAAATACTCCGAGGATCGGTAGTCGTTGAACATCCATTCTCATGCACGGGTTTAGTCCCGTCTATAGGGGTTATGCCGTTAGAATGAAATCCTGAGAATGTGTGAAGCTGATTGCGTCTTGTGAACAGCACTTAGGCGTACCGCCTGTTTGCACAGTTGTTGCCATATGCCGAATATTCTGTTTTTTCCGCTTTCGCCCTGTCGCATCTATTGTCGCCAATTCTGCTTTAGTAGAATATTCATGGACGTGTCCCAGCAATTACTCCTCGTTGGTTTATTTTAAAACTCCCAAACGCACAGACTTGTACCGTGAACCGTTTTATCATTTCCTTGTCTGTGTTAGACCAACTTAAAATCTAGGCAATTTTAAGTACCTTTCGGCAATCTAAGTTTTTAATGAATTTTGTGATGCCGAGCCCGGCTCCGGTCAGTTCGGCGGATGCGAGAGGACCAAGGAAGCCGGTAATTGAATCCAGCACATTTACCGTGCCGTTCCCGAAATCCACGATCCCCTTTAACAGACCGTCGCCTGCAAGTGTGTCCGCGAACTGCTGGAAAGAAGCCTGCAGACGGTCGAGGGAGTACCGGATCCCCTGTTCGTATTCCTCCTGCGCCGCCAGAGCGGAGCCAGAAGCGTTACCCGCCGACTGATAAGCAGCCTCGATGGCGGAGACGTTGTTAAGGACAGAGTCGAGGGCATTCCCCTGGGAGCCTGCAAGGGCATCCAGCAGGCCGCCCTGTTCGGAGGCGGAGAGAGCGCTCCATTCCTGCCCGATCCCCACAATGATGCTGTAGAGGTCTTTAAACTGTGTGCCTGCAGAATCCGCCATGATGTCAAAGCCGGTCAGATCCTGCACCAGATCCCGTAACTGTGTGGTGGATTCCAACATCCCGGCAGTCTCTGCGCCTGCAGCCTCCAGTTCCTGTCTCGTGCCATAAATGCGGGATTCCACGGCATTCCATAAATCAGCCACGGCGGCGGGGTCCTGCATGACGCTGTCAGCCCCAGCCGTGAGAGCGACTGACTGTGAGAGTTCCGCGCCGTCCAGTTTTTCCCTGATTTGATCCAGCGCCTGTTTGAAAGCTTCCGAATTTACGATCTGCTGATCGTCACTGTTGAGGTAGTGGGAAAACTTTCTGAAATTCTTCTCTTCCTGTGTCCTTCCCGAATCGGAAGAGGGGGCGTCAGAACGGCCGCCGCCGTACTTATCGTCGATCTGCTGTAATGTGGTGAGTGGTTCTTCGTAAGTGCCGTTGAGTTTCTGGATGGTGCCGATCATAAGCTGGGTGTTTTCATACAGGGATTTCCATTTGGCAAGCTGCTCTTGGGCAGTTTTCGTCTGGGAGTCCGTCAGATTGTCAGAAGCTAACTGCTCCTCCAGATACTCCATGTTGTCGGCATATTTGCCGAGATTGATGACCAGCTGGTCTTCCTTTTCGGAAAGTGTATCTATGGCATCTGTCTGTCGGTTCTGGGCGGAGTCAATATTTGACTGATAAATATTCCATGCGTCGGAACCTTCTTCCACCGCGTCACGGTATTTTGTCCATTCTTCAATCTGCTGCTGGGAAGCCTGAATATCTTCCATTTTTCTCTCGTAAAGTCCGGAAAGGTAGGCATAACCATCCCTGTCCTGGGCAAATCCGGAAAGGAAGTTCCATTCGCTGCCGCTGCCTGCCATTTCTTTCTTATACTGTGTTTCCATGTTCTCGGGATCAAACAGATCCGTGAATTTATCGCCGGTTTTCTCATCAAAGAGCTGGGATTTTTCGGCTTTGAGAATCCGTTCATCCAGTTCCAGCCTGCGTTCCAGATAGGAGAGCCGGTCTTTTTCCGCGTCAGTGGGATCCTGTTTTCCGGAGAGCTGCTCGTACTCGGACTGCAGGTCCTGGTAGGCGGTCTGGAGACTGTTTACTTTCGCTTCCTGTTCTTCCACGGTGACGTTGAGGGCATCCCAGCCAGCCTGTACTAACTGAATGGCTGCACTGATGGCGAAGATGGGGAGGGCGTTGACTGCTATGTTTTTGAGGGTGGCGGTGAATTGAGCAGTGGAGGTGGAAGCAGACTGCATGTAGGTATCTATATCTTCAATTTTTCTTTTTCCAGAGTCTACATCGGCAAAAAATTTCAAAGCTTCTTGGTCTGTTTTATCAAAAACACTAGCCCATGCTTTCCATCCTCCAAAGGATGCAGGATCTATATCAAGAGACTTTGACATTTTAGCAAGATTTTTAAAATTATCTGTAATTATGGGACGTTCACTTTTTAAATTATCAAATAGGGTAGTTTTACTATTGTCAGTGCCGTAGTTTACAACATTTAAAAACACTGATATAATGTTACCAGATACTTGGATTAAATGGTAACTGCGAGGAAATGATTATGAGTAGTACGTTATTTTGTGAAAAGTGTGCCGTGAGTAAAGAGTATTTTAAAGGGACATCTTCATCAAGAGAAAATATAGAGTTTTGTGCAGGATATCTTATTCCATTTGGCGATAAAATATCAAGTTGTCCTTATTGTGGTAATACAATGTTGAAAAGTATACCAATTTCAAATGCAGATTTTTTATGTATAAGAGATGTATCAAATTGCAATACAGAGCTACTTGAAGCAATGATAAAGCTTCGGCAGGACAACATCATTGAATACGAAACAAAAATGTCCCAATTCAGAACCCAGGTACAACAACAGGAAAACAGCCGTGCACAGGCCGCCAACACCGTGAAATGTCCCAGATGCGGTTCCACAAACATTACAGCGGGACAGAGAGGATTTTCCCTCCTGACAGGTTTTGTCGGTTCAGGGAAAACCGTAAACCGCTGTGCGAACTGCGGGCATAAATGGAGACCATGAAGGTATATATGCCGCCTGCTTATGTTTTTTCTGTTTCCGTTTCATCCGTCATGTTTTTCCAAGCCATCAACGGATTTGTGTGATATGTACTAAGTAGGGCAGTAGAAACTACTGTCTGCATCCCTATTCGCTTCTCAGGGCCTTTCGCCCAGGTTACGGATCATGTATCTTGCGGCATCCCATAATTATGGGATACCACATTGTCATGATACTTGTTGCGGTCAGCTTGCTTGCGCTTCCGCTTTATCTTTATTCCCATGATAGAAAATTGTTGAAAAAAGAGCAGGAGCGAATACAGTATGAGATTAATAATTTTGATGATATTAAGAAACAAAAATTGAAAATTATAGTAAAATTTTAATTCTACAGAGAGAACAACTTATAAACTGCTCCTTTTTCCTCTGATGTTGGTCACCGTTTTAAGATAGGGAATTGCATCGCAATTCCCTACCAGTTAAAACCCCTCCCTCAATTTCCGCATATAAGCATCGTTTATCAACTCCATGGAGAGTTCCACTTCGCCATTTTCAAAGCCGTTTTCCGAAAGAATCTGCTCGTACTTTTCATAGATGCGAATGCAGTGTTTGAAGCTGTCTTTATTGCAGGGCTTCCCCTCGGAAACTTTGGTGGCAAAATTGTTGATTTCCCAGCGCATATCGTCGATTTCCTTATCCACAAACATGCGGGTAAGCTTTTTGATGTCGGAGGAGATTTCATCATCCCGTCTGTCGGACTTTTGCATGTCGTGTTCATGCTGTGTCTGCAGGGCTGTGAGGTTTTTGGAGGTTCGGATCAGCAGTTCGTGTTCTTCCCGCCTTTGACGCATCCATTTTGTTTCCAGACCGAGTTTTTCTACAAGCCATTCTAAGAGGGAGAGCATGGCCTTTGTTCCGGCCAGGATGGCAAACCCGGCGGGAAATACAGACAGGTAGTCAATTTTTGTGAGTTCCATGATTTCATTCATTTTACATCGTGCTCCTTTCTTGACAGGAGTATCACATGTCTGGCCGGGAGGCCATTTTGTTTGGAACGCGCACAACCCACATATATTTTACCTGCCCTGCAAACAGATCCCATGTACTTTTGAGCCGTGTTTCCTTTGTGGAAGCGGGATCGTTGATATAGACAAAGCCGCTTTCAAAGCGGTACAGAAGAATGAAATGGCCTGTGCTTGTCCAGTTCCCCTTTCCCATGCAGGCGATTACCCAATCGCCGCCCTGCAGTGCGAGAAGCGCCTTTTCGTGGGCGGCGGAGGTGGATTTCCCATAGAGATTTGCCTGGGTTAACCGCTCGCAGGTGAGGCTGTTTGAGGAAAAATGGTGGTATAAATAGGAGTAGTAGGTTCCCTGATTCAGTGCCTTGTAGCCGTGGGACATGGACCATTCGGCGGTGGTTACGGGGGTTACTGCCGGGTCTTTCAGGGATGCGATCACCATGGCGGAAACGGCGACGCCGCAGCCGGAGCTGCCGATGGTTTTTTGCTCGCCTTTGGCGGAGTAGTTGTGTGTTTTCCAGCGGGGATCAGTCTGGAGATAGCTGACGGGTTTTTGGTATGTGGGAGAGGGAGAAAGATTTGCTGCCGGAGCGACGGGGGTATCGAACAATGTTTTCTCGGCGGCACGTCTGTTGACAAGGCCTTGCAGCACTTTTCCGCCGGCTTTGCGGTAAGCAGGGATTTTTTCACTGATCTGTGAAATGCTGCGGGTGCCGCCATTTAGCAGGGTTCTCAGGTTCCCGGAGCCACAGTTGAAGGTGAAACTGACAAGGGCGTCAAACTGGTTCTGGTTCCAGTGATAGATATGTATGTAGCGGTTTACCGCTTTTTCTGCGTTTGCGCAGTCTGCGCGCAGATAATGGTCAGCCTGCTGCTGCGTAATAGTCCGGCCTTTGGAGACATCCAAGGTGTGACCGTATCCGATGGTCCACACGCCGACGCTGTCCTGATAGGCGGTTAACCGGCAGCCCTCAAACCGCTTGATGAGGGCAAGGCCGTTTTCGCTGATTATCCTATTCATAAAATCACATCCTTATTTGTTTTGGCTGCCTGAACGGCGGCTTCTATTTTTAACTGCAGCCAGCTGTCGAAGGAACCGTAAACGCTGGCAACGGCCTTTTTGGATGCCTCAGAGACAGTGAGCAGGGCGGCACTGTATGCTTTCTGCTTCGCTTGGTGCCAAGCGCTTTCCGTAAATTCGCCGTTGGCTTTCAGAGTGTCTACAAAGGTTTGGTTGACATAAAGTACGGCGTCCATGACGTCAGACAGGGCATCTTTTATGAGGATACTCTGTGCTTCCGTCTTTGCGGTCTCCTCAATAAAAGAGCTTTCCCTGATTTTTGCCTGGATCAGATTGACGGCATATTTGGCGGCTACGGGTAAAATAACAGTCAGTACGGTGTACAGGATATACTGCATTAGTTCTGTAAATTCCATATTTACCTCCATTTCGAAGCGTTCTTTGCTGAGGCGCGCGGGCAGAATTTCAAATTCTGCTCTGAGATCAAGGAGTTTGTATCGCTTCTGTACAAACTCCGGATGGAAAAATCAGTACATCAGTGTGGTTTTTCATTCTTGCGCCTAAACACAGCGCATTTTCAGGCGCTGTATTTTTTGCTTTGCAGTTTTCGTAAAAAAAAGGGATAACACATACAAACTGTGTTGTAATTCGTGTTATCCCTAAAAGGTGGCCTTATCGAAAAGCGATAGCATTATCCGGCCGCCGCTTCCATTTGGAAGGACAGCCGGACGGGATTACTCTTCAATGAGGGTGAGGTCGAGAATGTTGTTGTCCTGATCCGCCATCAGGTCAGCGGTGATCGTCAGGCTTCCGGGATCGCCGTTGTTGCTGAAGCTGAGAGACATATTAGACTGGGGAGCGCACTTGTAAGCTGTCAGCTTAAGGGGCAACGCCTCGTCGTCCTCGGTCTTCATAACCGTGTCGCCGTAGACAATGAAGTTCTTCGGGAAGCTGGTGGACTTGATGTTAATTCTCTGTACGCCCTCGTTTACTTCTTTCATGTAGTAAACGATGACGGCATCGCCGCCTGCCAGTGCCGAAGTGAGCGTGATGACCTTATCGGCTGCAGAGTATGCCAGCTCTGTGCCACAGTCGTCATCTGCCCTGTAAACAACAACACTGTCTGCCACAGGTGCGTCGGGCAGAGTGATGACGGTTCCGGCGTCATCCACAGACGTCTCCATTCTGGTCACAAACTTTGCAGACTTGGAAATTTCGCCGCCGGTAATCAACTGCCAGAGCTTAACGGTCTGAATCTGTGTCTCGATGGTGATGGTGCCGCCCCTCTCGCCCGAGAACTGGACGCGCTTGGGATGGCCTTTTCCGCCGTGAGCGAAGACGGATTCGCCGGTCAACTCCGTGGTGCTGACGTTGGCGAAATCCAGATTGAGAAAGGGCTTTTTGGTAGCGTAGTCCACGAAAAGCAGATCGCAGACCTCTCTGTTTGCCATGTTAGGGTTTGTCATGATGTGTTCCTCCTTTAGATGTTATAAATTTTCAGTTTCTATTTTTTTGAACCATGCAGAAGCGTCGAAGGCGTGATTCTTGTCGCCCCACGCCGCAACGCTCATGGACTGAATGTTGTACAGGTTATTGCCGGAAAGTCTTACAAAGCAGTCCCAGAGCTGGTATACGGTCAGATCCCAGATGTTGAGGATATGCAGGGACTGGCTTCTGTTTGCGACGGCGGAAATGATATTTCCCAGCTCCATATTTTTATCCGCTTTTGTCAGCTTGTTCTTTTCGGCTCTTCCCTTTTGAAGCTTTTTCATAATCTCCAGCGCCTTTTTGCTTTTTACTTTTGATAAATCCTCGTCACGTCTTGGTTTCAGGTAATTTCGCTGGCCGATCAGGTCGCACACGACAGGGTAGTTTTCCCTCGTGATCATTCCTGTCTGCCCGTCTTCTGTGCTGACAACAAATACATGCCGGGATTCGGAGTAGGTAATCGTCCCCGCCAGAAAGAAATCCAGCATGTTCTGTATCAGAGTGCGGGATGGTTCACCGGACAGGAGCAGGTCGAACAGGTTTGTGTCTGCCTTTTCCTCATCGGATAAAAGGGCATAGAGCTCGGCTGTGCCGGTCATGGACAGATAGGAGGGCAGATCCAGAGAAAGGACTGCCAGATAATGCCGGTAGGTGCGCGGCCCGAGGGAAGATATTTCCCGCAGAGTGGGAGATTTGATGCCGCCTACCGACGGAATCTGCACCGGGTCGGGAGATAATAATTCAAAATAAGTAAGCTTCAAGAGATCACCTGCTTTCATTTAAAATAGCCGTTCAGCTTTCTGTTGTAGTACCGGGTGATTTTTGGTTTGGTCCAAAGTCTTTCTTTGCAGACGATGGTATCGTAGGTATGGATTTCCCGTTCGGGGAGGAGGGTGCATTCCAGGCTCAATCCATCCAGTACTTTTACGACCGTATTTTCAGAGGAGGTGGTGGAAGAGAGGCAGCTAAAAATGATATCTTCCGCCGATTTGAAAACTCTGCGGACGGTTGCAGGGCTGATTTCTTCTCTGTCGGCTATTTGGTTTATGAGGTTTTCCTGCGTGATAATCAAGACGGTTTCCTCCTGTTCGCAGCCATTGCGCAATATGCTGTTTCCCTTATACGCACAGGGGAAAGTCCATCGCGGATGGCTTTTTGATTTTTTGACGGTTTCTTTTCGGCCAATGGAAGTGGCCTGTTTTGATCCGGTTTGTTAAACGGAATGTTTTTGTTTTCGCTTTCTGTCATACATCCGCACATACAGTTTCTGACAGGCGGGGCAGCGTCTGGTGCGGTTGTCTTTGGCGAGAATTTCCATCCATTCTCCGCAGTCGGTGCAGGGAATAAATTTGGTGTTAGGCGTTTCTAGGTTTTTTCTTAAGTTTGCGACGATCCGGTCTCCATAACAGAACCATAAAAGCTGTTTGTATCTTTTTCCTCTGCCGTACAGATATTCTGTCAGCATGTCGGCGGCAGTTTCATCGGAATAGCCGAGGGCTGAGAAGGATTCGCGGATTTTGGCTGCGATATACTGCATATTGTCGGCATGTGGATCCTTCATGTGGATCATATAGCGGTACTGTTTATTTAAGGTGTTATACAGGGCGACCGCCTCGTCGCTGCAACGGATTTCCGGATCCGCCATCATTTTTCGGTAGTCGAGCGTGCCCAGACGGAGACCGCGTGTGTTGATTGCCCTGTCCGGGATTTTGTCGTACACTCTGTTTACAAAGCTGCCGTTTCGTTCCCGAATTTGCGCCGGCTCCTTGTCCTTTGCGAAAGCAAAGAAAGCGGGAAGCTTATCACCGGTATATTTGGCGATACGCTCGCTGACTGCCTTTGGAAATTCGGGCTTATATAAGGTTTTGGCATAGTCAATGACAAAATTGTTCTGGCAGCAGAGCTGTTTCACACAGGTGACTGCGTCCTGTTTTTCCATTTCCGAACCTGACACAAACACGTCACTGTTCCAGATTTTTGAGATGGCGTTGCTGTAGATTCCGATATTGCCGCCGGTGAAAGCGGCATGCAGCCCGGCGTATATGTTCTGCTTATTCAGCGGGACAGGTTTTGCCTTGCGCATATTATAGTAGAGAGGGACGGTGTCCTTCATATTGCGCGCCGCAATTTCAATGAGCGCCGGGTCGGCAGCCACAAGGGACTTGTCCCCGTCCACGTCGTACATCAGAAGCTTGCTGATCAGGTCATGAGTACTGGCATAGAGGCCGTCCGTTGGGAACCATTCCCGGAGATTCTTTGCGCGGTCAGAATCCGCCTCAGCCGCCACATTACGGCGCACGGCATGTTCCCTGTATAGGTGCGGACTCCGAAGACAATCCAGTTTGTCATAGCGCCGGAACAGGTGGCAGAATACTTCGCCGTCCGCCAGAAGGCCTTGGGGATTGTCTGATTTGCCAAACCAGAACTCGCAGGCGGCGTAGAAATCCGGGAGCAGGAAAGTATATCTGCCGTTTACTTCGAGCTTTCCGCTCCGATATTTTTTGAGCAGGCTGTTTTTTACGTCCCTAAGGATATCTTTGGTGTAAGCGTCGCCAAGCAGGGGTGTGTACAGCTTGACGGCCTGCTGAAAAGGCGTCATGGATGTGTTATAGGGTGAGATGCCTAAAACATCAAGCATGGTTTCCTTAGAGGTACAGATATTGCGGATACGGTCTGCCGATTTCTGCGTCAGCAGGTCGATTTCTTCATCTGTAATGTCGGTAAGTGTCTGCAGCATCTGATAATTGATTTTGGCTCTTTTGATCCGATCTTCCTCCACATTGCATTTTCCGGCGCTGCAATGATATTTCTTAAAGAAGGACTTGTAGTCCTCCCATGAATCGTAGTAGGCGGCCATTTTAAACTGGCTTCTTGTGAGGATAATCCGGATGTCCTCTTTTATAATGTCATGGATCTGCCCGTAAATATCACGGATCACGGGGGAGCAGCCGTTTGCCTCCACGAATTTGCGGAAATCGAACACGCCGAGCAGTCCTTTGATCCAAGGGGCGCGGAACATAAAGTTTTTGGAAGAGACGGAAGGCAGAATCATACCTGCGCCATCGGTGTGGGGGACGGGAATGGCATCCGTTTTTCTTGTGACGGAATAATCCGTTTCGTCCACGAAATCGAAGGTGCCGCACACGTCTGTCTCAAAGTCTTCTATGACAATGGATTTTTCGATGTCAAAGTCCTTCCACTCGTCTGTGGCGGAGTTGGCAAGCGCCATGTAAGCCAGATGTTTGTTTACATTGTTGCCGCCCCTGGCATTGATTTTTTCTATGGTAAGGCCGCACATAATGGTTTTCCCGATTCGATTCCACACGGTTTCTTTTATGAATACCGCTTTTTTGCTGCGAATCTGTCCGGCCGAGGAGGTGAAATAAATATATTTTTCTCCGTTGTGAACAAAGCCGTAGAAGAACAGATCCTTGAACACGTCAAAATAGTAAACCTGAACAATCATGAGGGACTCTGTCAATTCATCCTGTCCGATACCGATTGCCCGGCTCAGTGCGGAATCAAAAGCGGAAATCACATTCGCCTCATGCAGAGCGTCCGTCCTGAGAGCGCGGATATGGTCTTTACCGTCAGTCAGCTCATTCTGCCTGACTTTATTGAAAAGAAGAGCAAGCAGCTTTTCCTTGGATGTCTTTGCTTTTTCTCTCTTATGCTGAATGAGTCTGATCCAGCGCAGGTAAGCGTTTACGGTGTCGGTACAGGATTTTGCTGAAGGCGCGTTTGGGGACATTCCTTTTCGCAGAAGATGCAGGGTCTCCTCTGTATAGCCGCATTGTTTCAGCTTTTTCTCGATTTCCGGCAGTTTATTCTGTATGTAGTTGCGTTCTCTTCGATATCTGCAGTTCATCTCGTGCAGATATTTCTCACGGCTGCTGTAGAAGCTTCCTGTGTCAACCGAATATAAATGATATTGTCTGTCAAGCATTGCTTCTGTTCCTCCTTTTCGTGTGGTGTGGGTTTCAGTCTGCCTGTCTCAGTTTCAGCCCGTTTTTTCTGCATTCCGCGTCGAATCGAAAATCCCGCGCGATACGGCTTGCGGTCAGGGAACCGCCTGCGCGCGGTTTCCCTCCGGACTCTGTGTTGAAATCGGACGGATAAATGACACCTCCGAAGGTTGTGTGGTCTGTCTGCATAATACGGTGTCCGTCATATGACTTTTGCATGGTTTTGGTCTCCTTTCTTTTTTCGCTTGTCTCACACTAACAGTCATGTCACAGCTTGGCTGTGACTCAAATCTGTGCGGAGAATGCCGCTTTTCAGGCATTCTCCTGCGTGAGACGGAGTTGCAAAGCAACTCCTAGAACTTCTTCGCGAAGCAGCCATTGCTGCGAGTGATTAGAAGTTCTTCTCACTCTAAGCAACATGATTCCGCTTCAGCGGAATCTCAAATCTGTGCGGAGAATGCCGCTTTTCAGGCATTCTCCTGCGTGAGACGGAGTTGCAAAGCAACTCCTAGAACTTCTTCGCGAAGCAGCCTTTGCTGCGAGTGATTAGAAGTTCTTCTCACGCTATGTATTTCTCCATTTGCATTTTGATTTTTCTGTTTTTTATCTCAAAATTAAATAACGAACGTTTGTTCTAAAATGTATTGACAAGATAGAACGTGCGTTCTATACTTATCAGTACAAACTACAAACGACGTGACAGAAGATACACAGGATTCGGAAGAATATAGAAGCAGAGAGGGAAAGCAGATGGAAGAGATGATGGAAGCCTATTATGAAAACAATGCCGGAAAACTCCGCAGGATGGTGGAGCGGATACTGTTGAAATTCGGGAAATTATCGGAGTGGGATCTGGATGAGTTCTATTCGCTTGCGAACGAGGTGTTTGCGGACGTCATAGAGCGGTATGACAGCGCGAGGAGCTTTGACGCATTTTTATATTCCTGTCTTTTTAACAGGATCAAGACGGAACTGACGAGAATGAACCGAGAGAAGCGCCGGGCGGACAGGCTTGCGGTCTCGATTGACACCTGTATTGACGAGGATGAGAATATCACGCTGGGAGATATCATTGCGGGAGACTTTTTGATTGAGAGGGAGGTGTTCGAAAAGGGGGAAGAGAAGTTCAGCAGAAGAACAAGGACGTATCTGAGCAGACTGTCTAACGTGCAGAGGGATGTTTTGCGCATGTGTGCGGACGGTTATTCTTCCGATGAGATCAGGGAGAAGCTGGGAATCAGCAAAAAGCAGTATGCGGACTGCAGGGCGGCGATTCATTCTTACAGGAATATTTCAGCGTTACTTTAAGAAGTATGTGAAAGGATAAAGGGGGATTTCAGATGGCTAGACCAAGGAAACAGACATATACATTGGAGATGTATCTGAAAAAGAATAAAAAAGGCGATATTGACAACAACGCGGATGTGCAGAGAAATTTTGTGTGGAATAAAGAACAGATCAACGAGCTGGTGGTCACCGTGCTGACGGACGATTATATTCCGCCCATTATTCTTGGTGAGGAGGAGGACTCGAAGCTGCATATTGTAGACGGCGGCTGCCGCACGGCTGCTTTGCGGAAATTCAGGGAGATGAATTATAAAATCACCTCCGTTGTAGAAAACGCCCTGATTCCCTATAAGAAAAAGTGCGTGGATGAGGCCGGAAATATCTTATATGAGGATGCCGTATTTGACATCAGAAACAAGACTTTTGAAAAGCTTCCGGTGGAATTACAGGAGAAATTTGACGAGTATCAGATTGAAACCGTGATCCACGAATGCTGTGACAGTTCCCGGATTTCCAAGTATATTAAGCGCTATAACAATCATGTTGCCATGAATCCGGATCAGAGAGCGTTCACTTATATTGACAAATTTGCAAGCCTTATCCGGAAGCTGGTAGACAGTCGGTTTTTTGTGGATTGCAGCAGTTATACGGAAAAGGAGAGAACAAAGGGAGCGGTGGAGCGGGTGGTGGTGGAAACGATCATGTGCGCGAATCACTTCGATCATTGGAAGACACAGCCTAAGGCTGCCTGCAAATACCTGAATGAACATGCGGCGGAGGAAGAATTTAATCGGCTTGCGAACCACCTGTGCCGATTGGAGCATATTGCGACGGATGATATGAAGGAAATTTTTAATAAAAAGGATTCTTTTATTTTCCTTACGCTTTTCGATAAATTTTCGCGCTATCAGGTGGAGGATAGCAGATTTGCAGAATTTTTAAGGGCATTTCAGACGAACCTCAGGGGTGTGAGAAAGAATGACAAAGGGCTGCTTTTTGACGAAATCGACAGGGAACTGAGCACCAAGGACAGGCAGGTAATTACCGACAAACTCGCTATGTTGGAAACGCTGCTTGCAGAGTTTTTACATATTGAAAAGGACGGAGAACAAAGTGATGGCATTTTGTCGTTTCTTGCGGAAAATCTGGAGATGGGCAGGGAAGATATCGGCGCGGATATGGATTTGTACAATGAGTCATTGGATGTGTTGCTGGACGATACGGTGAAAATCGGTTCCAGGCTTCGCAGCGCCGGGAACAGACCGTCCCTTCTGGCGATGATGGTTTATTCTTATAAAGAAGATAAGGATCTGGATGAATGGATGGCGGCTTACGCCGGAAAACATACGGGATATATAACCGACCAGCGGAAGAATTTTTTACAGATGAAAGCGGATTTTGAGCGGTATTTGAGTGGGAAGGGGCAAGAGGCCCCTCCCCGGAGAGTCACGCCGTCAGATACAGCCGCATGGTCTTAAGCGCGTTCTTTTCCAGCCTTGATACCTGCGCCTGTGAGATGCCGATTTTTTCCGCCACTTCCATTTGCGTCTTTCCCTCAAAGAAACGCAGGGAGATAATTTCGTGTTCCCGTTTGGTCAGCTTTTTCATGGCTTCCGTTAAGGAGATGTGCTCCACCCACATTTCCTCGCCGTTTTTTTTGTCGCTGATCTGGTCCATCACATAGAGGGTGTCGCCGCCGTCGGTGTAGACGGGTTCGTAGAGGCTCAGGGGACTCTGGATGGCATCTAACGCGTAGACGATATCCTCCTTCGGGACGCCGATCTCTGTGGCGATTTCCGTGACGGTGGGTTCGCGGGAGTTGGTGCGGGTCAGGTGTTCCTTGGCGTAAATTGCCTTGTAAGCGGTGTCCTTTAAGGAGCGGGACACGCGTATGGAGTTGGCGTCGCGGAGATAACGCCTGATCTCCCCGACGATCATAGGCACGGCATAGGTGCTGAACTTTACATTGAGGGAGCTGTCGAAGTTGTCGATTGCTTTAATCAGTCCGACGCAGCCGATCTGAAATAGATCGTCCACATTTTCGCTGCTGGAATGAAAACGTTTAATGACGCTTAAGACAAGACGGAGATTGCCGTTGATATATGCCATACGGGCATCCTGATCGCCTTCTTCGATTTTTTTAAACAATTCCTCTTTTTCCGCGTTTTTTAAAAGCGGCAGTTTGGCAGTGTTGACGCCGCAGATTTCTACTTTTCCCTGTATCATGACGCTACCACCCTTTCGTGAGGTTTTTTTATTTCTTTCTTTGGGGTATGTAACAAGCATGTGCGATTCAAAGGAAATTATTCACAAAATCTTAAGAAAAAACGGCGGATAAGATTTTACAAATAAGGAGTTTTTTGATACCATAGTCTATGGACAAATTTTAAGACATAAGATAAACGAGGAGTGATAGTTATGGTTTGCAAAAAATGTGGCGCGTCTCTCATGGAGGACGATCAGTTCTGTCCCGAGTGCGGCGCGAAGGTCATAAGAAAAAAGAAGTGCCCGGAATGTGGGGAGACGCTTCGGGAGGGCACCCGCTTCTGTCCCAGCTGTGGTGCGGAAGTAGGGGAGACACGCCCGGCCAGGCGGGCAGACGCCGAGGAGATACCGAGGAGGAAAACAAATTCGGAGGAAGCGCCGAGGAGAAGAGCGGATTCCGAAGAGGCACCGAGACGGAGAGTTGATGCAGAGGAAGCGCCCAGGAGAAGAGCCGATTCGGAGGAGATGCCCAAGAGAAGGCCTAACCCGGATGCGCCGAGAAAGAGAACGAATCCGGCTCCGCCGCCGAAAAAACGCCCGGTTCAGGATGAGAGACCCAGAAGGAGAAGAGACTGGGAGGAAGAAGATTGGGACGATGACGATGATGACGACGAGGAGAGCGTGGATATTCTGTCTATCATGACGGTTGCCGTCGGCTGTATTCTTCTGGTGATTGTTGCGGTATTAGGCTTCAAGCTGTATCAGCGGTATGTGCCTAAGGATTATGATAAGGCGGCCGAGGAGCAGGAAGAGGACGGGCAGGAAGAGGGAGAGGACGTTTCCGACGGGGCAGAGCAGGAGGACGGTCAGAGACTGGAAGAACCGCCCGCGGATTCGGAAGAGGAGACAGAAATTGTAGTTTCCGCCGCCGGTTCCATTGTTGCTACACATGATGTAAGGATCAGGGATAACCCGAGTACGGACGGCACCACTGTAATCACGACGGCGAAGCAGGGTGACATCTACGAGTACACGGAGGTCGTGGAAGGCGGCAATTGGTATAAGATCATTCTTCCCGACGGGTATGATTATGAATGTGGCTATATCAGCGCCGACTATGTAGAGGAGCAGTGATCTTTCTTAAGATTAGAACAGTAAAACAGGAACCTTTTCCGGGCCGGGACATATGATAATAAAAAGCCCGGGGGAGGTTCCTATGTTATTTTCGGAATTAAAGAAAAAGGAAGTCATCAACCTGAAAAACTGTGAGCGGCTCGGAAAAGTGAGTGATTTCGAGTTCGACGAGTGCACGGGACAGATTTTCAAGCTGATTATTCCGGGAGACAGTAAATGGTGCAGTTTTTTCGGAAGTGAGCCGGATTATGTGATCTGCTATAAAGATATCAAGAAGATCGGGCCGGATATTATTGTGGTTGATATTTGCCTGTAAATGGTTTCCATAAGATAGTTGACATAATGAGCAGTTTATCCTATAATAGTCATATTGAGTGCATCGTTTGATCTGCTCTCAAGTACAGGTGGATAAGGAGGATATCCGGGATGAAATGCCCATTTTGTGGTCATGAGAATACGAGAGTCATCGACAGCAGGCCGGCGGAGGACAACAGCTCTATCCGCAGACGGCGCGTCTGTGACGAGTGTGACAAGCGGTTTACCACTTATGAGAAGGTGGAGACGATACCGCTCATTGTCATAAAGAAGGATAACAACAGGGAGACTTACGACAGAGCGAAAATTGAGGCGGGTGTGTTGCGAGCCTGTCACAAGAGGCCGATCAGCGCCAACCAGATCAACCAGCTGGTGGACGAGGTGGAAACGGATATCTTTAACCGGGAAGAAAAGGAAATTCCCAGTCAGGTGATCGGCGAGCTCGTTATGAATAAGCTCAAAGATTTAGAGGCCGTTGCCTATGTCAGATTCGCTTCTGTTTACAGGGAGTTTAAGGATATCAACACCTTTATGGAAGAATTAAAAAACGTGCTGGACAAATAGACGGCGGATAAAAACACCTTGCGTTATCGTAGGGTGTTTTTCACGAAAGCAATGAGGAGTGCCAAAGATGGCAGAGACGAATCGACTGCTTGCAGGCGGATTTGTCTGTGTCATCTTTGATAGGGCGAATGCCCGTGAGCGAGGAAAGCCGAAGGCTTTTCGAGCTGTGCTGCGACTGAAATGAGAAGGAGTAGAGCGATGGCGGGGCTTACATGCTTTTACCCGGATGTATATCTGGATTCCACATATGAGATTGATTTTGAAGCGTTATACCGGGAGGGATTCCGGGGCGTCATTTTTGATATCGACAATACGCTTGTGCCTCACGATGCGCCTGCTGACGAGCGCAGTATTGCGCTTTTCGAAAGATTGAGAAACATTGGTTTTGAGAGCGCGCTATTGTCCAACAACAAGGAACCCCGTGTAAAAATGTTTAACGATCAGATACATACGCATTATATATTTAAAGCAGGTAAGCCGGGGAAGAAGGGTTACCTGCGGGCTATGGAGCTGATGCAGACAGAGCCGGCCACCACGCTTTTCGTGGGAGATCAGCTCTTTACGGATGTGTGGGGTGCAAAGCGGGCCGGAATATTAACTTATCTGGTCAAACCGATCTGTCCGAAGGAAGAAATTCAGATTGTATTGAAGAGGCGGCTGGAGTGGATCGTGCTGTTTTTTTACAGGCGTTCGCTGAGCAGGCAGAAACGGGGGCGTGGATAAGCCTATGCGCCGTGTTGGGGAACTGGGAGTGGCGTGAAAACGTGCAGAGTATATACCGTGGAAAAAGATGGTGGACGAGATACATATGGAGGAAATGAGAGATGGAAATAGACGGCAGGACAAGAATTTGCGGATTGATCGGCAATCCGGTGGAACATACCCTTTCACCGGTGATACATAATACGCTGGCGCAGCGGTTCGGACATAATCTGGTGTATGTGCCGTTTCCCGTGGAGGCCGGGCGGGTTACGGAGGCGGTGGCAGGGGCGTCGGCGCTGCAGCTTTTGGGGCTCAACGTGACGGTTCCCTATAAAGGTGAGGTGATTCCCTGTCTGTGTGAAGTGGATTCTCTGGCGGCGGCAATCGGCGCGGTCAACACGCTTGTGGCGGCGCCGGGCGGGTTTAAGGGCTATAATACGGATATGGAAGGACTTTACCGCGCTATGACGACGGAGGGCATCCGGATTGCGGACGAGGAGATTATTCTGCTGGGCGCGGGCGGCGCTGCCAGGGCGGTGGCCTATCTGTGTGCCGTGAAGGGGGCAAAGAGGGTTTACCTTTTGAACCGCACGGTGGAAAAGGCGCAGAAGGTTGCAGAGGAGGTAAACCGCTCGGTGGAGCGGCAGGTAATTTTACCGATGGCTCTTTCGGACTTCGACAGGCTGCCGGATCGGAAGTTTCTGGCGATACAGGGCACTTCGGTGGGACTGGCGCCGCATGTGGATGATGTTGTGATTGACGAGGCAAAGTTTTACGAAAAGGTACACACAGGTTTCGATTTGATTTACAGTCCGTGGGAGACCCGTTTTATGAAACTGGTGAGGGCGAACGGCGGACAAGCATATAATGGGCTGAAAATGCTTCTCTATCAGGGGATCATCGCCTATGAGCTGTGGAATGGGGTAAAGGTGTCCGAGAAGGATGCGGATGTGGTTTATGAGAAACTGAGGAAACATCTGTAGTTGTTCCGGACAGATCGAAGCGTACGGAGGAAAGCATGGAAAATATTATACTGATCGGGTTTATGGGCTGCGGCAAGTCTACAGTAGGCCTGCGGCTGTCCTACCGCCTGCGGCGGACGATCATAGATACGGATAAGGAAATTGAGAAGGAGGAGCGCAGAACCATATCGGATATTTTTGCGACAGACGGGGAAGCGTATTTCCGGGATAGGGAGACGGCAATCTTACGAAAACTGAAGGACGGCGTAAATAACCAAATTATATCGGTGGGAGGCGGCCTGCCTGTGCGGGAGGAGAACAGGGCGCTGCTGCATGAGCTGGGACAGGTTTTTTATCTGTGCGCTGAGGGCCGGACAATTTATGAGAGGGTGAAGGACGATACCACGAGGCCGCTTTTGCAGGTGGACGATCCCCTGACAAGGATAAATTCGCTTATCAAAGAGAGAGATCCCTATTACCGGGCGGCGGCGGATGTGGTGATCACCGTGGACGACAGGAGTTTTACGGAGATTCTGGACGAGATAGAGAGAAATGTAAAGTAAAATAGAACAGCGGAACAGGAGAGGGCGCTTCGGCGTAAGGGTGAGAAGGATGAAATTGTTGGTGATTAACGGGCCGAATTTGAATTTTCTTGGGATTCGGGAAAAGAGTGTGTACGGCACACAGGACTACGATTATCTGCTTCAGATGATTGCAAAGAAGGGCGAGGAGACAAGCAGCGCCATAGAGGTGTTTCAGAGCAACCATGAGGGGGCGATCATTGACAGGATTCAGGACGCCTACTTCGACGGCACTGAGGGGATCGTAATCAATCCGGGGGCGTTTACCCATTACAGCTACGCCATCCGCGACGCGTTGGCGAGCATCACTGTACCGAAGGTGGAAATTCATATTTCCGACATCACACAGAGGGAGGAGTTCCGCAAAGTATCGGTGACAGCGCCTGTCTGCGATAAACAGATTTACGGTCAGGGACTGGACGGCTATCTGCAGGCAATTGACTTTATCTTGGATTTTTTGAATAAAGAGGTTGAAAAATAGACTTTTTTAGTATAAACTAGAAAAGAATTATATTTGTGAAAGCTTAGGAGGAGATAGTCATATGGTATCAGCGGGTGATTTCAGAAACGGCATTACCGTCGAGATGGAGGGTAATGTTTATCAGATAATTGAGTTTCAGCATGTAAAACCGGGCAAAGGCGCAGCTTTTGTCAGAACGAAGCTGAAAAATATCATCAACGGCGGTGTGGTGGAAAAGAGCTTCCGTCCCACTGAGAAATTCCCTCAGGCACGTATTGACAGAAAGGACATGCAGTATTTATATTCTGACGGCGACCTGTTCAATTTCATGGACACGGAGACCTACGACCAGATTGCGTTGAACGCGGAGGCGGTAGGAGACGCTCTGAAATTCGTGAAAGAGAACGAGATGGTTAAGATCTGTTCTTACAACGGCAATGTGTTCGCGATAGAGCCGCCGCTGTTTGTAGAGCTGGAGATCACTGATACCGAGCCGGGATTTAAGGGCGATACCGCCACAGGCGCGACGAAGCCCGCGATCGTGGAGACCGGCGCGAAGGTTATGGTTCCGCTGTTTGTGGAGAACGGCGAGAAGATCAAGATTGACACCAGATCAGGCGAGTATTTGTCCAGAGTATAAAAGCACGACATTACGTCAAAGCCCATAAGACAATATAGACTTAGGTCTGTATTGTCTTTCTTTATTGCGCGAAATCCAAATATGCCCGGAGAGAATGGGAAAGAGGGAAATATGGGATTTCAAAAATTTGTAGATAATATCGTGGATTTATTGCAGGAGAGAATGGGGGACAGCTATGAGATCAGGGTGCTCCATGTGACCAAAAACAACGACGTGGAGCAGACGGGGATTGCCATAACGAGACAGGAGGACAGCATTTTCCCGACCATTTATCTGGAGAGTCTTTATCAGGAGTATCGGGAAGGCGAACGGCTTGGCGTGCTTGTGCAGAGGATTATCAACTGCCACGAGGAACAGTCCATGGCGCTTGATCTTGACATGGATTTTTTTCGTGATTACAGCAGGGTGAAGGACAGGATCTTCTACAAGCTGGTCAGCTTTGAAAAGAACAAAAAGTTTTTGAGGGATGCGCCCCATTTGAGATGGCATGATCTTGCGATTGTATTTTATTATGCGCTGGAGGAGGATATGGTGGAAGGCGGGTCTATTACGATTAAAAGGCCGCATATGCTGATGTGGAAACAGAACGCGGAATCACTCTATCGGACGGCCGGACGCAATATGAAGCGGGGGATGCCGGAGCTTTTGGTTTCCATGCGGGAACTGATTGCGGAGATGACGGGCGTCAACGTGCGCGAAGACGACGCAATGCCGATGTATGTGCTGACAAATCAGGAAAAACGCTTCGGCGCTTCGGCCATGCTGTATTCCGAAAAGCTCGGACGGCTGGCGGAGCGGTTCGGCTGTGATCTTCTGATTCTGCCGAGTTCTATCCATGAAGTGCTGCTGATTCCTGATGACCATGTGAAGGATTATGACTTTTACAGGCAGATGGTGGAGGAGGTAAACCGGACGCAGGTGGAGCCGGAGGAAGTGCTCTCCTACAGGCTTTACCGCTATTGTCGGAAGAACGAGGAAATAGAGGAAATTATTTCTTAAAGGATTTCTTCTACGCGATTACTTGACAAGTGTGCCCGCATGAGGTATGATACAAAAGATGTAACAAATTTGTAACAATTTTACGGATCGTATCAAATGCGTTACATCAAGGCGGGCACCCGTAGTCTAATGGATAAAACGTAGGCCTCCGACGCCTTTGATGCAGGTTCGAGTCCTGTCGGGTGCATAGGGTTATTGGTTTCCGGGACGATGTGATGATATTGTCCCGGAAATTTTAAGGAACGGTTAGGGAATTATTTGTGACAAGTAATTGTCATGAGTAATTCCTGAACAGTTCGTAGGATTGAAGGAGTTTTGCGAATATGACAAATAATACAATATGGGAGAGTCTGAAGGCAAAGCTTGACGCGTTCAAAAACTGGCTGGTACGATACTCCAAAATTGTTCTTCCTGTCATTTTAGTGATCTGCGTTGCATTGACAATCGTGATAGCGATGCAGGCGAACAAGCGAAAGGTGGAGCAGGAGGAAACAGTGGTTGCGCCGGAAGAAAACACGGGCGAAGACGAAGCGATGCTTGAAGTGCCGGAGGTGCCTTTAGAGAAGGATGCCGTTCCGGGGGTCAACGAGCTGTTTGACGTATACTATAAGGCGATGGTGGAGGGCGACACAGCCACCATGGAGAAGCTGGTCTATTATATGGATGCCACGGAGATCCTGCGTGCGGCGGAGACGAGTAAATATATCGAATCCTATCCGCCACTGGAGATTTATACCAAAGCGGGACCGAAGGAAGGCACGTATATCGCCTATGTTTACGGGGAGATAAAGTTCTACGATTATGATAAGCCGGTTCCCGGTATGCGGGTGTATTATGTGTGTACCAATGAGGACGGTGAACTTTATATTAACGAGGATGGTGAGGAAAGCGACAACGAGCTGCATTACATGCGGGAAATCCAGCTTCAGGAAGATGTGATCGACCTGAATAACAAAGCGGCGGAAGCGTATAACAAAATGATGGTAGATGATCCGAAGCTGGCTGATTTTCTCTTAGAGCTGAAGACGGAGATTGAGAAGAATGTAGGCGAAGCGCTGGCGCGTGCCGAGCAGAGCGAGGAGCCGGAAGAGGGGGCAGAGGAAGAGGCGCCCGAGGAAACCGAAGAGGATGCGCCTGTCGAGGTCGTTACCAAGGTAAAGACGACGGATGTGGTTAATATAAGGACGTCCGACAGCGAGACGGCGGATAAGCTTGGCAAGGCAGCTGTGGGCGATGAATTTGAGCTTCTGGAAGAAAAAGGCAACGGTTGGAGCAAGATTAAGTATGACGGCGGAGAGGCATATATCAAGAGCGATTTTCTGGAGCCTTCCGAAACCATGACAGCGTCCAATGACGAACAGACAGAGGACGGGGAGGAAGAGGAATCGCAGGAGCAGGCGGATAATACCGATGACTCAACAGCCACAAACGGTACAGTGAGGGTGAAGGAAACCGTCAGAATCCGAAGCGGCGCAAGTGAGAACTCCGAGAAGATAGCGACGGCTTATATGGGTGAAACCTTTGAGGTAATTATGAAACAGGCTGACGGCTGGACGAAGATTAAGTACAACGGACAGACAGCTTATGTGAAGTCGGATTATGTGGAGTGACACTGATTAAAAATAGAATAAAATGGAAAGACTGGACAGATGAGGGTATCATGCTCTCATCTGTTCTATTTTGCGCGAATAAGCAGAGAAGGAAGTCTCACGAGGCAGGCATCATGCTTGCATGAATGAATGCATCGTGAGACTTACGGCGAGCAACGCGAACGAGAGATGCGAAGCATCTCGAGTCTGCCTATTTGCGTATAGGTATAAGGAAAGGAGCCCTATCCATGAAACATGATGACGAGATGGTTTTGAAGGAAATACAGAAAAGCACACAGATGGGAATGACGGCGATCGATACGATTCTGGACAAAATCGGAAATGATGAATTTTCCATTACACTGTCCAAACAATCGCTGCATTACGCGGATATCCACAACCGGGCGCTTGATCAGATTTTACAGCAGAACGGGGAGGGGTATCGCGCAAGCCAGATCGGGGAAATGATGCTGAAAGGGAGCATACACGCGAACACAGCCTTTAATGTCAGTACGGGGCATCTGGCGGAAATGATGATTCAGGAAAGCAACAGGGGGATCACCAGCATGTGGAAGAGCTTAAAGCACAACGGCCTTGCCACGGATGCGGCCGTGGAACTGGCGAAGGAGCTGGTGGACTTTGAGGAAAAGAGTATAGAGCGGCTGAAGGAATATCTGTGAATTTTGTGTTGGAACAGTTTCCGAAAGAGGGAGTGATAGCGCTTTGTATGTATACAAGTATTTTGGTATTATTGTACAATATAACTAAAAAATACCGAGGAAATTTTTACACTTTAATTCGCTAAATTTTCTTGTGGTTTTCCATATGGCATACTATAATGGTACGTGGTAATGTATACAAGCAAGAAGGAGGACATAAGGCGATGTCATATGTTGATGAGGTTTATGAGTTAGTTGTAGCGAAGAATCCCGCTCAGCCCGAGTTCCATCAGGCAGTCAAAGAGGTATTGGAGTCTCTGCGCGTGGTGATTGAGGCGGACGAGGAGGCATACAGAAAGGACGCGCTTCTGGAGCGTCTGACGGTTCCTGAGAGAATTGTGCAGTTCCGTGTTCCCTGGGTGGATGACAAGGGACAGGTGCAGGTAAATAACGGATTCCGCGTGCAGTTTAACAGCGCGATCGGCCCTTACAAGGGAGGCTTACGTTTCCATCCTTCCGTAAACCTGGGTATCATCAAATTCCTGGGCTTTGAGCAGATTTTCAAAAACTCCCTGACGGGTCTCCCCATCGGCGGTGGCAAAGGCGGTTCCGATTTTGATCCTAAGGGAAAATCCGACAGAGAGGTGATGGCGTTCTGCCAGAGCTTTATGACAGAACTTTGCAAACATATCGGCGCGGACACCGACGTGCCTGCGGGTGATATCGGCGTTGGCGGCCGCGAGATCGGTTTTATGTTCGGACAGTATAAGAGAATCCGCAATCTGTACGAGGGCGTGCTGACAGGTAAGGGTCTTACCTACGGCGGTTCCCTTGCAAGAACCGAGGCGACTGGCTACGGTCTGCTCTATCTGACAGAGGAAATGTTAAAGTGCAACGGCAAGGACATCAAGGGCAAAACGATCGCTGTTTCCGGCGCGGGCAACGTGGCGATCTACGCGATCCAGAAAGCGCAGCAGCTTGGCGGCAAGCCTGTGACCTGCTCCGATTCCACGGGCTGGATTTATGATCCCGACGGCATCGACGTAGCGACCCTGCAGGAAGTAAAAGAAGTGAAGCGCGCACGTCTGACAGAGTACGCGGCAAAGCGTCCTAACGCGGAGTATCATGAGAAGAAGAACGGTGAGCACGGCGTATGGAGCGTGAAGTGCGATATCGCCCTTCCTTGCGCGACCCAGAACGAGCTGGATTTAGAGGATGCGAAGATGCTTGTGGCGAACGGCTGCTTCGCGGTGGCAGAGGGTGCGAACATGCCTACCACCATGGAGGCGACGGAGTATCTGCAGAAGAACGGCGTGCTGTTCTGCCCCGGCAAGGCATCAAACGCAGGCGGCGTGGCAACCTCCGCACTGGAAATGAGCCAGAACTCCGAGAGACTTTCCTGGATGTTCGAGGAAGTAGACTCCAAGCTGCAGGGTATTATGGTAAATATCTTCCACAGTCTGGACGAGGCTTCCAAGAAGTACGGAAAAGAGGGAGATTACGTTGCCGGTGCGAATATCGCGGGCTTCCTGAAGGTGGCTGAGGCGATGAAGGCACAGGGGATTGTTTAAGAAGTAGGGATTGAATGGAAAAGCAGGGAACAAGTCGTTTTAAAAGTGGCTGGTTCTCTGCTTTATTGTTTGTCAGTAAAAGTTGATTTTCAAGGATGTTTCCCAGTATAGTCTCGCAATCCCGTTTGAAACTGCCATAATCGGATTCCGGCACCGGCGGATCATGTTCCGGCCAGGGCTTGGATAAGTTGCCGTCAAATACATTCGCTGTAGATATATACAGTAAACGTATCCGTTTCCCGGACAGCCAATCCGCCAATGCTTTATGAAAATTCATTTGTGACTGGTAGTCTCCGCGAATGGAAGAAATGACGATTTCCGGGTTTTCATAAGCTAAGATTTCCAGCAATTTATTCGGTTCTTCTGCCAGCAGCTGATATCCGTTTTTCGGCGCATGATGTCCCGCTGCCGGAATGATCTGGTAACTGTCACCCAAACCCGAAATAATTGATTGTCCTACAAAACTATTGCAGCCAAGCAGCAGAACTTTCTTTTTCGTTTTGGCACTCCTGATAAATAGTATATCTGATTATCCTTTTCAAAACAACAGTATTATGCTAAAATAGGTTTGATGGAAGCATAGCTCAGCTGGGATGAGCGCTCGCCTGACTAGCGGGAGGTCAAGGGTTCGAGCCCCTTTGCTTCCATTTTTCATTGCCTTTTTGTATGGCGTGAGGAGCTAGGAGAAATCGTTCTGACAGGGAGGAGAAAAGACATGTCTGGACATTTGGGATTTTCGTATGTGGGGCTGGTATTTCTGATGATGCTGTTTGTGCCGAATCTGATCTGGAAGAAAAGACAGCCGCAGGGTTATAGCGCAGAAAACGAAAACAGTTGTTACTATTACTGCTATTTTCCACGCAAAAGTTCAATCAGTTCCCATAAGTTTGATCCTATTTTTTCTAACAATTGATCGCTTGGTGCAAACCCCTTTGCTCGTTCTATTGCCAAGTCTATATTGGGCAAATAAAACTTTTCAAAGGTTTTTGTTTGAATTGCTTTCCGCTGTCCAGTTTTCTCATACAGCAAATTGCTGACAAAAGAATTTTTCTTTTCATCCAGCTTATTCCTAAGAATATCTTCCAACGATTCTGAATATTCCGATGCAACATCTGAGACATGTAATAGTTGCCAAAATTCGATACAAGGATTTGTAATATAGCACAAATAATTCTTCTTCTTGCACTTTTCCACAACACGCTTCATCTGTTCAACGGAATGGCTACCACAATCTCTGTCTATGACAATACCAAATGCATCATCTTCTCCATGATACTTGCTAAGAAAGTCAAGATACAGAAGGTCTATATGCTCTTCCTGTAAAATTGCTTGAAATTTATTGCATTCTTTTTGAGAAAGGCTGGAGGGACTTTCTAAATAAGTTCTTATAAACTCTGTTGAATAGTTTTTTAAACTAAGCGAGTCAATTTCTTTTTCAAACATCCTATTTTTTCTGAATTGGACATATTCCTCCAACAATTCCAATACATTTTCTGGATCACTGTTGGTATCGTATCTCTTCAATATCTCAATATGAACTATTGCGTCAATCCCCAGATGCACCCTGTATTTTTCAATAAAATTAAAATAGTGCACTTCTGTTTTTGTTCCCTCTGTAGAGAGAAAAACGACACGCTTTGGTTCTATGGAATCTTCATGAGTACGGACAAACAGTGACCTACTCCCCAGCCGATAAGGTAAACTCATTCACTATCCACCTGCCATTCATTGTCTTGAAAGCAAGGTATGGCACCATATCTTCCAATCAGGTAGTCATTTAATATGTTTTTATCAAATCTCTGTTTGTAATCACTCAACGAATATATTCTCGAACTGTGATCTTTTTCACGCTCAACAAACCAAATCTCATCTTGGCGAAGGATTTTTAAATCCAATAGATTAAGATCATGGGTTGTGCAAATAAATTGGCACGGCTTTTCCTTTGTTATCTCAAAAAAGCGTCTGATATATTTCTCAGTAAGCTTAGAGTGAAAACTTCGATCAAGTTCGTCAACAATAATTATTTTTCCTTTTTGTCCAAATTCGTATAACGGAATTAAGTCAAACAAACGTTTTGTACCGTCTGATTCATCAGAAAGCTCAAATAATTCTGCCGGATTTCCATGATCCAGCATAATTTTCTCAGCAATAATTTCTTCATTCTCGATAGAAATTTCAAACTGATAATCACCAATGTCAATTTTGCAGTGAGTTCCATCTTGAAGTTTACTTTTCATGGTTTGTTCTAAATCATTCAAAACATCCTTTTTTACCTCGTCAGGCAAGAAGGAAAATGCTTCTTCTGCCGGTTGCTTTCCTTTTGTGATTTCTTCTATCCCGGTATCAAAAGCTCTAAGCATATCAATCATAGAATCAGTATTTGGTGCTGGGTTCAAGAAAAAATCATTTTTATTACGAGCATGAGAGCCAGGATACACAACGATAAGATTGTTGAACCATTTATACGCAACAATAAAATCATGTAAGTCAGAATCATCATCGAGGTTTTTGTTTCCAACCTCATTCAAAAGAAGCTCATCCACCTTTAAATCTTCGCAGTAAATATTGAATCGCAGTTTGGACTTCTTATTCAACCGTAATTCTGTTGTAATTTGCTTTCCGGGTTCTCTCTCAAAAATACAAGTTTCTTTCTCCGAAGAATCTATGCGGTAGAGCCATTCAGCACAAAACTCATGTGTCAAGTAGTTAATCGCAAAACCATATGAGAAAATAGTCTGCTCAGCAACAAAGTCAATTTGGAAAACACCAGGCTTTTCTTTGCACACTGAGTCAATACGGAAAAAGCAATCATCATATTGCATCGCTCTTGATCCCATTATAGTTACCCGACGCATAAAATCCAATGCACGCACAAAATTTGATTTTCCTGAAGCGTTTGCTCCAAAGAAAAAACTACTCTTTAACAAACGTTTCCCGTCCACAGTGAAACAGTGAGAGGAATGCCTTGTTTGTTTTCCTGCTGCCATGCTAAATACTTGTTGCTCTTTAAATGATTTGTAGTTTTCAACGGCAAATCTAATCAGCATTATTTAGACCTCCTATTCTCTATGGTGATAGTATATGTGATAAATTTCGTTTTTACAATCACTTTCTGAAATATTTTTCGCTAAATTTTAAATATACTTGTTGAATAAATCACAAATTAAAGATGCTTCTTGAGGAGCCATTGGGATTAAATCCGCATAGGTTGCAGGGGCATCTTACTTGATTTTCTGAGTTATGTAAATAAAAACCTGAAAATGGTTCCCTCAAAACGACAATCCGAACCCAACCGCTAGAAAAAAATAATCTTTCTGTCATATGATATTTGTACAAATTGGCACCTCATCGGCAGCAGGGAGGAACCACAGATGAAAAAGAACGGATACCCTATATTCAGAGAAGAGAAAAACGTGGAACAGGTGGAAGCGCTGTCCCTTCCCGACACGCTGCAGGCGTATGTGCCGGG
>VSNH01000200.1 GCA_009774215.1 Lachnospiraceae bacterium
AATAATGCTATAAAAGATTTGCGTTAATCACTCCGCCGCTTCCAATGCCACCTCTGCAAATTCCGCATCGCTCATGGCTTCCAGTTTCCCCAAGACCTGTCCGGCAAGCTCCACCATAACACTGTCCTGTATGTGGGGGATCACGTTCTTTATGTCGGCAATCATGCCCGTCCTGTCCTGCCCCTCAAACACGCACATCAAATTGATTTCTTCCACTGTAAATTTATCCATATCCTATATCTCCCTCTCTGATTTTTTCTCCGTTCCCTTTTCCGTGACTTCTTTTTCTCCCCTATCCCTCTGCTCGATAACCGCCTTTTTCTCCGCCAGCTTTTCCTTTATGGAAATTCTGCCTGTCTGTTTTTCCTCCTTCGGCTTCTCATTATTCAGAACGTTATCAATCATGTTATAGTTACATTCTTCCAGTTCCTCAATCTTTGCAAGCGGCTTGTATTCCGCCAGCTTATCTAACAGCTCCTTCGCCTTCCTTGCGGTCTGTACGCCCTCACTGTCATCAAGCTCCGTCCCTTTCCCGAAAATATCCGTCATGCCTTCCCGGATACTGTCTGAAATGAGCGCATTGAGGAAATCATTCAGATACCCGGTATTCCCGTTCCTGATGTCCTCTGTGATATTCGCTATCTGCGCTTCCCTGTCCTCCACTGTCTGATTGTACTGAACAGTGTCGTAGTTGTAGGAAAGCTGGTCTATCTCCGCAGCAAGGAAAGCCGCCTGCCACTTCTCCAGAGAACCCCTGACCTCTATATCCGGCAGCTTGTCGATCAGCTCCGCAATGACCTCCACCACCTTCGGATTGTCTGTAATATCCGGCACATAGTCCAGAATCTCCAAATCCGCAACTCTGCCCGAAACAATATCCATCTGCGTGTCCTCATAGCTTTCTGTCCCTTCTGTATGGATATTGATGCCGATGCTTGGGATACCATTCATCCTCTCCGGTGGTATCCGGTTGAAAATAGCGATTGCTTCCTCCACACCCGCTATATCCTCATGGTACTCTCCGAAATTGTGGAACTCCCCGCACTCTGCCACTGTAAGGGTTACAACCGTCTGTTTTTCCTCCTGTGCCTGTTCTGCGGCTTTCTCCTGCATGGCGGCACGTTTTTCCTCAAGGTAGGCTTCCACGCCCGGAAGATACTCCCCAAGCGTCCCTGTCTTGCCCTCTGTAATGGGATTGATGTCTACCTTAACGCCGCCGATTGTAAAACCGTCCTCGTTAAAGGCATTGAACAGATCATCCTCGCTTTCCCTTCCCCGGTACTCCACCACCACATCAAGGTCAGAAGCAGCTTCCTCCAAACCTCTGCACCGGCTTCCGGATACTGCTACATCTACAAGCTCTATATTTATCTCATACTCATCAATTTTAGACTGCAAATATGCGTAGACACTCAGCTCTATATCCTCCTGTGTCTGCCCGTTGATGCCATGAAATAATTCCTCTGTTCTGGCTTTAAAGTCTGCCACCGCCTTACGTTCCTCCGCATCCTTCCGGATACGGTTTTCAATCCCATGTTTTGCTTCCTGCTCCGCTTTCTCTGTCAGTTCGTCATAATCAATCGGTATCAGTTCATCGTCAGTGCGGATACTGCCCTCCAGACTGCTCCTGTGCATAGGCTCTTTCAAATCCGTCACAATCTCGTCAAGTGCCTGTCTGATTGTTATGTCCGGATTGTCATATACGCCCCCGTCCAGTTCCCGGTAGTTCATATCATAAATGGTGTAATCATATCCCTCAGTGGCTTCCTGAATACTGATATAACGGTCTGCCAGACGGAAGGCAAGCTCTGTTTCTTCTCTGCCCATTGTCTGGCTTTTGGTGTCTATGTACGGATTTTCCCACTCCGTAAACGGTACATCTTCCACGATATGCTTCTGGTTGGCTGTGGGCATGAGATGTTCCATTTTCCCCTGTTCATAGAGGGCATCAAACCTGTCCATATAGAGGGAAATATCGTCAAGACCGCTGCTCTTTAGCTGGTACTCAAACCGCTGTTTCACAAAATCCTTTATTTCCTCCGGTGACATTTCCCGGTGAACCCGTACCTTGTCAAAGCCGACCTCGTGATTTAAAGTCTGCAAATCCTCCATGAAGCGGCTGCTTTCC
>VSNH01000201.1 GCA_009774215.1 Lachnospiraceae bacterium
AACCGTGGCATTTCCGCTATGTTGATACGCCCCATTCAGAGGTCATGGCTTTTAAGGGGCTGACATTGGAGGAATATCTGGCATGACTGTTGTTGGAATGTCTTTTGAGCCGGTTATATCCAGCATAGATGAATTGGTGGTGAACAAATGAGGAAGGGAAAGATACGAAACAGCAAAGTGCGGGCTGCCATCATCGACTGGAGCAAAGGAGATTTTCTGTGGTTTTATTGGAAGCTGTTCGCATGGCGCAGCCGAATTTCCTATTTGCCGTTCCAGGATGTTTTGAGTTTTTTCCTTCTCCGAATGGCCCATAAGCACGGGGGCTATATTGGCAGAAATACCACATTTCAGAATAGACCGATTTTGCCCCATGGTCTGCACGGGATTTATATTTCCCGCTATGCCAAAATCGGAAAGGACTGCCACATCTATCAAAATGTCACGATTGGCTCTATCGGGAAACAGGCCCCGCAGATTGGAGATCACTGTTTCATTGGAGCCGGGGCAATTATCATCGGTAATATCAAAGTGGGAGATCATGCGAAAATCGGAGCCGGAGCAGTAGTCAATACCGATGTTCCGAGCTACGCAACCGTAGTACCCCAGCCATCAAGGATTATTGTCAGGGGGCCATCAGATGACTGACTTTTATCAAGGCCGCGCTTGGATTGAGTTGGATCGGGCCGCTCTACGGCATAATGTGGAGCGGCTACAAGCCCTACTGCCGACTGGCAGTGCGCTGATGCCCGCGGTCAAGGCAAATGCCTACGGACACGGTGCGGTTCCCATATCGAAAGAGTTAAACGCCTTGGGCGTTGATGCGTTCTGCGTTGCGACCATTTTTGAGGGAATAAAACTACGGCAAAACGGAGTTCGGGGAGAAATTCTGATACTCGGCTACACTCACCCACAGTATGCGCCGTTTCTGCATCAATACCATCTGACGCAGACAGTTTTAGATTGTTCCTATGCCCTGGAACTGGATGCCTGCAATCAAAATATCAATGTCCATGTCAAAATTGATACCGGGATGCACCGGCTGGGAGAACGCTGTGAACACTTGAAAGAGCTTCAGCAGATATTCGATTGCGGCCAGCTTCACATCACGGGGGCATATACTCACCTCTATGCGGATGATTTTACCCTGCCAGTGGATCGGGCATCAGCGTTCAAGCAAAGCAGGGCCTTTTATCAGACGATAGAGCAATTAAGGGAAATGGGGTATGTAATTCCCAAAGTTCACCTTCTGGCCAGCGGAGGACTTCTGCATTGTCCTGATATTGGTGGTAACTATGCACGGCCCGGAATTGCACTCTACGGACAGTTAAGTACGAAAGAGGAATGGAACAAGGCCGAAGATGAATTGCGGCCCGTTCTTTCCTTAAAGGCTCGTATCGCCCTGGTAAGAAATCTATACCAGGGCGAGGGAGCAGGATATGGACATCAATTCAGAGCAGAACGGGACACGAAAATAGCGGTTGTTTCGATTGGCTATGCGGATGGACTGCCCCGCAGTTTGTCGAACGGGATTGGGGGCGCGTTAGTTCACGGTCACATAGCCCCTATTGTTGGGCGCATTTGTATGGATCAGACCTTGCTTGATGTAACAGACATTCCCGCTGTTGTATCTGGTGATATTGCGGTTTTCATTGGAAAATCGGGTAATCAGGAAATAACGGCCTGTGACGTTGCGGAGCAGGCCGGAACGATCTCAAATGAAATATTGAGCCGTTTGGGTGAACGGTTGGAGAGAAGGCTGGCCTAATAAGGCATTTACATTCAATTTGCGGCATTAGGCAAATTTTGATTTCCATAGTACAGAGGGCACATTTGAATATTTTACAAACCTCAAAAATTTTCGGCGGATATAATGGTGCCGCTCGTTAAAATGATACCTTACAGATTGCTTCCTCCATTGTCCAACACAATCCTTAGATCATTTAGCCGCCACAATTCAAAAAAATTTTGCCGTATGGTATAATTCTTCTTGCTTTGAAGTGCGCTTCATAGTTTATCCTCAAATACGGAAAGGCGGATTTGAAATGTATTCGGCAAAAGAAGCGGCAGAAATGACAGGGCTTTCAACTGCAACTCTACGTTACTATGAGAAGGAACAGTTATTGCCCCCAATAGAAAGGACAAGCCAAAAATATAGACAATATTCTGACACGGATATTGAGTGGATAAAGATGATCCAGTGTTTGCGTATGGCCAACGTACCGATCCACTCCATAAGGGAATATATTTTGTTGCTGACACAAGGCTGAAAAACCCTTGCAGACCGCTATTCTATGGTGCAATGATAC
>VSNH01000202.1 GCA_009774215.1 Lachnospiraceae bacterium
TGGCTGATGGTCTGACATTCGTGCGTATGCCTATCCTTATTTGATTCATCTCATAAAGAAACGGTGTGTAAAACATTTCACTTTCCCTCCATCAATCTTTTTTGCTTTCCTATCACATAATTGCTGTTTTGGCTGTCAGTGGTTTTTACTTTACACCTTTACCATACTGTTATCTGACCAGAGGGCTTTGTTATCCGTTTTTTCACACTGTCTCTTTGCCGTCTTTTGTAATCAGTGTCCACCAACGCTTTAGAGGGGACGTATATATTAAATTGAATCGAATGTCGCGGTATACTGTCTTGCCATTATTCCAGATTAGTCCGCTTGAATTTTTTAGGGCGGAGTGTTGCTGGCTTGATGGGCTCAAACTTGTCTGAAAAATCCGCCCAAGATGTCAGGTGTGTGTAAATGCTTTCCCATTTCTCGTAGCCTGCATCCTCTAGTGCCGGAGTGAGTTCCCTGTCTGGAAGATGTACCTCAAAAGTCTCCCCTGTCTCCTCGTTTACGCGGGTTCCTTTGACTCCTAACGGTTTTCTGGTCTCGTACAAAATTGTACGCTTTTCCTGTTTCACTTTTTCAAACGCTTCCTCAAATTCATCAGATTGCTCTGCTCTCCATGAAACAAGTTTGATATCCCGCTCGACTGACCGCGAACAGAGATACCCATGTTTCCCCTTTAATGCGTCTGCCGATTCGTCCATATTATGGGTGAGATACTGAACCGCACTGTTGTACTTTTCGCGCGTATTTACATAGGTTATGTATGTAATACCATTTTTCCATAGGTTCGTGATTTCAGCGTTGGTAATGCTATGCTGAAAATTGCATATTACGTGATAATGCCAATTACCGTTGCTTTGTCTGCTAAATGTTGAAAGATATTGGAAATTCTCATAATGGCTGTTTACCCGTTGAATAAACTTCTTAAACTCGCTATGCGCGTCTTCAAGCTGTGCGAAGTTCTTTTCTGCATTGCCTTTCTGGTCAAAGGTGAGCGTTAGCATGACAACATCGGGCAAATCGAAATTATTCCAACAGATTTCTCGTATTTCTTGCCTCCTTTTTTTCATTCGATTGTAATAGTTAAATTTCGAATAGTCGCTTGGAATGTTTCGTTTGATTTCCTTTTGCTTATCCTTTTTGACAGGCTGTGTCGTTTGTAGCGGCATATTCTCATATGTCGTTACTTGCGTCCGCCTTCTTCCGAATTTTAGTTTGAATCCGCCTTCGATGTATTCCACGCCCATTCTTGTCCCCTCCCTTTTGGGGTAGGGTAGCACAAAAAAATCCTGCCGTCCATTGGCAGAATGGCAGAAGAATTTGAATGGATTTTATTGTTATGTAAACCTGTGGTCGATGCGTTGGGAAAAGCTAAGAGGGCGTTATGCAAAAAAGGCGTTGGTTATTTTAACGAAACTTTTTGATGGGATATCTGACGGGGTATGATTTAATTTTTGAATAATACGTTTCAGACGATTAAAATAACAAAACATAAACACAATCTTCGGGGTCTTTGAGGGAAAGGGTCGCGCCTGCCTTACCTTGTTGTGATGTGGTGCCAGGGGGATTCCATGCTATGGGGTTGACACCAGTGGATGTGGCTGTTGTGACTCGCCACTCCACTAACTCAAAGGTGGGTTCGCCACTTACTATGATGTTACTTGTTACATCTAGTTCGTAGTAAACTCCTAGGGATTGTTTGACTCCTGTAGTGAGATTCTCTTTATAATAGCCCTTTACGATGTTACATGTTCCTGTTTTATTGGGGATACGTGGCTCTGGGTTGCCAGGGGAACCATGGGGCTCCCAGTAGGTGTGGATGGCGTCACTCTTACAATGGATGATCAACATCGCTACACCATAGGATTGGACTTCGGAATCACTTAATGCACCTGTGCCTGTGCCTGTGTATGCTGTGAACCCTGCCTCATTTACTTTTATTTTCTCAGAATGTGGGGCTACCTTGTTCGTATAGGAATCAAAAACAGTGTTGCCATTTTTGTAGGTGATGAGGTTGGGGACGGTGCCTATGAGGGGATCGGAAGTGAAGGTGCGATTGGAGCCTAAGTTTCCTGCCAATTGTGCTAAAAGTATCTCTGATGCCTCTTTTGCTACTTCTTTTATATAAGCTTCTTTGCTTATCCCCCTTGATGAAAGTAGACCATTTAATACTGAGGGTTTTATCTTATTTACTTCTAATCGCGCTTGTAAATAACATGAATTTATGATTGCATTTCTAAGTGTGGAGTCTATTATATCATTACCACTCGAACTTGAACCTCCCTTGACGCTGTATTGGAAATTCATGATGGTTTCGATGACTAAGATGTATTCGTCGGACTCGAAGTTCTTAACCGCCGCCTCTCCCCAAACACGCTTTACAAAAATCTGTGCATTAGTTACTCCACTTGATGCGTCTAGGAACCAATCTCGGATCTTTACTTCATTTGATGGGCTACCATTATTTTCCCACGGAGTGACTCCCCAAAATGCTTCTCCACTCCAACCACTGACTGATTGACCTCTACGAGAGGTACACACCCATTGGGAGCCTGCTATGCCATTGTAGCCGGGGCTATAGAAAGCGTAGGCGGGATCACCTGTGGGGGAACCGTCTTTGGTGAGAAGGTAACAGAGGTAGCCGGTACGGGTGTATGCTACACCGTTGACAATGTGTGAGGTGCCGCCGTGGTTATTGTCACTGGTACCGTTATAAGTGGCTCCGACTGCTCTTACTACATCATCTACAGAGTCGGCGTGGGCTGTGATCGGATTGATGAGTAAACAGGTTAGTGCTGTAAACAAGCCTACTGATAATAGCTTTAGCCTGCTTAGTAATGGAGGTTTGGGGATGTGTGATTGGAATTTCATACGCTTGCCTGCCTTTCTTCAAAATTTCTAAACATTTTTAATTTTATTTCAACATGAATTTTGGGTATGAAAAAAGGATTCATACTTTACATGATTTTTGTATAAGCATGAATCCACTTCTAACTTTATCTATAATTTTATTTACTCATTAGATTTTTCATCTAAATAAATTGTTAACCTA
>VSNH01000203.1 GCA_009774215.1 Lachnospiraceae bacterium
TCATGCTGTTTTATTGCCAGTTATGATTGAATTTTCAAGGTGCATAGGCACTTATTCAAGTGCGAAGTTTGAGTTAATAACAAATAAACACATTCCAATATGTCCAGTTTCATGTCTTATAAAATCCCTTGAATTATCGTATAATCCTCAGATGATTCAATTCCAAGCTGTTCAAGCGTTTTATTTCCTTCTAATGTAACTCCGTTAATCTTAGGTTTATTTTTTAACAAATTGTAATTATCTGTACCGCTTGAACCAGCATTATTACCTCTGCGTGATTCAGCCACATTACAGATATACATCCCTTTAACATCGCCCATCGGTATCTTTACCCAAACTATCTGTCCGGCACGCAAACCGATATTTGGTATACAACACTCAACAATCCTCTCGCTACCAGACTCGTCCAGAATGACATATCCTTTGGGAGTAACTTTTTTGATTACGGTTTTGAAGGTGCGGTCTGCTTTATAATTCTTTAACGTTCTATTAATCATAATCTGTATTGTTTTTAATAATTCTTTTCCTAAATCCATGCAATTCTTCCTTCCACATATAAACCACACCCATATTTCAGAGTGTGGCAATCATTTTATCAATAATCATGTAATGGTTCCTGTCTTGCTCTTAAACTCAAATTACCTAATTGTTTCTGCACGTATTCAACACCTGAATTATTAGTAAGATTAGGACAATTCAAAGTAACATTCTGGTTTACTGTGACTGGCACATTCCGATTATTATTCACAACACTGCTAATTGCAGAGTTATTCGTTATCTCATTTGTCCATTTTTCAAGTTGTTTCTGACCTTCAAATACAGCATTGGATATAAATTCTTCCCCACTGTCTTTCCACATCTGGATGAATTTTTCTCCTGCTTCTATCATCCAATAGCCCTCATCACCAGGCTGTAAATCGCGCACTTTAGTACCATCTGCTAAAGTAGTCCAAATACTATCATCTGTACCATCAGCATGAGCATTACCTACTGGATTTGACTTGTTATCCATAATTTTCTTCGTTTCTTCTTCATTATAGATAACTGTGCCTTTTGGAAGGTCACTCATGACAGGGCTTGTGGTAAGTTCCGTTGCACCATTTGGATATACCGTTAATTCAGGCTGTCCATACTCAGAACGTAAAGCGTTCTTTTCATCATGTTTAAGGCCAATTGTACCGCTTGCAAATGCTTTACCATACTTGGCATTATAAGTAGCACTTTCTATCTGCATATTGCCTAAGACCGTGCCGGATGCAAATGCCGGAATACTGCCGTTCATCTTAACATTGACAGTAATACTACACTCTACTTCTTTACCGTCAATCTCATCAAGACCTTCTGAAATACTCTTCACTTGGTTGGCAGCTTCTTCAATAACACCTTTGAATTCATTAAATTTGCCAAGAATCCCGTCACCGTCTGACTCGCCCATTTCCTCATCGGTCTTATCGCCAAGATATTCAATGGAGCCGACAAGAGTATCGTCGCTTTCACCTTTGCCACCAGAGCCAGATTTACCACCTTCACCACCTGCTGAACCTTCCGTTCCAATCGCATCACGCACATCATTGACAGCGGTTTCCATAGAACCAAACTCACCGATTACAGTACCATCACCTTCAGCATCAGGTTCACCGATGACTTCTTTAGCGGTTTCACCCATTGATTTGATTGCACCAGTGAGAGAGTTGTCTCCACCACCAGATTCACCCTTGCCTGCTGACCCTTTGCCACCTGCTCCACCATGTTCACCGCCTTTAGAGCCAGATGTACCTCCAGAACTAGAACCTTCTGATAATTCGCCACCGCCACCACTGATCGCGGCAGTAACGGAATCTATAGCTGTTTTAAGGCTTGTAAATTGGGCGATAATGCTTTCATCCAGTGAAATGGAATTAAGCTGCGCAATTGCAGACATAAGGCTTCCAACTGTCTGTGCTTCTGTGGAGCCTATTGTTTCTATAACATCGGTGATTGCGTTTTTCAGCAAAGTAAACTGACCAATAATGCCTTCGCCTTCGTTGCCTAGTGTAACATCATTTAGTGAGTTCATTGCCTGAAACAGTGTGCTGACTGCTTCTCCTTCACCAATACCAAGTGCTTTCGCGACTTCTCCGATTTTAGTTGCCAGTGTTTCAAATTCGCCAGCTAGTCCAGAAACTTTACCGTTCTCTGGAAGCTGGTTTAACCCGTCTACTACGGTTCCAACATTTGTTGCTACGGTATCTGTGGTTGTGGCTGTTTCGCTGAGAGAAGAGTTTACGGAATCTACACTACCAGCCGCATTTGAAAGGTTTTCATCTGCATCGGATGCCGTGGTTGACAATGTACCCATACTTTCTTCTACATTACCAATAGATTCTGCAAGTGGGTCTAAAGAATCCCCAATGCCACTAAGGCTGTCAATATATCCCTGTGTCGAGTCAAGATAGGAACCCATCTGATCCACACTGCGTCCAGTTGTATCGGAAAGTGCAGATAACATGGAGTCATTTCCTGAATAGATATCAGCAAGGATACCGACATATTCATCCTTAAACTTGGAAAAGGCTTCCTCTGACATACCGAGGACATCATCCACTTCAATCCCTAACTGTTTAAGAGTAGAGATCAGCTTTGCATTTTCCTCAATCTCTCCCAGCTCTTCCCAACGGGATTTGTAATCCTGCATACCGCTGATAAGATTGTCCCAATACTTTTCTGTGTCAGCAATAAGTTTATCATAGTAATCATTGATCTGGTCTATCTGCTTATCTAATAAATCAATATTCTCATTAATGCCAGATTTGCGATTCTCCAATAAACCAATTTCTTTTTCAATGAGCTTGATTTCTTTTTCTTTATTGGCGATTGCAATTTCGAGTTTGTCATCCTCGACCTTCTGTCTTGCTTCTCTTAGTCCGGAAGTGTCGATATCATATTTAAACCCATCTTCCGTATAGATCAGCTTTGTTTTCTGGTTAAGCTGCCTCTGAAGATTATACTCATCTAACTGGAGATTTAGTGCCATTTTTCGATCTGCATTTGCTGTTTCCATGGCTTCTATTTCATCACGGATTTTCTGGATAGCTTTTTCCTTGGCTGCTATCTGTTTATTAATTAACTCGATTTCCTGCTCAT
Organism: Lachnospiraceae bacterium; assembly: GCA_009774215.1. Classification (GTDB taxonomy): domain Bacteria; phylum Bacillota; class Clostridia; order Lachnospirales; family Lachnospiraceae; genus UBA3282. Next base: position 3,124 of record VSNH01000203.1, read on the forward strand.
AACGCTCTTTCTCGGCTTCCTTGGCTTCAATCGCGGCATCGCGCTGTGCTTCAAGGCTTTCTACTGCGGCACTTTTAGAATCTTCATATGCTGATATCTGCTTATCCAGCATTGATGTAATACCAGATAATGCTGACTCATACAGCGATTTCATCCCCTGTAAATATTCATGTTCATACTTGGCATACTGTTCTGCGTACTTCTTTTTATCACGGAAGAATCTCTGATAGAGTTTTCTCAGATAATCAAGATATTGTTTTTCTGTTATCTTTCCCTGATCCCTAAGTGTCTGTAACTTCTTCAATTCTTTCTCAAACGCATCGACGTATGCATCACCGGCTTTCTTTCCTGCTTTGCCTGCGCCTGATTTGCCGCCACCGATATTACCGAAGTCAACTTTTGCATCGTCCAATTTCAGATTATTCACTACAATTGCAGAAAACTCCCTGATTGCGCGGTTTAGTTCTGATACTGCACGGGAATCTCCACTAGCTTGTGCAGAATCTCTCTGTGTAATCATATTCATTAACGTCTGAAGCTGCTGTAACTGCTGGATGCCAATGTTGGCTGCCTGGGCAAGTGCGAGTATGTTCTGGCAGTCGGCGGCTGTTGTGATCGTTGACTGGTTTATCAGCATTTTCTTCAATTGCAGTAATGCCAATGCTTCACCACAGTTACCAGCTTCTATCTGCTCAAGGATAAACGCTGTCCTTTCTTCTTCTGTCGCAGATGCCAGTTCTTTCCCTGTCTGCGCCAAATACTCTTTCGCAACAATAAGCTCTTCTGTTTTTGCTGTCAATGCTTCGGCAACTATTTCCGCCGCATTCTGGACACCCATTTCCTCCAACTGTTTCTCAATAGCATCAGCCGTCTGGTCGTTCAACTGATCCAGCGTATCCGTGCTGTAAAGATAAGCCGTTGCAAGGTCATTGAATGCCTGCTGTACCTGTTCTGCTGTTGAATCCCCATTGGTCAGGGTGTCAAAGAACGGCTCTAACTTGGATGTATCAAATGTTACACCGATTTCTTTTTTTATTTCTGCAAATGACTGCCGGATATCTTCCAGCATGGAATTGTCAACCGCGCTAAGGTTAAATGTTTCTTTGCCGTTGTCATCAAGTTTGAAGATTTCTTTATAAGCTTCAGCTAATTTGGTGAATTGAGGCTCTAACTGTGTTGCGATCTGCTGGATGGATGATGAGATGGTGAAAGGGACGGAATCTGCAATACTATCAGCCGAACTCTGAATCTCTCCCTGTACATATCCAAGCCGAATCAGCGCGCTAATCAGTTCATTAACATTGATCTCATATCCAGCGGCAGCCTCTTTCAACTTATCAAATGAATTATTTTGACCTGCATTTTCATCTAAAGCCTGTAAATCTATATCACTAAGCCCATCAAGATCATTTGCTAATTCCTGAAGCCCGCTATCTGTTTTCAATGCCTCATTAAATTCTAGCAAACGGGTATCTGCCTCTCTAAACACATCATCAAATACCGACGAATATTTTCCCCATTCCTCTTCATTGCCCTGAATCGAATCTCTAATGGTATCCAGATTTTCTTTTGCTTGCGTAACATTTTGGTCATTATAAGGGTCTTCAGCCTTTAACACCGCTTCGTTATATGCTTCTACTGACTGCAATGCTTCATCGAATGTCTTCGCCTTATTATCGTCAGATACGATTTCAGCCATTAATCCCTGTTTATATATATCTTCGTATTTATCAATTGTCTTCTTGGCTTTATTTAATGAACCTGACGAAATATCCAGTACATCATCAAACATATGCTCATCGCCAAGTTCCATTGCTTTATTACGTAGGTCTGTTTCAAATGCATTGATCGTATCGTAAGCAGATTGTGCATCCGTTTTCAGGTGGACAGAAAATGTAACGCCTCCATCTCCCTCATCAAGAATGCTTACACCCTGATCTTTATATTTATCAGCAATTTCTTTTAGTGCCTTACCCTTATCTGTTGTTGCTACCATTCCCGTATAAGAAAGATTGTAATGACGTTCTTTTGTCATTGCTTCTTGGGCTTTATCCAGCCCCTTCTTGTTTTCATTCAGGAACGTCTGGGCAGATTCCTTATTTAACTCTTTGATAGCCTCTGTTTGATCTTTATAGGCTTCGGTGACTAAATTAATTACACCGTATTCATCGCCAAATTTATCATTAAGTTCTGTCTGCAATTCCAACAACTGCTGCTTAATTTTGTATGTTTCCTCTTCATTTCCTTTTGCCGCGATAAGGGCTTTATGCAGTTCTTCATATTTAGAAGCGTAATCCTCGATGGAAGATGCCGATTCTTTATATGCGTCTGCGGCTTCTTCGGTTGCCTGACGAAGTTCTTCTTCCCTCTGAATGAGATAAGCGATACCCTGTACCGCCGCCTGAATCGCAATGCCAATCCCCATGCTGATAGCTGAATTGAGCAAAATGGTTTTGAGACGTAACGCATCGGTACTGATCCCAGCAGCATTAAGATGAGCTTTATATCCGGCTAAGGACGCTGGTGCATCTTTGGAACAGGTGGAAAGGTAATCTTTGAGTTGTGCGTTGTTTTGGACAATTGAGTTATTAAATGCATCTATATTAATCTTTCCGCCCTTTAATTCTTTGTTCCATTTTGTAATAGCTTCTCCAGCTTCTTCATAATGTTTCTTTAAATTTTTGATATTAGTAAAATCAACACCACTTTACAACTTTTTAAAAGAAATGCCGTATGAGACACTTTAAGTGTATAATAAGTTTGCACACCAAAATA
>VSNH01000204.1 GCA_009774215.1 Lachnospiraceae bacterium
GCAGGATTAAATTCAACTTGTGCATAGGTAACTTCTATTGAAGAAACAAAGGGTAGAATTTACTTTTGCAATTTAGGAATTATGCAATTTAAGACAAATTCAAATGACAATTTGGATGTTTTGTAGTAAAATTAACTCGGAGAATTATAAAAGGAGATTGTCTAAGGATTGACAAAAAAGGAGCAAGAGAGGGTTGAACTACACCATACATATGGAATATAAAAAATGACCTTAGAGAAACAATAGCCCATACAGTGCTGCGATTGCCCGTGAACATTTTCTGTTTAACGAGATGAAAATTACGACAGAATTGCTTCAGCAGGGTTTGGATGAGAATATTGTCATCGGATATATTGTATCATGACTACCCGACGGATAAATCTGTAAAACAGATGGGAGTTGTCTGTCTGCGCAGAATAAAAGTCCTAGGAATAAGGAGTTAGTAAACACAATTGCTACGTAGTTGGAATAAATCGGAAAGCAGATTTGGCTGTGTGCAGTGATGCAGAAATATCGGATTGGCATGGATTGCATGATTGATGTTGTTGAAAATCAGTATCAATTAGTTAGATAGCACTTTTGATAGGATAGATTTGGAAAATTATCTCAAAGGACTTCAAAAGAAAAATACGTTGTTAGAAAAACAATCAAAGAAAGAGGGTGAATAATATTCTGCCAGCTTTCGATTGTATTGACTGAGGTTGGACGATGGCGAGACAGGCACCGTTTACTGAATATGAAGCAGTTTTGTTGCTGGACGCATATCTTAGAACGGTGTCTGGCGACGCATTACGAAGGGATGCTGTGAAGGAGTGCTCTGAAGCTTTGAGACGAATGGCAATTAATATGGGCATTGAGATAGAGGATACTTATCGAAATACGGGTGGCATTTCATTTCAGATGGCAAGTATGGAGTCTGCCTATCAAGGAAGGACGATGACAAAGCCGGCAACAAAATTATTTGTTGAAACGGTTTTTATGTACAGAAATGCTCGCAAGAAATACGAAGAATTATTGAAAGAGGCAAAGTTAATGGCTGATGGCAAACATAATGATGAAGCGGCATTTATGTCTTGGCTTTCAAAGAAGGTTTCACCGGCACAGCTCTCGGAGTTGTATATAGTGTTTCAGGAAATAGAACAACAGGCTAAAAAAGAAAAAATAGTTAAAGAGTCCCTTTATGAGAATGTGGATATATTCGTATTTAAGATGATCCGTGGCAATATTGAACAGAGCAAGGTTTTTATGTTCACTCATAAACGACAGATGGGGAGAATAAACTCTGCCCTGAATTATCTTATGCAATATGCTCAGGATAGTGCGTCAACAGCAGAAGAAAGTGCCGGTGTTCGGACGATGAATCTGAAATCTATTCCCAATATTGATGATAAGCTCGATGCGTCTGCAGCGAAAAGAAAGTATAAGCAGGATGATAAGGAAGGATTCTACCAATGGATGTTGAAGGATCAGCATATGGCAGAGGCATCATGCAGAGGATATGTCTCTGCAATCCGTGGCGCAGAAAAGTATGCGGCAGAACATTCGCTTGGGTCTGTCAGGTTTTTTGGAGTAGCGGTGGAAGAAGCAAGAAAAACGGCAGATGCTCTGTTTAGCGATGCTGAATTTATTGAGAAAAACGAGGTTCAGCATAATCGTTTCCGCGCAGCTATTACAAAGCTGCTGGCATATTTGGGAGAAGACTGGACTGTACCGGACAAATCTTCTTCTGTGAAAAGAACAAATACCATGCCTAAGAAAGATGATATTCAGGTGGATGTTAAGTATTATAAAGCTGTGCTTACACAAAACTTCCCACGCGGATACCGCTTGGGTTCATCCATTGAAATGAAAAAATTCCGCCGCTACTTTGAAGAAATTAACGGGTATGCGCTGGAGCAGGATTCTGCTGATGTTGAGAAGATAGTCAGTCTTTGTGGAATAGAGCACGAGGGACGTGTCTATGCTCCGGAGGCGATGTTAAGTGAAGAACTGAGGGATAGACTGTTTGACTTTATCGATAAAAAGTTTGAAGAAGGAAAGACAGTAGTATATTACGAGGCTCTTTTCAAGGAGTTCTCAGAGGATTTCCTTGACCAGAACATTTATGACGCAGAGATGCTGAAAGCCTATATTGCGTACATAGCCGGAGACAGGTACTTCATAGCGAGGAGCCATCTGTCAAACGAGAGACGGTTATCGGTTGATCCTATAGAGGATATTCGTACTTGCCTTAAAGAATACGGTCTGCCTATGAAAGTGAATAATCTTTGCAAGACGCTCTCCCACATACCTTCCGACCGCATTAGGACGCTTTTAGGTACACACGGTGAGTTCGTGCGGAACAGCAAGGGAGAATACTTCCATGCGGATTCGTTTTCTGTAACAGATGAAGAACGTGATAATATCGCGGCTCTCATCAATGAAGAGATCAGGAGACATTCTTTTATTAGTGGAAATGAGCTCTATGACGCAATAAAGGGGAAGTATCCGTACATCTATGAGAAAAATACAATGTTCTCCGTGATCGGATGGAGGGATGCGCTCAAGTTTAAGCTCGGCGAGAGGTTCTCTTTTACGGGGAATATTATCAGCAGCAAAGACAAGGAACTTTCCATGAGCGATGTTTTCGTTGCATATGGTGAAGAGCAGGAAAGCTTCACGCTTTCGGAGCTTCTTTTGTTTGCAGAGGACATGGGCTCAACAATATATTTCGATGCTTTATATCAGAATGTTGCCAGAGTCAGTCAGGAACAGTTTGTGTCCAGAGACGATGTGAGCTTTCAGGTAAAAGAGACTGACAAGGCATTAGGTCGTTTCTGTACGGGAAGCTATCTTGCCTTGCCGGAAATAACAGACTTTGGAATCTTCCCAGAGGCTTCTCATCCGTGGACGCCATACCTTTTGGAGCATTATGTGTCTTTTCACAGTAAACGCTACTATCTGATGCATGGGGGATATAACAGGAATACGGTTGTTGGTGCAATAGTCAAAAAAGAAAATGCTTATGACAGCTTTGATGACCTGATTGTAGATGTTCTTGCGGAAAGCGGAGTTATGCTTCAAAAGAAAGATGTGCTCAATTATCTTTCCGACAATGGATTCATTGTCCGGCGCACCTACACTGGCATAGAAGCACTAATGATAAAAGCACGGGCAAAGCGAAACAAGAAGGAGAAATGATGCTATGTATTCATATAGCTGGGATACAGAAACAGGCGGACTATTGCTTAACAGTTCTCAACTGAATTTCAGTAAAGAACCCAGACCTGTTTACTATAAGGAGTTAGACATATTAGGGTTCGATCAGTATTGGCAATATGATCGGAATGACACATACCCTTATATGTGGGCTGAAGCCAACAACTACTACTATCGGGGACGACTCGTAGCCAAAGCGAAGGGAGGATCAATCTATACTGCACCAGAAATAATTATAGTCGAGAATCCGGAACCGGATGGTATACCGCTTCGATTTGTGGATATTCCGGCGATGGTTGAAAAGAATTACGACATTCTTGAGAAGCTGGTTCAGGACACGATAAAGAAGATATATAACACATATGTAAAATACCAGAAAAAAGTCGATGTGTTTTACGTGGCTTTTAGCGGTGGAAAGGATAGCATAGTAGCATTCGATCTTGTAAGAAGAGCGTTGCCTCATAATAAATTCAAGGTGCTATTTGGAGATACGGGAATGGAATTTCCAGACACCTATCATGTAATAGATCAGGTTCAGGAATTATGCAAAGAGGAAGGAATAGATTTTTTAAGAGCAAAGTCGGTAATTTCGATAAAGGACTCTTGGAATTTGTTTGGACCTCCTGCGGTAACATTAAGATGGTGTTGTAGTGTGCATAAAACATCGCCTCAAATTATGCTTTTACAGGAGAAGACTGGGAATCAAGGCTTTACCGGGATGGCTTTTACGGGGATTCGAGGAGATGAGAGTACAAGCCGAAATGAGTATGATGATATAAGCTACGGAAGCAAGCACAGAGGACAATTCAGTTGCCATCCTATTTTGGAATGGAATTCGGCTGAATTATTCGCATATATCTACCAAGAAGACTTGATTATAAACGAGGCTTATAAAAAGGGTAACACTCGTGCAGGATGTTTGGTATGTCCGATGTCATCGGGAAAGCACGAGTATTTAAAAGCCCAGTGTTATCCATTAGAAGTGATGGAATTGGTCGACCGAATAAAAAGCACAAGTGGAAAGACCACTTTTTCTGGTGTTGAAATGGAACGATTCATTGACGATGGATATTGGAAAACCAGAAAAACAGGAAGAGAGTTAAATTTGGGTCAGGATAAGCACTTAGTTGAGACGGATAAAGGTAAAACAACTATCTTAGTTCAAAAGCTCAACAGTAGCTGGAAAGAATGGGCTAAGACTATTGGAGAGTTCATACAGTTGAGCGATGAATATTATACAATTGACTTTCGAGGGAAAGCATACGAGGTGAGGATGGAGAACGGTGCAACAGGTACTTTGATATCCTTTCCAAACTGCGGAACAAGTAAAGATGACATTAACTCAAACTTCGCACATAGATTTTAGCTATGCACCTTGAAAATTCAATATCTGGCAGTGATTCAATTATCAA
>VSNH01000205.1 GCA_009774215.1 Lachnospiraceae bacterium
GCTTTTGGCGTTTTTTCCGCCCATAAACTTATTATATTTCTTTGATAGTCTGCCCAAATTCACACAAAGCACAATCATAACAACCAGCAAAATAAGAATCGCCGCAAACGCACCGATGAACAGATACGTCAAATCCATACTTCCAAGTCCCATATCACTGAGTAAATTATAATTCATTTATCCTTAGCCTTTCCGTATTTGATGATTTACTTATCGCTAGTGTACTGACCTGTTCATTTTCAGTTAAATGGCACAGAATGAGTTTTCAGTCTGCAAGACGGCTGAACGGGGCGATGCGGTGGCATCGTTGAGTAAAGCCAACGCGGCAGATGGAAATTCAGACAAATCATTTAGCGAAATATGAACGGGTCAGCACGCCAGTATACATGTGCAGAAACAACTGCAAATCATTTACCTGTCAACAAATCCGTAATTTTCTCCAAATCATCATGCGTATAAAACTCAATTTCCAATTTGCCGGCGCCGTCTCCCTTGGACGCTATGGAAACTTTCGTCCCCAAAGACTGTTTCAGCTTTTCCTCCAAATCCTGATAAACCACTTCGAGCGCTTTGTCCGTAACAGGCTCCTTCTTTACCTTCTCCGGCTTATTCAAATTTTTGACAAGCTTCTCCACATCCCGGACACTCAATTTTTCATCAAAAACTTTCTGTGCAATCGTATATTGCTGTTCCGGGTCATCAATGGAAATCAAGGCTCGTGCATGACCGGTTGTAATCATATCGTCAATAATCATTTGTTGTACTTCATCACACAGCTTCAACAGACGCATGGAATTGGTAACTGCCGTCCTGCTCTTGGAAACTCTCTCCGCCACCTCATCCTGTTTCAGATTAAACTCTGTCAAAAGTCTTCGATACGCCTGCGCTTCCTCGATCGGATTCAGATCCTCTCTCTGAATATTTTCAATCAGGGAAATCTCCACAATCTCCTGCTCGGTATAATTGCGGACAATAACCGGCACCTCTTTTAAACCGGCCAGTTTTGCCGCACGCCAGCGGCGTTCCCCGGCAATAATCTCATAATATGTTTTTCTGTCCTGGACGATCAGAGGCTCCACAATTCCATACTGCTTTATAGAATCGGCAAGCTCCTGCAAAGCATCCTCATCAAAATTTTTTCTCGGCTGTTCCCTGTTCGGTTCCACCTTTGTAATTTTGACATAAGTCCCCTGGGCATTATCTTCTTTCGCTTCTGTTTCCTGTACAGGTTCCGCCTTTGGCACGGAAGCCGGTATCAGAGAATCCAATCCTTTTCCTAAACCCCTTGCTGCTTTTGCCATACTCTTTCTCCATTTATTATTTTCTTCCATCAAATTAAATGTTTCCGCGAGCAAGCTCTCCGCCGCGCTTAAACTGATGTCTGCGCACTGCTCATGCTTTCGCGGAGATAACTTCATCCGCCAGCAACATGTATGCTTCCGCGCCCGCGGATTTTGGATCATACATATTAATGGGCATTCCGTAACTGGGCGCCTCCGCTAATCTGATATTTCTTGGTATCAGCGTCTTATAAACATTCTGTTTTAAATGACTCTTTACATTCTCAACCACCTGCATGGAAAGGTTTGTCCGAGAATCATACATGGTGAAGACCACACCTTCCATATCAAGCTCGGGATTCAGTCTCTCCTTTACAAGATTAACTGTATGTATTAATTGGCTTAATCCCTCTAAGGCATAATATTCACACTGAATCGGAACAAGTACGCTGTCCGCTGTCGTCATGGCATTGATCGTCAAAAGGTTTAGGGAAGGAGGACAATCAATCATAATAAAATCGAATTTATCCTTTATCCAGTCAATTTCGTTTTTTAAAATAAATTCCTTTTTATCTACACCGATCAGTTCAATCTCCGTAGCTGCCAGATTTACATTAGACGGTATGATAGAAACGCTGGGAATCACATCTTTTAAAATACATTCATTGATGGAGCATTCACTTAAAAATAATTCATAAATTGTATTTTCCAGATCATTTTTTTCTACACCAAAACCGCTCGTCGTATTCCCCTGCGGATCTGTATCAATTACCAAAACTTTTTTTCCTTTAGCTGCAAGTGCAGCCGATAAATTGATAGCTGTCGTTGTCTTACCAACACCGCCTTTTTGATTTGCAATCGCGATTGTTCTTCCCATTTACTTACCTTATTCCTTTATCTTACATGTTTTTGTGTCCGCTTACGATTATATCACTAATCCACGTGAGAATCCACATATATTTTTTTACAGTTTTTATGGTACATTTTGTGAATAACTGTACGAAACATCCTACAGCTTTTCAATTTTCTCCGGATATTTCATTCCCCACGAAGCACGAAGCTCATCCATAACCCGCATCATCCTCAGGGTTTCCGCATGAGGCATGGATGGACACTCTAATTTTCCTTCCTTAATACAGGAAATTGTCTCTGCGATTTCGTATTCATAACCGCTGATCTGTTCAGGTACTTTAACTTCCCGAATAGGATTTCTGTCTTTATCATATATTTTGATGACTTCCGGATTGTTGATATTTTCTACAATCATACATCCTTCCGATCCATAAAATACACCCTGGCTGTCAGACTTACCATGAATCCCGGAATTTAATACAGCCATTCTGCCGTCCTCATAGAGTAAAAGTATACCATTTTCTCCATCTACACCAGCGCTCGTCATCTGTGCAGCGGAATGTATTTCTTTTACATGATCTCCAAAGTGCATATATGCAAAGTTCAGAGGATAAATTCCTACATCCAAAAGCGCGCCGCCCGCAAGCTCCAACTTCACAATGCGCTCTTTATTTAAAAGAGGATAATTCAAATTTGCAGTCATTTTCATCACATCGCCAACTACTTTTTCGGCAAGCAAATCATCAATTATTTTTCTAGAAGGCATATATCTTGTCCAGATTGCCTCTGTCAGAAGAAGTTCTTTTTCCCCAGCAATACGAAAAACTTCAGCTGCCTGCTTTGCATTTACCGTAAAACTTTTTTCACAGAGCACATGTTTACCTGCACCCAAACACATTTTAATATGCCGATAGTGATGGGAGTGTGGTGTTGCAATATAGACAAGCTCCACATTTTCATCCGACAGCATATCCTCATAGGAACCAAATGCATGTTGAAACCCATGATTCTTCGCAAATGTTTCTGCTTTTTCAAGATCTCTGGAGGCCACCCCATAACATTCCACCTCCGGCATTTTATTCATTGTTTTCGCCAATGTCGTGGCAATTCTCCCTGCACCTAAAATTCCAATTTTCATATATTGCACCTCACTCCTTATTTTTTTGTATTCCTATGGAAGCGCTGATTAAATCAGCACTTCCTTAGAGCCTCCGGCGGATGCACACGGATTTGCAAAGGAATGTGCCGCTTCGCGGCGCAAATCCGGTGCGGGAAACGCTTTAATCAGCGTTTCCCTATATAAAATGCTTACTATATCTCTTTATGTGGGTATTAGGTCAAAAACCCCGTTATAGACAGTAGTATATCAAATTTGATACGCCCAAAAGGAGGGGTTTTGACCCTCACAGAAGCCGTCAAATGCTTATAAACAATCACTTGGCTCGTTTTTCACAGGAATAAAATTTCAATGTTTCACATCCCTATTTTGCCCTTTTTGTGATGTTTCACGAAGCATTTCACAATATCTTGGGTTAAATTGTTTCACGTGAAACATTATCTTGTGTCAACACTCCACTTTCTTCCAAATGTTTCACGTGAAACATTATTATTTATCCAAGTTTACGAATTTATAGTAAGAAGGATCATATAATGCTAATCACCTCCGATATACGATATAATTTCCTGACGCTAATATAATTTAATAATATTATTTTTGATTGCAAATACCGCTGCCTGTGTTCGGTCAGAAACATCTATTTTTTTAAATATATTTGAAATGTGATTTTTCACTGTTCTCTCACTGATATTCAAATTTGTAGCAATTTCCTTATTAAACATGCCGTTTGCTACCTGCACAAGAACTTCCAATTCTCTATTCGTCAATAAAGAAATTTTATCTTTATCAGTATCCCTGTTAAGTAATTGGCTGTTTAAAGCAGGAATCAAAGAGGGCTGTATATAATTTTCTCCATCTCTGACAGCCTTAATCGCTTTTTTCAATTCCGCTGATTCTGAATCTTTTAAAATATATCCATCTACACCAATATCAACCGCCTTCATTAAATAATCCATTTCGTTATGTACTGTTAAAATCAAAACTCTTACCTTAGAGTCTTCCACTTTCATTTGTTTTAAAACTTCTATTCCATTCTTCTCTGGCATATTAATATCGAGAAGCAAAACCTCCGGATTACATTTTTCTAATTTTTCAAGACACTCTACCCCATTAGACGCCTCACCTACAACTTCAATGCTTCCATCAAATTCCAATAACTGTTTTAACCCTTCCCGAATCAGACTATGATCGTCCGTAATCATTACTCTTATCTTTTCCATGATCTACACTCCATTTTCTATGATTTATTTATTTATTGCTTTTTTGGTATTTCAATAAAAATGGAAGTTCCTTTCTGCGTATCTATTTCTATTCTGCCATTTAATAAGAAAACTCTTTCCTTAACGACTCTCAAGCCAAAATGCCTGTCCTTTTTTTCTGCCTTTTTTAGATCAAATCCAATTCCATTGTCGCAAATTTTTATCTGAAAAACATTTTTCTTCTCTTTTAACAATATTTCTATCCTGTTTCCTTCGGAATGTTCTATCGCATTATAAACACATTCCTGAATCATACGATAAATCATAATAAGTGAAATTTCTCTTTCTTCATCTGACAAACTTTCATCAATATCATCAATATCCGCTGCTATTTCAAAATGTCCATCCTGATTTATAAGAGAAAAAAGATTTAAAAGAGTCTGACGTAAACCAAGATCATCAAAAGTCATTGGTCTAAGATCATAAATTCTGTTTCTGATATCATCAATTACTTTTCGGAGTCCCGCCTCGATTGTGGCAAGTTCTAATTTGGCTTTCACCGGATCACGATCTATATAAAGAGAAGTCAGCTCAACTTTATGGACAAGATGAGTGAGATTTTGAAGAGAACTGTCATGAAGATCTCTTGCAATTCTTTGACGTTCCTTTTCCTGCACATCCAAAACAGAAAATTGTTTCATGTGAAACTCTGGAGAATTTTCTGCCGCACCATTTACCTTATTCATGTTTACCTCGTATCCATATCTTTTTGTTTGTCACATTTTCTTTTGTGGCTATTATATACCAAAAATCGGTGCAAGAAAAGAATATTTATAGAAATAAAACGAAATAAATGATATACTTTATGCATAAGCTAAAAACGCGGAAGGAAAACAATAATATGCATAAAAAACTAACCACAACAGTTGTATTAGCCGGAACTTCTATTGCTGCTATCCATGGAATTAACAGAATACATACCTCCCTCTGTACAATAAAAAGTCTTCTCAGCAATTCTGAAAATTATTATTATGAGTGGCGTTTTGGAAAAATCAGATATCAGAAAAAAGGAAACGGCAGCCCTCTTCTTCTGATCCATGATCTGACAGTGGGAAGCTCGAATTATGAATATCACAGGCTGATTAATAATCTGACAGAAAAACATGAAATATACTCTCTGGATCTTTTGGGATATGGCATGTCTGATAAACCTGCCATGACATACACCAATAATCTGTATGAACAGCTCATCACAGATTTTATTAAAAATATCATCGGCAGAAAAACTTCTGTTGTGGTAACGGGAGAGTCAGTGCCTTTCGTTATTATGGCATGTCATAACTATCCGGACATATTTAATAAAATCGTGTGCATCAATCCGCAAAGTCTCTATCTGCAAAACCAGATTCCTTCCAAGCAGACAAGTCTATTCAAACTGCTCATTGAATCGCCAGTAATTGGAACATTTATCTATCATGTTCTCTCCAACCGGCCAAATATAGAAACAGCATTTTATCAGACTTATTTTTACAATCCGGAAGAAGTCAGAGGAAAATATATTTACAACTATCTGGAAGCCGCCCACCTCGGAGGCTATAATTCCAAATATGCGTTTGCCAGCTATACAGGCAAATATATGAACATGAATATTCTCAATGAAATAAAAGAAGTCAATAACAGTATTTTAATGATCGGCGGTGAAAAAGAAAAAGAAATAAAGACAGTGATTGAGAACTATAAATATTACAATCCTTCTATAGAAGATACCTATATTCCAAACACCAGACATCTTCCTCAACTGGAAGCGCCTGATGAAATGCTGGAACAGCTTCGAATGTTTTTATAAAAATCGCCGTTCAGCAAGAAATAATAGGAGTATGCCTACAACAAACTCTGAGAATGCTCCACATTCTCCCTAAATGATTTACGTTATCGGCTTCTTAGCTGCTGTCCCTGCTTTCCGAGGATACTGCTTCGGGGTGGGGCGGCTTTTTTCTATTACAACTAAATTTCTGTAAATGTCAGAAGAGGGAAGCGTAAACTCTTTCTGCTCCGTCAACTTGCCGCCTAAAACAGAAATCGCGCGTTCCGCTTCCATAATCTCTGTCTTATTGTCATTCAATTTTACAGTAACTTTGTCGGATTTATAAGAAATAAATTTACCCCCTACTTTTACATAGGGAAGACAGTACTCTGACAACACAGATAAATTTGCCACCGCCCTAGAGACACAGAGGTCAAAAACTTCTCTCAACTGTCCCGGCTTCGCAAAATCTTCCGCCCTTCCATGAACCGCCTCCACATCCCGAAGTCCTAAGCTTTCAATCACTTCTTGCAAAAAATCCACTCTCTTATTCAGAGAATCCAAGAGTGTCAATTTCATATCCGGAAAAGCAATCTTGAGAGGGATACCCGGAAATCCTGCCCCCGTTCCCACGTCAATCACAGAAAGACATCCGTTTACATCACAAACCTTCACTAAAGAAAGACTGTCAATAAAATGCTTTTTCATCACTTCATCAAATTCCGTAATGGCCGTCAAATTCATCACTTTATTTTTTTCTACAAGCATCTCATAATATATGAGAAACTGATCAAACTGCGTGTCGGATAAAGAAATATGTAATTCTTGCAAATCTCTTTTAAATTGCAATGGAATCCCCCTTTTCAAAATTACCCCTCCTTATTTTTTAAATCATAAAAACACTATTCTTAAATTGTATACTTTTTTTCGTTTATAATAATTGATAAATATCATTGTAATTTTTAATTAAAATGAGAAAATAAATATGTTGCCACCCCCAGACAGGTAAAGAAAGGGGTAAATATCATGGAATCACTAATTTTCCTTATGATTCACTAACAATTATTTTTTTGTGATAATTTTCCAAGTACACTAAAAGTACAGATATATCAGCGGGCGACACCCCGGAAATTCGTGAAGCCTGTCCCACGGAAACAGGTTTGTAAGCAATCAGTTTCTGTCTTGCCTCCAGCCGCAGACTTCCCACTTCGTTATAATCCAAATCCGCGGGAATTTTTTTCTTCTCCATCTTTTTATAATGTTCCACCTGCTTTAACTGTCTCTCAATATATCCCTCATACTTAATTTCAATCTCCACCTGTTCCACTACATCTGCAGAAAGAGGTTTTCTCTCAGGATCAATCTCCGCAATCATTTCATAAGTAAGCTCAGGGCGGCAAATCAATTCCGCCAACGTAACGCCTGTTTTCAAAGGAGCGCTCTCATGCACTGTCAAAAACTCCTGTATATATTTAGAAGCACCCACGATTGTATTCTTTAAACGTGACACTTCCGCATCAATCTGCTGCTTTTTATTTAATGTCGCCTGATAAAGCTCCTCCGAAACTAAGCCGACTTTATAACCGATCTGACGAAGTCTTAAATCCGCATTATCCTGCCGCAGCAAAAGACGATATTCCGCCCTAGATGTCATCATTCGATAAGGTTCAAAATTCTCCTTTGTCACCAGATCATCAATTAAGACTCCAATATAAGCCTGAGAACGATCCAGAACAATCTGCTCTTTTCCCTGCATAAAAAGCGAAGCATTGATACCTGCCATCAAACCTTGCGCCGCCGCTTCCTCATAACCGCTGCTGCCGTTAAACTGTCCCCCACTGAAAAGCCCTCTGATACTTTTAAACTCCAAAGTCGGATAAAGCTGTTTCGGATCAATACAGTCATATTCTATGGCATAAGCATTTCTCACCATTTTACAATGCTCCAGTCCGGGCACTGTGCGGTACATGGCAAGCTGCACATCCTCAGGAAGTGAAGAAGACATACCACTCACATACATTTCATTGGTATGCAGCCCCTCAGGTTCAATAAAAACCTGATGCCTGTCCTTATCAGAAAATTTCACTACCTTATCTTCAATGGAAGGACAATACCTTGGTCCCGTCCCCTCTATCACTCCCGCATAGATTGGCGATCTGTCAAGATTCGCTCTGATAATGTCATGGGTCTGTTCATTGGTATAAGTCAGATAACAGGACACCTGCTCAATCTGCACCTCGTCCGGATCTGTTGAAAAAGAAAAGGGAATAACCCTCTCGTCGCCAAACTGTTCCTCCATCTTATCAAAATCCAACGACCGCCTGTCCATCCTAGCAGGCGTACCTGTCTTAAAACGGCGCATCTCAATTCCGAGACTTAAAAGAGAATCCGTCAAATGGTTTGCAGCCTGCAAACCGTTCGGTCCCGTATAAGTAATTGCCTCCCCACAAAGACATCTAGCTTTCAAATAAGTACCCGTACACAAAATAACAGTCTTACATTCATATATAGTCCCTGTAAATGTTTTTAATCCTACAACTTTTTGATTCGGCAAATTGGAAGAGACTTCTTCTCCTTTTTCTACCAGAAGCTCACAGACTTCCGCCTGTTTGATGGTCAAATGCTCCTGATTCTCTAAAATCTTGCGCATCGCCCGGGAATATTCTGCTTTATCCGCCTGCGCTCTGAGAGAATGAACCGCAGGCCCTTTTGATTTGTTTAACATCTTAGACTGGATAAAAGTCTTGTCAATATTTTTTCCCATCTCCCCGCCAAGCGCGTCGATCTCTCTCACCAAATGACCTTTTGAGGTACCGCCCACATTCGGATTACATGGCATAAGCGCGATACTGTCCACACTCACCGTAAAAATTACTGTCTCAAATCCTAGCCGCGCACAGGCCAGAGCCGCTTCACACCCTGCATGTCCGGCACCAACCACACATACGTCCACTTTTTCTCTGAATTCAACCATACTCCGTCATACTCCCATTAAAGAAGAACATGTTTTTTTACTCGGATCGAAATATAGAATTTCTTAGCAAAATGTCCTTTGACACGAGCTTTAGAAATTCTTTTCAATCACTTTCCCATACAAAATTTCGAAAATATCTCATTCACCAGATCATCCTCCACTTCTTCCCCTATAATCCTTCCAAGCGCAGCATAAGCGTTCATCAAATCAATAGAGTAAAAATCTTCCGGCATATTATCCTTCAGACTCCTTTTTACTTGATTTATACT
This sequence comes from Lachnospiraceae bacterium, assembly GCA_009774215.1. Classification (GTDB taxonomy): domain Bacteria; phylum Bacillota; class Clostridia; order Lachnospirales; family Lachnospiraceae; genus UBA3282. The sequence goes on from VSNH01000205.1 coordinate 9,496, forward strand.
TTCAAGCGCTTCCAAGAGGGCCTCTTTATGGCGGGAACTTGTAATACAGACTTCGTCATCATAAGATATCTGCCCATGAAAAAACATTTTTTTCAACAACTCCACAAGTAAATCTAACCCGTCATTTTTTTTAACGGAAATTCTAATCATACAAATATTTTCATTACCATCCCATTGTTTATCGTTTTCTGTTTCTGAAAGTTCATATACGCTACAATTTTTTTCACAGACGTCTGAAAACAAAGCGTCGACAGAAGATTTATTAACTACTTCATCCAAATCCGATTTATTTAAAAGAATAATCGTTTTCTTTTCTTTTATCATGCGGACAATATCCACATCATTTTCATCCAGAGGAACAGAAGAATCCATCACATACAAAATCAGATCTGCATCTTCAGAAATTTTCTTAGCCTTTTCCACACCTATTTTTTCCACGATATCCTCTGTATTTCTGATGCCTGCGGTATCTATCATATTTAACGTGATATCTCCTAAATTAACTGTTTCCTCCAAAGTATCTCTGGTCGTTCCCGCAATGTCCGTAACGATAGCCCGATCCTGTCCCACAAGAAGATTCAAAAGCGAAGATTTTCCCACATTCGGTTTACCTACAATAACCGTGCGGATTCCTTCCTTCAACATCTTACCATCATCTGCAGAATCCAAAAGCTTTTCCAATTCCTTGATAAGATAACAAACCTGATTCGATAATCTTTCCGTATATCCTTCCAGACTGATATGCTCCGGATCATCCAAAGCTGACTCTATAAAAGCAATCTCATACAAAATCTTTTCTCTGAGTTCTCTTATTTTTTCAAAGACAGAACCTCTAAGCTGCTTAATCGAAGATTTGAGGGCAAACTGATTTTTCGCATGAATCATATCCATAACTGCTTCCGCTCGAGAAAGATCAATTCTTCCGTTCAAAAAAGCTCTCTTTGTAAACTCTCCCGGCTCCGCTAACCTAGCCCCTGCTTCTATCACTGTCATAAGAATTTTTTTCTTCATCAGGGCACCGCCATGACAGTTAATTTCTACCGTATCCTCCGTCGTATAACTGTGGGGAGCTTTCATAACGGAAACCATCACCTCATCCAGAAGGCTTCCATTTTTTTCCATAATAAAACCATAATGAATGGTATGAGATTTATAATCAGAAAGAATATCCTCATACTTTTTATTACGGTATATTTTATTGACAATCGAAATTGCCTCCTCACCGCTCACCCTTATAATCCCTATTCCCGAATCAGACAAAGCGGTGGCAATGGCGGCAATCGTATCTGTTTTCATAGTCTTCTCCCAACATAATAACAATATCTACAGTTATTCAATTTTACTACATACTTCACAAAAAATCTACTATAACAAAAACCGGCAGGTGCACAACCCGCCGGCTTTCCAATTTTTTTCCTATTTAATCCTCGAATTTTTCTTCATAATTCTTCCCGTAATTTTTTTCATAACTCTTTTCATATTTCTTTTCACTTCTCTCATACTTCCTCAGAACCACTACCACGTGACGGAAAGGCTCGTCTCCCTCGCTGTAAGTTGTCACATACTTATCATTCTGGAGAGAGGAGTGAATAATTCTTCTCTCATAAGGATTCATAGGCTCCAGAGAAACAGGCCGCTTGGTTCTCTTTACCTTATAAGAAATATTCCTAGCCAGATTTTCCAGCGTCTCTTTTCTCCTCTTACGATAATTTTCCGTGTCAACTTTCACTCTGATATAATTCTCCGTATCTTTATTGACTACCAAAGATACCAGATACTGCAAAGAATCTAAAGTCTGTCCTCTCTTGCCGATCAAAATACCCATCTCATCCCCGGAAAGCTCAATATCCATGGAATTTTCTTCTTCATTGTAAGAAACGGATGAGACGACGGTAAGATTCATAGCCGCAAAAACGTCTTTCAGAAAATCTTTCGCTTTATCTTCCACAGAAGACTTTACTCTTACTTTAATGACAGCAGGTCTTGCGCCAATACCGAGTAATCCTGTTTTTCCTTCGTCTACTACTTCATATTCCAGCTTATCGCTGGTCACGGTAAATTTCTGACACGCTTCCGTAATCGCATCATCAACTGTTTTTGCAGATACCTCAATATAGTCCATCACTCTACCTCCTATTTGTTATTTTTTTCATTATATTGTCTAACCATATTTGCCTTAGCCATCATACTGCCCGGCTTGGCGTTTTTATTATAATATTCTGTCGATTTTTTAACAAGCTCCTCTTTTTCTTCCTGACTCAATTTAGGAGAAACAGAAGCCTTCGATGCCATACCGGCATTTTTTGTATTCATGTTTGCGTAAGCCGTCATTTTCTCCGCATTTTTTCCGGCTTTTTCCATTTTCTTTTTGGCTTTTTCTTCATTTTTCTTAATTAACTCATCCAAATCCATCTTGTCAATATGTTTGTTAATCAGAATCTGCTGAATACTTCTTACCACCGCGCCGGCTACCCAATAAAGTCCCATACCTGCAGGCAGTGTGTAGCAGAAAATAGCAGACATAATCGGCATCACCATGTTCATGGTTTTCATGGACTGCGCCATAGTATTCTGCTGCTCGTTATCCGTATTTGTTTCCTGCTGAGGCATTAGCTTTACATTGATCCACTGTGTCAGCGCCGCCAAAACCGGAATGGAAAAAGCGGCAATCATCATCAGGACGGAACCTGAAGCCCTCGCTTCACCAAAAGTAAAGGAAGGAGAGTTCGACATACTTAACCCTAAAAAGTTATTGTACTGATCAAGTAAGGACGTGGTATGGTCTATATCCGTGGAAAGAGTAGAAAAATTCTCTTTCAGACTTAACCACTCCGCACTGGAAGCCTTATTCAAAACATCCACAAACGTATTCTGCACATAGGAGGTAACGCCACCTGTAAAATTCTCGTTTTCAAACTGCTTCGCAAACATATTGGCGTTAGAAAAGCCTCTCAGAAACTCCACGCTTCCCTGTTCGGCAATCAACTTATCTACCAGAGGGAAAAATGCATCTTTCACTTTACCAACATATGCGGGAATATTATAAATTACCCGATAAAGCGCCAACAAAATAGGCATTTGGATTAAAAGCTGGATACAACTGCCTGATGGAGATACGCCGTATTTCGCATAAACCGCCTGCGTCTCCATATTCATCGCCATCATGGAATCGTTATCTTTTTTATTCTTATACTTCTTCTGAATCTCCTGAAGCTCCGGATTCATTTTCGCAGACAATTTAGAAAATTTCTGCTGCTTGATCGTAAGAGGCATCAACAAAAGATAAATAACAATGGTAAATAAAATAATAGCTAGTCCAATATTAGGAACGCCTATTTTATCTATCACAAAAAAGATGCCTTCCATAATATAACCCAATAACTTTGACACAGGACCGAGTATTGCTCCCGTATCCTTTGTCAATAAAATATTTGACAAAATATCTTACCTCCCTTACAAAACAAGTTTTCCTGCCTCTAAGGAACAGGATCATAACCACCTTTTGAAAAAGGATTACATCTGCATATTCTCCAAAAAGCGAGAAGCCCTCCTTTCAGAGCGCCATATTTTTCCACAGCCTCCAACCCATATTCCGAACAGGTAGGTATATAAGGGCATTTCGTATGCTTCATAGGAGAAATATACTTTCTATAGAATTTGATAAAATAAATCATAACTTTTTTCATCATAAATTCTAATTTTTTTCAACATAAAAATAAATTTTAATGATATGATGAAGCTTTGAAAGATGTAACAGTGCGCTTTCGATTTCGAAAAAACCAACCGATGCCGCACTTTTTCTCGCAACGACTACTATATCTAAACCACTATTAAATATATTTTCGTGTAGCCGGTAACTCTCTCTCACCAGTCTGGCAAAGCGGTGTCTGACGACGCTGTTACCCACTTTCTTACTGGCGGAAATTCCCAGTCTGTTTATACTTTTGTTGTTTTCCAATACATACATCACCAAATATTTGTCGGCGTAGCTTTTACCGTTCTCATAAACATTCCGGAAATCTGCATTCTTTTTTAAGGATTCAGAAAATACCATCTTGCTGCCTTTCTGAGTAATGAGAAAAATAGGCCACATAAATGCGGCCTATGCTGATAATCTCTTTCTTCCTTTTGCACGTCTTGCAGCTAATACTTTTCGTCCACTCTTGGTACTCATTCTTTTCCGAAAACCGTGAACCTTAGCTCTATGCCTTTTTTTAGGCTGAAACGTCATTTTCATTCCATTGCACCTCCTTCTCCAAACCTTACCTATTTTATAAGGGTAACCAAATGTTATCATTTTTTGGAAAACAACATGTTGATTATATATAATTAATAGGAAAACGTCAAGTAAAACCAAGGATATTTTTGAAATTTTACTCGCAAATTAGTGCTTACGCACTCACCGTTTGATTTCACCGAACATTTGCACTTTAAAGTTGCAATAAAAACAAATACCGCTTCGCGTCGCTTATTTTTATTATGCACCTTTACATAACTAATCCACAATATGTTTATAAGTATGTGGATAACTTTCATCTTGCTTGTTCAAAAAAATTAAAACACATATTTTATCACTGTGTTTATTGTTTATATCCTATCCTACAGTTATTCACAATGATTTTTATGACAATAGAATATGTCAACCTGTCCAAAAAATATACACATACATGTTTTTCACGTGGATAACTTATCATTTGAATTTTTTTGATGTTTGTATTATTATATATGGTAGGGTAATTTTGATGTGGCACAATTATTTAAAAAAGAAACCGGAATACATCTATATAAAGACAATGAGGTTATGGATATTATGGACTCTATCAAAGAAAAATGGGATGAAATCAAAGATACAATCAGAAAAGAATATGAATTAACTGATGTTTCCTATGATACTTGGATCAAACCTCTCCGTTTTTATGAAGTGAAAGATAATATAGTAATCATTATGATACCTTCCGATCAGGCCCACGCTCTTAACTATATTTCTTCTAAATATAAAAACTTTTTTAAGGTCATCGTTTCAGAAATGATGGATCACACTTATGATATTTCCTTTATACTAGAAAAAGAAGCCATGGAACAGGAAAATAAATCAAAATCCAAAGCGAAACCTGCCAATCATGTAAACTATGAAAACTCAAATCTGAATCCTAAATATAAGTTTGATTCTTTTGTTGTAGGCAGCAATAACAAATTAGCGCACTCTGCGGCTTTGGCTGCAGCAGAATCCCCGGGTGAGGTATACAATCCCCTCTATATATATGGGGGAGCCGGCCTCGGAAAAACCCACCTGATGCATTCCATCGGACATTTTACTTTAGAAAGGAATCCGGGAATAAAAGTTTTATATGTTACCTCAGAAAACTTTACCAACGAAGTGATAAGCTGTATCAGAAGCGGTGACGCCATTAAAATGAATAACATGAGAGAGAAATACAGAACAGTGGATATTCTCATGATTGACGATATACAGTTTATTATTGGCAAAGAAAGTACACAGGAAGAATTTTTCCATACATTTAACACGCTTCACTCTGCAGGAAAACAGATTATTCTATCCTCAGACAAACCGCCGAAGGATATGGAAACATTGGAAGAAAGACTGCGTTCCCGATTCGAATGGGGATTGATTGCGGATATCCAGCCTCCGGATTATGAGACAAGAATGGCTATTCTTCAGAAAAACGCAGAAAATTATAACAAAGAAATTGACGATGAAGTTTTATCCTATATCGCAGAGAACGTAAAGTCCAATATCAGGGAGCTGGAAGGCGCTTTGAATCAGATTATGGCCTTCTCTAAATTAAATAAGGTAGATATCAATCTCGAATATGCGAAAGAAGCCCTGAAAGACGTGATTTATCCGAATAAGCAGAAGGAAATTACCCCCTCTCTCATCATAGAAGTAGTAGCGGAACATTTTGGCGTCAACCCGGAAGATATCGCTTCCAAGAAAAGAACGGCAGAACTCGTACAGCCAAGACAGGTTGTCATGTACTTTTGCAGAGAAATGACAACAAATTCCCTGCAGAGCATTGCGAAAGCAATCGGCAAAAAGGATCACACTACCGTTTTGCATGGCATTAAAACCATTTCAAAAGAAATGGAAAATAATGAAGAACTAAAAAATAAGGTAGATATTATAAGAAAGAAAATTATGCCTTAATCATTATACAC
>VSNH01000206.1 GCA_009774215.1 Lachnospiraceae bacterium
GAGCGCTATTTTGTGAGCTAAAGTATTGATTTTTCAAGGAGCAAATCCCATTTTTAATGTGGGAAGTTTGAGTAATTAATATAATTACACCACTTTACAACTTTTGGATTAAGCCATTTCTCCGAAACATAGATATTCCAAGGCTTTAATAACAAGCTTTGATTTTATGTGGGTTTCGATGTTTTGTTCCAAGTTTACATAAAATATCTGCCGCCTTATCTGTTCGCTAAGGGCAAACCGAAACTCCTGTACACTGCCCCCCTGTACTGTGACAATGTTTCCTCCATATAAGGCAGTAGTTTCATGGCGCAGTAACTGATATTGATGAGATTCACCAGCATTTCGATCCCTTTGCGACTGCGGACCATGTATGCGCATAACGACCAAAAGGATTTCTGCTCATAGTAGCTTACCTCAATGTTCCATCGGAACGAGTACAGAAACAGTGGGATATACGGCATCCATCCGCTCCCTGTCTGGTTCAGCGGCGCTTTTTCCTGCCAGGCACAAAACATCTGCAGCTGTGTAGGGAAAATAGTACTGAAAAACAACCTTCTTGTGCCGTTTTCCTTCCCTGTGGAAGTCACATAAGCCATGACTTCACGTGTCCCAAAGATATTTGTCAGTACACGGCGGCATCCGGTATAATAACCACCCACCTTTTCATCAGAAAGGTCAAAGTCGCTGTCTATCGACAGACGGCGGCCATGCTTTGCAGGCCTGCCCTTTCTGCCTGTGGGCTGGGGCGCCAGATCGTATATAACGGAATCAACCCTTACATTGCCGATCAGGTCAAGGTTTTCATAGGCATCCACGATTGACACGAGGTTCTGCTTTACATACCAGCTGTCACACAGGATAATGACATTTTTTTGTGCGGAAAACTCAGGCATCACCTGACACACCATGGCTGAAGCAAGCTCCAGCTTTGACTCCTTCTTCTGCCACATACGGTACCCCAGCGGGACAGCAAGATAAGAGATCCTGTCCCGGTTCCATACCGGCACACACAGCATAAGGCTGACAAAACAATGTCCATTCAGGTAATTGGAGCCATTATGCGCCGCATGGTCAAACAGTTTTGACACATCCTCAAATTTCTTCCCGAATTTCGAGACCATGGTGTCATCTATGCACAGGAAGAGAGGCTGTGATTTCAGGTCTGCCGGAATCAGCTTAAAGGCAAGCCTTGCGGTAACATTCATAAAAGCAGAGTAATCTGCTTTTGCATAAGAGCAGGCATAATAAAAAGCATTGAGCGATTTTGCAGTTATGCCGGACAAAAAGTGTCTGTACAGGGAACGGACGGAATCTGCGGACTCCATAGCCAGTATGGCTAATACCAGCAAAAACAGGCTTTCAGCGGTTGGAACAGCGAAAGTAGAAAAGTAAGCGTAAAAATATCGAAAAAGCCTGCCAATTATGTGTTTGTCGTTGTATAATAAGGTTGTCGTATGAGGTCACTTCTTTCGTGTGTTTTTGTTTGCAAACTTATTATACACCAGAGTGTCTCATACGGCATTTTTGTCTAAAAGTTGTAAAGTGGTGTATAATTATAAAAGTAATTGTTTATAGTTGTATTAATTGATATCAAATTGTTGTTGCAATTCGGAAAATGAATTCTATTACATATAGTAGTATAATGTGCTATGATGGTAAATAGAATCATTTAAAATCGGGAAGGATATCAGTAGCAGCTATGGAAAAAATAGCAAATAAGATTGCGCAAATCCTGGTTAGGGAAAATATGATAGATGGTTCCATGCTGGAGATTTATCAGTATGGACTGGTAAGAATGCTGGAGATTGGCGGAGCAGTTTTTACAAGTTTTTTGATATGCCTGAGTATGGGGATGATGAAAGAAGGGCTTATCTTTTTTGCCTTTTTTATTCCACTTCGTTCTTATCTGGGCGGTGTGCATCTCAAAAAGTACTGGCAATGCTTTTTGGCATCCTGTCTGGTATTTTTCATGACGCTTATGACGGTAAAATTTGTGGTGGCCGATCTGGAATTTATAGGGGTTATGACCGTATTAGGAGTGGCGGGCACAGTTTTTACCGCTTTTGCAGATTATAGAAAGCAAAAGAACGAAATATATCTTCTTATTGTCTGTACGGTTCTGAGTCTGCTGATGATACTGGCAGGTTTATTTTATATAAAAGAGGATAATTCTATGATGCTTCTGCTGTGCTGTACGGTTTTATTGGTGCTTGGCAGTAAGGTGATTGAGCTGTTGGGGCAGTCAGCGCGGAAAAATTGCAAATGAGGGCGGTAATAGGGCTTACGCATGAATATCTTCCCATATTCTTTCTTTGCATAATTCATAATAAGTATCACTCTTTTCAATGCCAATAGAATTGATGCCGTATCTATTAGCCACAATGGCAGTGGTTCCACTTCCAAGAAATGGGTCTAATACCACATCACTGTCTTTCATGCATTTTATGATTAATTCCGGAATGTCATTCGGATAAGGCGCGTCATGTCCTAAAACATTTTTTCCTTTTATCATTTTTACGACAGGTCTTATGTCTTTTATCTGTGAAACTAATCCTGAATATTTATTGTCAGGCTTTCCTTTTGAAAGAATAATAATATGTTCCCAGCAATTTAGCGGCGCTTGATAATAAGGCGTTAGATTACCTTGATTAAAGCTTCTGTTTCCTTGGATTTCTCCTTTGTTCCAGACCATATTTCCCACAATTTCAAATCCTATGCGCTGAAATATATCTATCATATATGCACCTAAAATCATACGTTTATTGCCCATTGCAGATAGAGAAATATTGTTCTCATTATCAAAATAGTCAAATATGTTAAAAAGGTACACGGCACCATTTTTCAATACTCTGTAGATTTCTCTTGAAATATTATACATATCATAGAGATAGCAATATATATTTTTCCATTGCGAATACGTTTTTGCATTATAATAAGGCGGTGATGTCACAGCACCGTCTATACTCTCGGTAGCAAGCATCCGCAAAACATCATAAGAGTCTCCATGATATAGAGCTGCTCTGCCGATCAAACAATTTGTATATTCACCAATCGGTCTGGTGTCTTCCTGCAAGTATCGGTAAAAATAGGAGGAATGTTTAAACGTATCCATAATATTTGTCTTAATGTTCTCTATTGAGCGATGGTGTATCTTCCGGTTCAAGAATAAATCATCACTTATTCTTCCGATGGAATAAACGACCACCTCATCGTTGACACAACTATAATGTCTTATAGCCATTTCAAAGGCCTCAGACTTAGAGCATTCTTTCATACAATCAAGATGCCATTTTGTTATAGAGCGTTCCGGTATTGTATTTTCTTCTTCCTGCAATTGCTTCTGTCTATACAGTGACATAAATGCATAGCGTTTTCCCCTATTATACTTACTTCTATCAGGACATAACGGATTCTCACATTCCCAACTTCTCACATTTAATATCGGATATGAATTTCCCTGAATCTCTTTTGAATAGCAGGCAGGGCAGTTTATAATTCGCTCATCTCTTTTATTCTTCTCAAATATTAACAATAATGCATATTCTCTATTTTCGCCGATAACGAAGGAGTCCTTAAAAACAAATCCCTGAAATGCAATATCAAATTCTGCATTATATGGCGCTAAAGATTCTATATAGTCCTTTGTTGTATCACCGATTATTTTCCAACGAAAATATGGCCGGTCTATTTTCTCTTTTACATGCTTTTCCGAATAGAGTATGATATCTGAATATAATCGCCACTGCTTACCCGCATCATCTTTTATGGGCGGAATATAGATAATCATTTCACAATGGTTATTCAAACTATTATAAATACTCTTTATTATACCCAATAGTGTATTACAGCCCTGCACATAATCATTCTGTATCAATGCCGCGGGAACATCAACGAATGCCATTGCATGATTTCTCATACACATATCCGGATATTTTTCGCTCAAGTATGCAAAGTAATCTTCTTTCACATCATCACCGGAGAAACATTCGAGAGAAGTTTTCCGATCAAACAAATGAAAACAATATCTTGAAAAAACAGATGCGATTATATCTTTGTATTTTTTA
>VSNH01000207.1 GCA_009774215.1 Lachnospiraceae bacterium
GTTTCATGCTGTTTTATTGCCAGTTATGATTGAATTTTCAAGGTGCATAGGCACTTATTCAAGTGCGAAGTTTGAGATTATTATATGATCGGCAATGAACAGATGGATTTGGATAAAGATATTTTGTTCAAAGGCAATAAGGTATACAGTCCTGAAACGTGTGTATTTGTTCCGCATACAATCAATACCCTGTTGCTGAATTGTAAAAGAAAACGTGGCAAATATCCAGTCGGAGTAAGTTTTGACAAAGGTAAATATCGTGCGGCATTAAATGTTGACGGTAAAACTGTAAAATTGGGCGTTTATAATACTCCAAAAGAAGCATTTATGGAGTATAAAAAGCATAAAGAAGCCCTTATTATCGTTGTAGCAGACAGATATAAGGGGAAAATTCCAGACAGCGTATATAAAGTAATGATTAACTGGAAAATTGAAATTGATGATTAAAATTTAGGAGGACATTTTACAATGAACAAAACAAACACAACAAATTCTACATTAAATATGATTAAATCCGTATGTGCGGAGCGTGACCGCAAGGAACGTGATAGGCTAATGGCAAACAGGCTTGAAATGGATAAGAGAGAAGAAGCCGAGAGGGAAAGAATACAGCATAGCAATAGCCTTCTCAATTCTTATATTGAAAAAGCAATGGCAAGAGAAGAACAGCAGAACCAGAAGCATAATCAGACCTTACAGAATATCCATGATGAGAGTGTGAAAAGAAGGTCAGAAGACGCATACAGGACAAAAGAGGTGGTAAGTGCAGTGAACAGAGGTATCAGAAATGCGGAGAAAAATGAAGAAGATAGTAAATCATGGGATGCTTTTATGGATCGGAATAGGCGATTACTTGAAAAGGGGATAGATGCGGTGAAGAGGGAACGAAATAAGACGTATTTTAGTTGATTTGGGATAAATATTGAAAATTTGGAGGATTTAATATGGGATTAGAGAATGGAACATACATTTTAACAATGAAGGAAAATAAGTGCATACTGAATGGTATCAACGATTCAAGAGTTGCTTACTATCCAGACAAAGAGTATCGACTTATTGTGAAGGACGGCGTATATAGGTATTTTAATGAGATTGACCCAGGAACATTAGAGTATGTGTATACAGAGAATTTCTTGAATAATTTCATAGTTAAAAAGGTTGCTTAGATAATTGTATATAAGGCATATCGGATGTAAAAGTCTTGTGTGCCTTTTTTTACGATTTTTTGTCAGAATGTGGAAATAAAATGGGGGTTGTGGTATAATTATAAACGAAATAGTTCATGTTTGTTTTCTCACTAAGGGATTATTTCATTTGGTTGGAGAGGTAATATTTATACTATAGCACAAAGGTAGTATCTCTGATTTTTAATTATTCAGCGGTAAAATATATATTATGATCATACAAGCATAAAGTAACAAATAATTATTGTATGGAGATGGTTAATGATAATATTTTATAGTTTGTTTGGAATAATTTCAATATTTGGTATAATTGAAATGATAAAAAATCATGATAAAGCGGTAGGTTATCTTGCGTTTCTTTTAGCGGTGCTAATGGGTTTATTTTCTTTTATATATTCTAATGTACCAATACACACAATCGAAGTACCCAAAAGACAAGCCAACGATGAGAATATAGTTAATCCTGAAATAACTAATATCAGCCATGAGGAAAATGTTTTGTCAAATTTAGAAGATTATATTGAAGTTTATTTTAAAGTTTTTGATGACTTAGAATATAATTATGTTCATACTAATAAAATTGATGCAAAAGTTGGAGATTTTGTTTATATTGAAATAGAATATAAAAATAATTATTTAAAAGAAAATAAAATTATAATCAGAAACATCTTGCCTCAAAATTTAAAGTATATCAACGGATGGATTTTCTCTGGATTAGGGGGAATGAGTTTAGACCAGAAAGATGAAGATTTCCTTTCAGACGGTATTGATATTAGCAAACACACTGATTGTCGTATATCTTTTACAGCAGAAGTTATTGACGAAAATCTTAATTATGGATTAAATACGATTACAAATACAGTTCAGCTAAATGTTAATGGAGACGTAATAGAAAAAGGTATAGATGTGATAATCACAAAGGAATGAAAATATATGATAAATAAAGAGTATATCGAATTATGGTGAGCTTTTTGTATCTATAGATGTCAAAAGGAGTGGTAAAATATGTTTAGAAATAAAATATGCCCCTCACCCTTTATACATGATTAGTCATGTAGACACCCCATTCTTGCTCCATAATCAATGATGTGTCTTTAAATTTCAGACGGAATGGTTACAAGTGATAAATTGGTAGGGTAATTATATTGTGTCTGAAATTCTATGATGCATGTTAGATTTTTAGAGATGTTTGGTTACTTAGAGGGCATATTTATATAGGGGTATACCGTATATATGGGATTTTATATTTTGAATGGAAACATACCCCCTCCTACCCCGGTAGATACAGTTCGGGAAGGTCAAAATTTTAAGTTGGTGTCGAAATGCAATAGATACGGGCTTTCCCACGTTAAAGTCAGAAAAATAAAATGTAAACCTACCTGGGTACACCCTTGTGCCTGCTGTCCCATATACCTTCATATAGACTGCAAACAAGCCCCAAATAACCACGCTACAAGCTGATTATAGCCACTATTCAAGCGTTGCCCTAAAATGTATCAATGAAGCCATTTCAAGCCCGATTTGAGCCTAAAATCACATGATAACCATACGATTACAACCAAATAAACCGCACAAAAAAGACTATGAGCCATTGAAACGCATAGTCTTTATTATATATCATGGTTTATCTCTTTATCGTTCTATTATCTTTCCCAAAAGTAACCGCTTCCATCCTCAAAATACAGTTGCAAGCCGTATTCAGTAGCCGTAAAGTCAACGATTGTATTCATATTCACAATATTATCATCAAGCGGTATATATCCATCGTAAACGGTAGATAGTGCGTACCTCGACAGTAAGGACAAAGTGTGTGACAATAGACTATATTTCTATCATCAGTA
>VSNH01000208.1 GCA_009774215.1 Lachnospiraceae bacterium
TTGATAATTGAATCACTGCCAGATATTGAATTTTCAAGGTGCATAGCTAAAATCTATGTGCGAAGTTTGAGTAAATATAGTGTTTCCGTTGTATTTCCATTGTACTCATATCCTTTTCTTAATTCATCTAATATTTTATCTGTATTACTTTTTTCTTTCGCCCTCGGAGTACAACTAACAATTAATAAGTGCATTTAAAATTTCCTCCTTGTTCTCAATATTGTATGTGCCAATCGATGTTCCGTCCAAATTTATCATTACTCTTTCAAGCCATTTTTCTAAAAATACCCGATTCCCATTTCCTTTATATATTAACCCCATTTTATAATGTTTTTTATATCTAAGGTAATGCCTCATTTGTCCATTTTTAAATCGTAAATTCATTGTCAAAAGAGGTAATATTCTATCAAAAATATTTTTTAACTTATACGATACAAAGCCTAATTTTAAATCTGTTATAAAAACAACTTGTTTTGATTGCAAAAATTTGATAAGTAATTTTTCATAATCATCTTTTATAGTGCATATTCCCGGTGTTACAAGCCAACAACGATTACAACCTATGCAGCCTTTTATATTCATATCTTCTGCATAAATAATCTCAACATTATTTATGTTTTTTTGTATATCTTCAATTATTTTTTTATTATATAAATCATCTTTCTTAAGTGTTGAAATAATTAAATTCATAACATCATCTCCCGTTCAAGTTCTGGTTTGTCGCTTTGTTAATCAGCTTTGCATTTTTGCTTCAAGCCTTTTAATCACTGTTACATGTACAGCCTTTGCGTCAATCAAACTTTCCTGTCTGCACTTCGGGCAGTAAAGTGGAAAGTTTTTCAGCTCTATATCTATCCGTATCTGTAATCTTGTTTTATTTCCACATACAGGACACAATATCCAATTTTCATTTTTGCTCATTCTCATTCCTTGCTTCCTTACCGAACAAGTATTTGTGTTGCTTTTTCATAATAAGCTTCCCTCTTCAATCAGATGCATTGCTCCAAAATAGGCATTAGACAATGTCTTTATACAATATGCTTCATCATAAACCATTGCATTATTAGCAAGCAAACTGGCTATTCCATGTGTTACTAAAAAAATTTGAGAAAATATGTTATATGCCTTTCGCTCGTCTACCTTTGCTTGTCTCTCCAAAATAAAAAATAAAGAACCAAAATTTTCCCTTGTAAGCCAATCAGAAAGGGAAACGCCTGTATAATAGTTTGAATGAAATAAAAAGCGAAAAAGATTTTTTTCTTCTACTGCAAACTGAATATGCCTCATACCCACTTCCAACATAGGGCGTTCGTATTTGCCGCTTATATTTGTTACATAGCTAATATGAAATTCGCCTGCTTTTTTATGTGCTGCAATTCGCACATCTTCAATCGTTTTAAAATGATATAAAACAGGCTGCGTTGAACAGCCGAGTTTTTGCGAAACTGTCCGGGCGTTTATGTTTTCTGCTCCCATTTCTTTTGCAATTTCAAAAGCTGCATCTATAATCATTTCTTTTGTTACTTTCGCGATTGCTGGCATATTTGCACCTCCATTTATAATTTATATTATATATATCTCTAATTATGCATAACGTAAATTATAAATAAGAATAATCTTTCTGTCAATCCCTCTTGCTAAACTTTCACTCACTTTTCACCTTTCCCCAAAACAGTATAACGGAGAATTGTACTATTTTGTCAAATAAGCAAATTTTATATTCATGGAAGAAGAATGTGTGTGGAATTTCGTAAGTAGTTGGCATTCGTGGTAATGTGTATAACTGGCTGTCTCATGGAATTGTGGGTAACTCTGTTTGCAGGACGCCTGCCTGTTCCAATTTTTCATAATAGAACCGCTCATGTTCCTCATCTGTAAAAACCATATGTGTTTTGTTGGCGCTCTTCGCCCCTGCTCTTAACGCTGTGTTGTTCATACCTGAACCTCCTTTATTAAAGATATTGAATAAAAAAGGGAACAAACCCCGAAATAAGGTCTATTCCCAAACATCGAACAAGGGAAAGCACTTTGCTTTCCCTTGCAGAACTTATATATAGACTTTTACCACAATATCCTTAAATCTGTTAGCCTTCGTGTACTCCGGACGTTCAGCCATAAATGCCCTTACATCTTCTCTCGACACCGTTAAGGTACAGAAGTAAATATATAGTTGTCTAATTCCTCTGTTCGCTAATAGCTGCCTGTGCCGCTGTGAGATTATGATGACTTTTACCCCTCTTTACCCCATTTACCCCACCCAATTCGACATTCGACAAACGGGATTCGACAAAATCCC
>VSNH01000209.1 GCA_009774215.1 Lachnospiraceae bacterium
ATTTTAGAGATTGTTGTATTTAAATGATTATGCCATATTCAAGTAAAGACTGGTGGTTGATTCGATGTAATATGTAACTATGCTAAACAATCTCTGCCATTCCTAATTGCAGGCTGCTATCAGTTGTATACCAACCAATTATTTCATCTTTACCATCAATCTGCATTTCAAGCAATTCATCGCAGGTTTTATCAGTATATACAATTTCAGCGGACAGCAGCGTTACCCCATCGTTATTCATATAAATAGGATTTTTTAATCCCAGCCATTGATTAGGATATTTTATAGCCATTTCTTCACAAGTTAATCTCATAAGATCACCATTAATAGTTAAAAGCCCCTCGAATGAGGGGCAGTAGGCTGTTTCTATTTCCAGAACTTATCCATGTATTCCTGGGCAGTATCTTCAGATAAG
This sequence comes from Lachnospiraceae bacterium, assembly GCA_009774215.1. Classification (GTDB taxonomy): domain Bacteria; phylum Bacillota; class Clostridia; order Lachnospirales; family Lachnospiraceae; genus UBA3282. Next base: position 416 of record VSNH01000209.1, read on the forward strand.
GAGAATTTCACCATTAACTGATTTTGGGTTTTGTTGTAGGGAATTTCCATTTCTTGCAAACTCTCAATCAATGCTTGAATACCTTTAATCATTCCTTCTTTTTCAATTTCATCAAATAAAGTACACATAGTAACATCTCCCTTCTTGGATAATGCATGATAATCAATCTTGCGGTTTGTAGCTCCTGCAACGGTCATAACTACTGTTTTGTCCACGTTATGTTCTATTGCATATTTTATGACTTTTTCCTTTGCTTCATTCTTTGTAATGCTTTTGTCTAAAACTACCTTCAGCATATCAAAAAATGCGATATTGGTCATGTTGTGGAATATCAGGTCGTTCTGTCTTGCCTCCACAAGAAGCATTTTGTAATCGTTGACAAAGGGCTTCATCTTATCAGGAATGTTTAGCATCCCGTGAAGGGTAGTAGCCCCGTCCCAAGGATGATCGCCGTAATAGACAACAACGGTGATGACAGGAGTAAATTTGTCTGTCCGTTTCATTCTGGAAAGGTATTCATCATCTGTCATTTCATCTTTTTTCTGGTATTTCTTGGCATTGCGGTCATACTGCTTTTTGTATGTGCCGTAATCATAACCCATAACCCGCATCGGCATGGCATAGTGTATATGCTCCTGTGATTCTATGCCGAGCATGGCTAATTCAACCCCGTAAGCGGTAGATCTTTTATGGATCTTTATGTTGTCTCTGGATGCCTTGATGCTCTCGGCATATTCCCTGTGTTCAAGGATAGAAGATTCCTCCGTGTCGGCATCTTCCAGCTCATCGGGAGAGATCACCTGTTCACCGTCAAACAGGACTGCGTTAAAGAAATCAGCAAACTGTCCGTTGTCGTTCCAGTAATTCTTTAGTACTGAATCAGGCTTTAGACCCTGTGTTTTCTTTGGCATTCTGTAGCCCCTTTCTTCTGTGTAATTGTAGTATACTATCAAATCATCATGGTTTCAAGCATATCTGTGGGAATACAGGGGGATTCCGTCATATAGATCAATCCCCCCTGTATCATTATGCTCTATAAAAGAATTCCTCAAAGATATTTTCACATTCCTTAACGGATTTCAGATCGTAGTGACCGTGATTGAGGCTCTGGTTGAGTTCATTCCAGCCAGTCCAAACGGCATAAGTGCCGTTATCATTTTTTGCTGATACCATAAAGAGATAGCTGTCATCGGGGTGGCTGGATTTTCTCCTGATCTCCAATACTGTGTATTTGGGAAGATTCTCTTTAAAGTAGAGTTCTACATGTTCCCTTACTTCGTTTAAATTTATGTTCATAAAATTTGTCCTCCTGTTTTCAGATTAATGGCAGTTTATAAAAGGAATCCCCCATGACTTTGAGAAGTGTCTGGCTTTCCCTCTTATTGCAGGTAATCATAAAGTGGTAGAACACAAGTCCTGAAAATGTCTGTTGCAAAGTCCTGTGGTCCGTTGCCATTATTTTTGCGACTTCTTCCATCTTAGGGTTGCCTGTCATTGCTATCTTTTTCGCAATAAAAGGGATTTCGGCAAGCCGTCTGCCTGTCTGTGCGGATCTCTCATTCCGCAGGTCAGTCCTGTAGGCGGGGTCTGATAAGATCCTAATCCAGCAAAGGTCCAAATCTTTCATAAGGCGTGAACTTCTCAGCTCTTCCGCAGTCGCTTTATGGTTGAAGCAGAAGTTGTTTACCTCGTGGGAAAAGTAGGATGCGATCTCCTTTGAACTTGCGTTTTTTAAATCGATCATATGAGTCTCCTTTCTTTTATGTTCTGGTCAGTTTTTCTGTTTCCGTTTCCTGTTTTTTCTGAAACTTGATTTCCACGGAGCCGTACTTTGCCCGTATATAAGACATAGAAGCAGGCTTGGAGCTGAACTTGTGGAAGTCATCGAAATGCTTGTACCACATCTGTTTCTGGCTTGCCCAGCGGAACCCAAGTGCCTTCAGCTCCTTTCTGTATGGGTAACAGTCTGACACCCATATCCAGACGCCGATCACCTCAACGGTAATATCCTTAAATCTGGAAAGCTGCATGATCGCCTCCCTGATTTGGGCGTCTTTTTGCCAGTCATACTGTTGTTTCTGCTTGTCCGTGGCTTTGCTGTATGTATCCTCATGCTCATAGTCGTATTTTAGTTTCTTGAACAGGCGGTCATATTCGGCATTGATTTCTTTGATCACATCCTCGTTACCGCCGTTGTCAGGATGGTGCTTTACGACAAGCCGCCGATATTCTTTGCGCAGTTCCTTTAATGTTGTGATTCCATTAAACCATTTCATGCCATGTTCTCCCTTCACAAAAGTTTTGCTTCTCTGAAACTCAGATAAGAATTCTGTCCGATGATGATATGGTCTGCCAGACAGATATTCAGTAATTCTCCACAGTCTTTCAGCCGTTTCGTCAGTTCCATGTCACATTCACTGGGAACAGGATTCCCCGAAGGATGGTTGTGGACAAGGACAATCTGTACGGCGCCGATAAGCGCAGCCCGCAGGAAGATTTCCCTTGGGCTGACAAGGCTTGTGCATATGGTCCCTTTGGACATAAGGAACATCCCTAAAATTTTGCAGGAAGTGTTAAGCGCGATCATATAAACATGTTCTTCTGCCAGCTCGTCCATATGCAGGAGAGTCTTTAACATTCTGGATATTTCTTTTGGGCCATTCATTTTTGTGGATTCGTAGTTGATACCTTTTTCTTTGACTAAAATGGTTCTGGCATCCTCTGTAATCCTTGCATCATAAAAGTTAATCCGCATAATGTCCTCCAATCTGTAAAAAAGGGGATGCACATATAGAAACTGCATCCCTGAAACAACATTATTCTGTGTCCTGTATAGATTCTTCGGGAGGTTCTTCTACCTCTGCCTTTTCACTAAATTCTGTTTGCTCAGAGGCAGTATAGGAAGCAGTGTCCTCAGAGGCGGAAGCGCAGCCAACATTGTCTCCAATAGCTGCACTCTCTGTCTCATCCGCAGGAGGATCACTTTCCGTCAGACCAGCATCCGTTAAGGGAGTGCTGTCATCTGTCGGAGCAGCTTCCCCAAGAGAAGCGTCCTCTTTTGTCAGAGCAGACTCATCAACAGGAGAATCTTCATCTGCCAGAACAGATTCGTCAGCAGGAGCATCTTCCTTTGATAAGGCAGTATCCTGTTCTGCTTCGCCTGTTTCTTCCAGTTCAAAATACTTTACAAGGGAGGCTTCCATGATCTCAATTCTTTTTAAGGTTTTCTCCTTCTTGATGCTGCCAGAAGAGCAGTACAGCTTATACTCTTCATAGCATTCTGAAAAGAAATAGGAGAACCACTGTCTGAAATACATGGGCCCTACACGGTAGAGATTCTTGAGGGAATCATAACCATCTCCCATAGCAGTGTCAGCGGCAAGCATGACGATCGGAATATTGATCTTCTTGAGCATCTTGTCCTTTTCAGGGAAAACTTTCTCAAGGTAGTCGATGATGTCATACAGCCTGTTCTTCTGTTCCTCTGAGTAATTGTTTTTAATGGAGGCTGCGTACCGCATGATTTCATCCGCAGAGATAGAAGAGAACTCATAACCTTCATATTTGTTGTCGAGAAGCATCATAGCCTGTAAGAGCGTACACATATCATCAGACTTCCTTCTCTGCAAAGCAGAGAACTGGCAGATCTCTGAAAAGAACCTGTCGGACAGGATCGACTTGATGAACTTCGCGTTTTCAACACCGCATAAGGGCATTGCTTTCTGCGGTTTAGATAACGGTGTGCTGTTGTTCAGACGGAAGAAGATTTCTTCTATCAGATCGTCATCCGCATCCTCAAATCCATAGATCGTGAATTTGAAGCGGAGAAGTTCCTGCTGGCATTCGACGTCGAGGTCTGTAAAGTATTTACCGCCTAATTCATAAACAGTATCATCAATGGTGACAGAAGGTGTTTCCGTATCAAGCGGATACCTGCCGTCTATGAAATCAAAGGTGGTGGTCAGCCGCTGTTTTCCGTCAAGGATGGAATAGGAATAATCCTTTTCAGAAATGGCTTCTTTCAGGCAATAGACAGGCGGGACAGGATAGTTGGCGAGTATACTGTGGATCAGTAAACTGCGCTTTAGCCTATCATCCAGCCACTGTAGATTCTGTCGTTGAATGGGATGATCCATCTGAAGCGTATGCTTTCCGTCATACATGTTCTTTAAATTTTTTACTGTCCAGTTTAGTGTTGTTTTGATCATAGTGGTTTCTCCTTTGCAAAAATGAAATTTTATGTTTTTAATTCCATCTGTTCATCAGGACTGCAGATCAGACCACGGAAATGCCGCATTCGAGGGCAGATTCGTGGATTATATCCATGCAGTCCTGTATGACAGATGCAGAGTCGGCATATAGAAGCCTGAGAGTGACATTCACAGATTCTTCTTGAAAAGCAGACAGATAAGAAAGCCGTTTGTCTTCCAGTCTGCTGATGGCACTTTTCAGAAAAGCAGAATCTAATTTACTGTTTCTGCCTGTGTATTCGTTACTGGCGCAGGCTCCGTGTCTGCCGCTGGTTCAACAGAAGGTGATTCCTGTGGCTGGGAATCCTGAGTTTTGACAGTCCTTACTTCAAGGAATTCCAGTGAATCAATTACGATCTCATTGGAATAGACCTTCTGGCCGTCCTTCTCGTAGTTGTTGTTTTTCAGCCTTCCGCTGATGAGAAGTTTTGTACCCTTATTGCAGTGCTTTTCTACGATTTCAGCCAGCTTGTTCCAGCATGTGCATCTGAAAAAGTCTGTTGGGTAGTTGCCCTCTTCATCCCTTTTCATGGACATATCAGGGACGGCGAAACTGAATGATGCTCGTGCAACAGGTTCTGCGCTTGCGCTGTAAGTTACCTTCGGCTCCTCTGTGAGTCTTCCTGTCAATGTGATCTTGTTCATGTTCATACCCGCATATCTTTGATATGCTTATCCTTTCTTTTTTTTAGGGTAAAAATAATTTATGGAATCTGTTGCGTCACATATGGGGTTAGAAAACAAACCCTCTGCCTTTATGGTAAAAGTAAGCCTTTGTGCCCAAGATCTCTTCTTCGGAAAGCGTCGCATTCACATCCTGATTATGTCTGGTAAGGCTGTCAATACCAGAGTTGTTGGGTGATGGCATGAGCAGCACTTCATGTACGGAAGAAAAGATGACATAGAAACTGCCGTGCTTATCGGCAAAATCTTTTAGGACATCATCGGACAGTACAGCAGCCGCACCAAAGTATCGCTTTTGGTTGCTCATAAACCATATCCTGCAGTCAGCAGGAAATTCTTTAGGGGCAATGGAACCTGTTTCCCTGATGAGCTGTTCTAACGGCATAAGGTCCACATTATGCTTTGCCAGTGTATTGCTGATTGCCAGAGACAGGACAGTTTCACTGTCTGCCTGCCAGATGTTTAAATGGCTGTTATGTACCATAAAACTTGCATAGTTTTCTTCAGATGCTTCAACTGTGCAGCGGACTGCGACTGCAAAATCGTCAAGAAACATGGTGTGGGGGATGTTCCGCAGCAGGTTTTTATTGAGATGCCTGTTGATCAACTGGACGTACAATTTGTTTTTTGCATAACCAAAGTCAGACAGTGATGTAATGTCAAATTGATCCTTATAGGTTCTGGCATTGAAATAAATGTACAGAATCCTGTCAGTGACATCATCAACTGATACGCCATTTTCCAGAGCTTTGTAAAAAGGTTCCAGATAGATGGTCGGGGTGATGGTTTCACCATCTTTCAAGATTGTAAGTCCATCCAGATCAATGTTTGTTTTCTGCACTTTTTCGAGAGTGCCGTGGTAGCCGTCTCCTAATTTCTTAGAAAGAGCTTCCAGAATCTGTTGTTTCATTGCTTCTCTGTTCATGTGTTCTCCTTTCGGGGTGAATGTGGACAAAAAAGCAGACACCTAAGTTTGATGTCTGCCAGTCCCATGTGTTTCAGGCATATGGATGCCTGTGCTGATATAAAATCAGCGGGTTACATTCTTTGTATCTTTTACACCTGCTATCCGCCAAAATAGTTATGGTTTATATATTGTAGAAAGTTCTGTGGATGAAATAATTGAGAGTCAAGATAGGAATGTTTTAGGATGGTTTCCTATATGGCTGATCAGTTATTTATTGGAATGGCTTTTTTATAATGGTGGTGTATAGAGAAAAGGAAACAGAGTTGTTTGTTTGAAAAGGAGCCTTATCATGAGGCGTTCATCCATAATCTATACTTTTAATTCATATCAGGGTGCTGTTTAGCAACGTTAAAAAGGAGATGTTTCGACAGTTCCATACAGGGTACAGGATACATGGTATCTTGCAGACCTGCCTAACGCCAACTTAGTTGACATCAGGATGCTTTGATCACAGAGTAATGTTACGAGGAAGGTGTTTATATAGGGAAAGTGATAAACAGGAGAAATGATATACAGGGTTCATCTGATATGATGAAGAGCAAAAACTTGTGTTTTTGGGTGGGAATGTCTTTTGTGGATGTTCCCACTTTTTATATACATAAAAATGTTCTGGAATGGGAGGTGAAGAGCGTGAAAGAACATATCAAGCATTGGTATCCGAAGGATGAGCGATTTTTCAAAGTGCTGTCCATTGCAGGAAATGTCAGGCAGGAAGATGCAGCTAAGATAGACATATCAGCAAGCAGGCTTAAAAATATGGAGAAAGACAAACTGATCGAGAAGGTGACTTATCCATCCAGATATAATAAGAGTCCAGGGAGCAACGTGAGCTATGCGCTGACCAAGAAGGGAAAAGATTTCATCGAGAAAAAGTATGGCATAAGCAGATGCCAGAATGCCCATGCTGCGGAGCATAACTGTAAAGTGGCTGAAATCATCTGCAATCTGGATAAAAAGGAGATTGATACAGTACAGGCAGAATGGCAGACAAGGGACCAGATGGAGGAGGCACTGGAGCAGATGAGGCAGGAGGGCGACTATGACCAGTATGATTATTATATGGATTTGTGGAAAGCAGGGCTGATCAGTGCCGTGGATGTAGTATACACTTCCGTAAAGACAGGGGAGATGGTGTGCTGTGAAGTGGTGACGAACAGCTATAAAGATTCAGATATACAGGGGAAAGAGTACTGCGGGGAGATTTTGCAGATGGAGGTTGAATATGTGAGGGTGTGAAAAGTATTTGACAAAATGAAAGAGTATGATATTCTATAACGATACAGTTATAAAGCTGTATGGGTGGCATGGGCGGAAGGGAGAAATATATATGTATTATTTCATTCAGGACAAAGAGTACTTGAAACGCCTAAAGGGCACCTGCAACGATATTGTCAATCAATTAGTTCAAAGTATCAATAACGATTCTGTTATGACAGTGAAAGCCTGTCTTGTCGGAAGTGGAGCCAAAAATCTCATAACACAGAATGAAGATGAGCCGATAGACTTGGATTACAATTTATGTATTGTAAATACTGAATCTATCAATATTCGGAATGGCTATGAGATAAAAGAGTATGTCAGAAAGCAGTTTAACAAAGTTCTTAGTTCAAATGGCTGGGATGACTGCGATGATTCAACATCTGTACTTACAACAGGAAATTATTCTTTCCAGAATGGAAATAAAACAAAATTCAGCATTGATATCGCAATAACTTGTAAATATCTTAATAATTGGCAGAGACTGATCCATCAAAAAACAGGTTTCGTCAATCGAGACAGATATTATTGGAATGAAGTTCAGAATTCAGGGAGGTTGGAAGAAAAGGTGCGCATCCTAAAAGCTGAGGATTTGTGGGACGAGGTGCGGGATACATATCTTGAAAAGAAGAATTTTTACCTGTGCAGAAATGATCATAATCATCCATCCTTTATTGTATATGTGGAAACAGTTAATCAGGTTTATAATAAATATTGTTGGAACTGAAAAGCAAACAATTATTTTATTGTAAGAATATCGAAGAAGAGGCTTCCGAACGGGAAGCCCCTTTTTTGATACAGTGATTTATGCAACGATGTCTACATCAAAGTAATAACCAAGAACTTCTAAGGCCTTCTGCCCGTAATACATTTTTAAAAGAATATCCTCTGGGAAACAGCATCTCTTTTCCACGATTGGCTCAAAATCGCCTTTTAAGGAAATCTCCTTTAAACAGGGAGTCTTGTTAAAGCCATCAGGCGGGAAGTACAGTGATTCTGCATGGGTCCATAAAGACAGAGATTCCAAAGCATCTGCACCTGAGAAAGTACTTTTTTCCAATTTGTCAAAGCTGCCTTGTATTTCAAGAGATTTAAGGGAATCGCAGCCGTTGAAAAGATGGCTTCCCAATTCTTTAATTTGATATCCTAAATCCAGAGTTTCCAGACTGCTGCATCCTGCAAATGCCCTGTCTCTGACATTCTTCAAAATATGGAAATGTGCTTCCTTTAGGCTCGTGCATCCGTTAAAGGCATCATAGGAAATCGTGTTTAAACCACGCTGTGCCCAAATAGATTTCAGGTTTTTACAGTTTGAAAAGGTTCCTTCTTTAATGATATGCAGGCTCCTTGGAAGTAGTATATCTTCAAGTTGGCTGCCTGCAAAGCATCTTTTGCCAATCTTTAATCCTTTCGGCAATTTTACATTGTAGATATGGGAGTTTTCACATGCTTCGTCTTCCAAATATTCCACACCTTCCTCTATGCAGAGTAGGTTGATCATCAGATAATCGAAGCAATGAGGCCCAATGCGATCAATCTGCATTCCCTTGTATTGATGCGGGATAATAAGGTAATCCAGCCTTTCCCACATCATGCTGTGATTACATTTGACTAATGTGTTAGTTTTTGGGTCTATAACGAATCTTTCCATATAAATTTCCTCCTTTTTTGATTTTCATATTGTTAGTATCTCATACGAAAAATTAGATTTCCAGAGAGAGGGGATTAAAAACGTGACAATGGAGCACGAAAGGAAGAAAGTGCTTATTAGAATCTGAAGTGACATGAATAAGTGAATCACAGTATTCAGCCTTTTTTGCTATTAGCTGGCAATAATTGACATGGTATTAGCATAGCGATATAATGAAACGAAGGAAGAGTGTAGTCTGGAGGGACTGAATTCTATGCGGAAAAGTAGAGGAACAATTTGGAGATTAAAGAAACCTCTGCTAGAATTTCCAGAAGGACTTTTGTTAGTGGCTTACAAAAACTGAAATTATATTAAAAATGTAGACTGCAGAAGTAGTCAGGGTGCAAAGAACATTAGTATAATACTTACAATATATATTACCAACGTGATTAACGTAGCCCATACTGCTTCACAGTTACGAACCCTTTCAAGCATAAGAGGAACCTGCCATGACAGAAACGTTGTGATTAAAATGAAGAGAGCATGGATATTAATGTGCTGAAAAGCCAAATAGTCATATATGCAGCAAAACAGCGGGGGTATGACACAGAAGATGAAACTCATCAATAGCAAGAGACTAACCAGACTGAAACTTTCACATTCATCCATGTTTTTTCTAAGTGATGTAAGTATATTGGTCGTTTTGTTCTGTGTAGTATTTATTGCTTTTCATCTCCTTCCTTGTGCAGTTTGTATTTTATTGCCCTATGCTATATGTACAGCATTTGGATTGATATTATATTTGTTTCTTGTACCTTTGCATGAAGCAGGTCATTTCTATGCTTCATTATACTACATAAAAAGATATAATATTCCAGCAAAAGTGTATATCAAACGTGCCATGACAACTTCTGCAGAATGGGAGAATTTTGGTTATAATAAAGCTGTTATAATTCTGAAAAGTGGCAGTTGGATAAAAACAGGATATTGTTTGGTTATGTTCTTTTTGATATTGAGGGCAGTGCATAGCAAATGCAGCATGGTGTTTTTGCTTACAATAATTTTTGAATATTCTATAAACTGTACACCGATAAGAAATGGAAATGATTATGATTTGATACAGAATATTGAAAAGTTTTACGGGGAAAAGGATTATGTGGACAAGTACAGAAGGGTATTGGAAAAATTCCATAAAGCCAGAATTGCTGTATGGGGAATTTTGTGGCAGATAATTATAATTGTATTATCAGTTGTTATATTATATCTGCTATACGAAGCTCCGTTTGATGTGATTGAAGTTTTGGAGGATTTTATAATGGATTACTGCTACGGGAAACAGTGCTAAAAGAAAATTTGTACAGGGGAGAAAATGGCTTATGAATATACTTGTGATCGGGAATGGGTTTGATCTGGCACATGGGTTGCCTAAGAAGTATATGGAGATTTATGGAAGGATCAGGGCGACATATTGATGGAAAATTACATGATTATAATACC
>VSNH01000021.1 GCA_009774215.1 Lachnospiraceae bacterium
GCAAAACCCTTTTTGTTCCTGCTGACCTTTATTTTCATATGCGCCTTTCTGGCACACTATCTGGCCGGCGACGAAACTCTGCTGGAATATGCCAAAAATAATCCCGAGCTCGCCTACGGCACACAGGACGACACATCCGTCGGCAGTGGAAACAATCTGTCTGAAAAAGAATTGACCCAGCCGGTTGATTCCGCCCCGTCGGAAATGACACCCGCATCACCTACAGGCAAAAATGCAGGAACTTCCACCCCTTCGGAAGCCGACACCTCTATCACAACGGACAACTCCGACACATATACTGAAACAAACGACAGTACGTCAGACGCCGCCGGCAGCGATTCCGTTGGAAACGTCGACGATACCGCCAAACCCGTCAAGGAGTCTGACACAATGGAGCAGCATCCGGAACGCATCACTTACGAGGAGGGTTTTTATTACGAGCCACTGACCGATGAAGTCAAAGAAAGAATTACCGGCATTTCCTATCCGGAAAACGGCTGTACCGTCCCCTACGAGGATTTAAACTATGTAGGACTTAAGTATATTGATTTCAAGGGGCAGGAGCAGACCGGCGAGTTGATCTGCAACAAGGCCATTGCGCAGGATATGGTGGAAATTTTTCACGAGCTTTACAGAAATGAATACCGGCTCGAGAGCGTCCACCTGATCGACGAGTATGACGGTGACGACACTGCCTCGATGGCGGAAAATAATACTTCCTGTTTCAACTACAGGGTCGTTGACGGCACTGCCAGCCTCTCCAAGCACGCCTACGGACTGGCCATTGACGTCAACCCCTACTATAATCCCTATGTGGTCTTTGGCAGAAACAGTGACGGAAGCGACTATATCTCTCCGCCCGGCAGCGAAATCTATGCCGACCGCAGCCAGAGCTTCGCCTACAAGATTGACGAGAACGATCTGTGCTACCGCCTTTTCACCGAGCACGGTTTCACTTGGGGCGGCAACTGGAACTCTACCAAAGATTACCAGCATTTCCAAAAAAAGATTGACTGAGAGCATGCGCATGTTGTCAATCACTTCTGACTCTGCTTATTCGCGCAAAAAAGGGAGCTCTTCCGCTCCCTTTTTTCAGGCATATCCTTCTTCTCATCGTCAAGATATCTTTTTCAATATCTGGCTGTGTTTAATTACCGTCTGATTCAAAAGCTTTATGTTCTCATATACACAATCCATCTGATCCGCATAATCCTGATAGCGTTGATAAGTACTCGTATAGCACGCCTCAATCGTATTCAGTCTGGGAATCACATTGTTTTCCAGCAAATCGACTTCAATTTTCACAACCTTACGTTCCACGCGGTTGGTTCTTCCCTCCACATGGTCAAGCTTTCCCTCCACTCGGTCGAGTCTTTCCTCCACATGGTCAAGTCTCTCTTCCACATGATCAAGCCTCTTTTCCACATGATCGAGTCTTTCTTCCACTCGATCGAGTCTTTCTTCCACATGGTCAAGCTTCTCTTCCAGATGATCGAGTCTTTCTTCCACATGGTCAAGCTTCTCTTCCAGATGATCGAGTCTTTCTTCCACATGATCGAGTCTTTCTTCCACATGGTCGAGTCTTTCTTCCACTCGGTCGAGCCGGACTTCTATCCGGTCAAGACGCTCGTCCATCCTGTCGAGACGGTTCTTAATTGGCTTAAGGTTCGCCGCCAATTTCGTGTCCATCATTTCTGACATTGCCAACAGTAATTCTTCATTTGTCATGCTCATGCCTTGCTCCTTTCTTTATGGCGACTGCATAACATTCTCTCTTTTATCAGTATAGCATGGGCATATGCCGCTTTGCAACAAACGTTTTAACGTATATGTCAAGAAACGGCCGCACCCTTTCGGATGCGGCCGTTTCCAACACAACATTACATATAGCGAATGTTCTTACGTCAGGCGATATTAGCCGAGTAAGGACAGTGCCAGCTGATTGCTCTGGTTTGCCTGAGACAGCATGGACGTACCGGCCTGCTGCAAGATATTGTTGTTGGAGTACTGAACCATTTCCGTCGCAATATCCGTATCGCGGATCGCAGCCTCTGCGGACTGGGTGTTCTCCACGATGTTGTCCAGGTTGCTGATGGTATGCTCCAGTCTGTTCTGGATCGCACCGAGATCAGACCTCTGCTGAGATACTAAGGAAATCGCGCCCTTGATGAATGCATTCAGGGAGTTGAAATCCTGGGACGTAGCAACAGTCGTATCAGATTTTTCACCGCCTGCCTGAAGCTTCATGAAGCGCTTAACAAGCGCATCTGCTTTCTTGCTGTCCATCGTTGCTGACGCATATTTGTCTCCCTTCAAAGTGGAGTATGTGGTCGTCTTCTTATCCCACTCGGAACCAATCATAACCTTCTGAGTCGTATTACCGATCGTCTCCGCTTTAAACGTAGTCGCTACATAAGCGGTATTCGCCTTCTTCTCCAAATTGTTGTAAGTAACCTTGGTGTACAGCTTGGTGTCGATGTTACGAGCCAGACCATTCATGCTCATGTTGTTGATGCTGATATCGATGTGCTGACCAGCCTCTGCGCCAACCTGAAGACCCTTGATGAAGGAACCGTCTAACAGGTTCATCTCATTGAAGGTGGTTGTGCTCTGTACACGGTCAACTTCGCTCATCAGCTGTCTGATCTCAGCCTGGATGGAAGCACGATCGGTTGTGGTCAGGGTTCCGTTCTCACCCTTAACAGCCAGCTCATTCATTCTCTGGAGCATATCCTCCACTTCGTTGAGTGCGCCCTCAGCAGTCTGCACGACGCTGATACCATCCTGCGCATTAGCGGAAGCCTGAGTCAAACCTCTCACCTGTCTGCGCATCTTCTCGGAAATGGACAGCCCTGCCGCATCATCTGCTGCACGGTTGATCTTGTAACCGGAAGACAGCTTTTCTGTAGACTTCGCCTGAGAAGAAGTGGTGAGACCTAACATTCTGTTAGAGTTCATAGCTGTGATATTGTGTTTAACGATCATAGTGTTACCTCCTTGTGGTTGCCGACGACAAATCCTTTTACCGCCGTTTGTTTATTGATAGTTGCCATATATCATTCAAGAATCCAGCCGCTTCGCGTCTGCCGCGCTGCGCGCTCAAAGATTCTTTCGTTATCATGTCAGATGAAATCAAATGTCTGCTTCGCAGCCGCTTGATTTCCTGCTGACATGATATATAATAAACCCAAAGCCCCTAGGTTAGCCCCGGGTTATTATCGTTTACCTTGACGCGGTTTTGCCCCGTCGTTTACGACAATTTTCTTTTTACGGTATTTCTCCTCCAGCTCCGGCGCCGCATAATAATGCGCAATCTTCTCATGATCCGCCGCCGTCTTCGCGTGATTTTCCAGCGCGCGGCTTCTCGCCACATTGATTTCCTTCGGCACATCCAGCATCACCTTCGTATGGTTTCTGCTGCCTCCCAGAAAAACAATCCTGATATCGTCACCGATCTGGATGTACTCCTCCGTGTTTACCGTCATTCTAAGCATTTCAGACCTCCCTGCCTCCTCCTCTTACGAGGGCGCCGCCTTGCATTCTCCTATGCAACATTTTGTAATAAAATGTTGCATGTAGGAACACTCCGCTAAACTAATCACCAACTACCAAACTAAAGGAGGACATTTTATGAGTGAGACATATCCGATCAAAGACAGAGAAGCTCTGCATTCTTTCCGGGATTACTACAAGGATACACAACCGAATCCACGCAACTATTCGCTGATAGTCACCGGGCTGAACACGGCGTTCCGCGTCGGGGATTTATTAAAGCTCCGCTGGCAGGATGTCTGCGGCGCGGACGGTAACCTGCGGCAGCATATCTGCGTTGAAGAACAAAAAACAGGAAAAAAGCGCGTGGTTCCCATCAATAAGGTTTTACGACAAACATTGGATGCCTACAAAAGCGTCTGTCCCGGAACTGCTCCGCAGGACTTTCTCTTTCCCAGCACGCGCTGTAAGTCCCGTCCACTCTCCCGCTCCCAGGCGTACCGCATTGTCCGGAGGGCTGCGGAAGGCTGCGGCCTGTCCGATCATATAGGCTGTCATTCCCTGCGAAAAACCTTCGGCTATTATGCCTGGAAACAGGGGACGCCCCCTGCCATGCTGATGGATCTGTACAATCACTCTTCCTATCAGATCACCAAACGATACCTCGGCATCGGACAGGATGAACGGGATCAGGTTTATTTGCAGATTAATTTATAATTTTTTTAAATTGGGGGTTAAGTATTCTGATTGTTTTCCGATATATACTTTGAGCAAAGAAGGATGCAACATTTTATTACAAAATGTTGTGTCCTTTTCTATACACGACTGCGGAACACATGCCTTTCCTTCTATTATGGCATAATTGAAGGGTTTTAAATCAAAGCCTTATTTTTAATGATCGAAATTTATTGCGCTTCGGCTATAACCTTTCCACAACCGGAGGATTTAGGGCTTTAACCCTTAAGAAATATACGCCGCCTGGCGATCAAAAAAACCGGGTACATAAGTACCCGGCCTTTCTTCATCCTATTCATTTTATGTGGTTATACCAGCTCCAGAACTACTTCCATCGCCGCGTCGCCCTTACGGGGTCCGATCTTGATAATTCTGGTATAACCGCCCTTGCGGTTCGCATACTTGGGAGCATACTCATCAAAGAGCTTATCCGCAAGATTGATTTCCTTTGTATTCTTCTTGCGGCCTGCAGGTGTATTCGGCACCTCCTTGACAGGATAAAGCACCTTCATGATCTGCCTTCTCGCGTGAAGTCTGGAAGGCAGATCCTTCTTAATCTCCTTCTCCACCTCGTCATATACCGTAACAGTCATGCCGTTCTCGATCCGGAGAATCTTGCCATCCTTGTCGCGGTGTGTCTCGGAGAGCACAGCCTTCGTGTTCTTGTCCACGATCTGTTTTACTCTCTTGCCGTCCTTATCCTTGCGCGCCACTTTCGCGGTCACTTTAACGGTCTCAAAATTGTCCTTCTCCTTGACAGCAAGCGTAATCAAAGGCTCTACGAGCTTGCGCACTTCCTTTGCTCTCGCTTCTGTGGTCACGATCTTTCCATTATATAAAAGAGCGGTAACCTGATTTCTGAGTAATGCTTTTCTCTGGTCAGATGTTCTGCCGAGTTTTCTGTATTTTGCCATGATCGGCTCCTTTCCGAGTGCTCTTCGGTCTTACCTCTATATTACGCCTCATCGCTTGGATTCAGCTGTAATCCTAATTCCTTTAATTTTGCAAGAACTTCCTCCAAGGATTTACGACCCAGATTTCTTACCTTCATCATATCCTCGGACGTCTTATTTGTCAGCTCTTCCACTGTATTGATGCCCGCCCTCTTTAAGCAGTTGTAGGAACGAACCGAAAGCTCCAGCTCGTCGATGCTCATTTCAAGCACCTTCTCCTTCTCATCATCCTCTTTCTCCACCATGACCTCTGCAGTCTTAGCATTCTCAGACAGATCAATGAAAAGACTCAAATGCTCGCTGAGTACCTTTGCGGCCAGACTGACAGCCTCATCAGGCACAAGTGTACCGTTCGTGTACACATCCAGCGTCAGCTTATCATAGTCCGTAATCTGCCCCACACGGGTATTCTCCACGGTGACATTGACTCTTTCCACAGGTGTGTAGATGGAATCAATAGCGATCACGCCAATCGGCAAATCTTCCGTTTTATTCTTATCCGCCCCCACATAGCCACGGCCTCTTGTGATGGTCAACTCCATGTACAGTTTTGTATCCTTACCGCTCAGGGTAGCGATCACCAGATCGGGATTTAAGATCTCAATATCCTGATCTACCTGAATATCGGAAGCCCGCACGATGCCCTCGCCCTCGTACTCAATGTAAGCGGTTTTCACTTCGTTCGCATCGCTGTTATTCTTGATCGCAAGGCTCTTAACGTTCATGATGATCTCTGTCACGTCTTCCTTCACACCCGGAATCGAGCTGAACTCATGGAGAACACCCTCGATCTTAACCTGACTTACCGCCACACCGGGCAGGGAGGACAACATGATCCTTCTAAGTGAATTGCCGAGGGTAATGCCGTAACCTCTCTCTAAAGGTTCCACTACGAATCTGCCGTATTTTTTATCTTCGGAGATCTCTACTACTTCTATATTCGGTCTCTCAAACTCAAACACCCAAGCACCCTCCTTCTGAGAATACATACATTAAAGCGTCACCGAGAATTATGAAATAATTCCCGCCTACAGAGAATGTCTGTCAAGACATTCTCTTGCATATGAGCCGAGAATTATGAAATAATTCTCGCAAGTGAAACATAGAAATTCTTTCGCGGCGTAATTTGCCGCGTTAGAATTTCTTTTCACTTTGTTATTTGGAGTACAACTCGACGATAAGCATCTCGTTTACCGGCACATCAATCATCTCTCTGGTGGGAAGGTATTTCACGGTTGCCTTCATTGCCTCCTGATCCACTTCAAGCCACTCGGGAACAAGTCTGCCGCCGGTTACCTCAAGAATATCCTTATATCTCTGCAGAGATCTTGCCTTCTCTCGCACCTCGATCACGTCGCCCGCCTTAACGAGATAGGAAGGAATCTGCACAGGCTTGCCGTTTACGAGAAAATGCTTGTGTCCTACTACCTGTCTCGCCTCTCTCCTTGTTCTGGCAAAGCCCATTCTGAACACAACGCTGTCCAGTCTGCTCTCAAGCATAACCATCAGGTTTTCACCTGTCTGGCCTTTCATTCTGTCGGCCTTCTCATAATAATTTCTGAAAGGCTTCTCCAGCACGCCGTAGATAAATTTCGCTTTCTGCTTCTCGCGCAGCTGAAGGCCGTACTCACTGATCTTCTTACCCGCTCTTGCGGATGTTCTGTTAGATTTCTTGTCATATCCTAAAAAGGTAGGATCAAGATCAAGAGATCTGCATCTCTTTAATACCGGAACTCTGTTTACTGCCATGATTCTGGCTCCTTTCTGTTTTTGTTTACAATGTCGCTCACTTAGGCGGCACCTTCATCCAAACTATTTTCCTTATACACGGAGAATCACTTGTGATTCTCCCGATCCAAACATAGAAAACCTTCGCAAAACGGCCTATGCTGTGAGCGATTAGATTTTCTAAATCGAAACATAGAAATTCTTGGCGGCGTCTTCTGACACCTTGGCATTTCTTTCGGAGAACCGCCTGCGCTTCTCCAGATCAAAGCTTAGAAAATCTTTGCAAAACGGCCTTTGCTGTGAGCGATTAGATTTTCTAAATCGAAACATAGAAATTCTTGGCGGCATCTTCTGACACCTTGGCATTTCTTTCGGAGAACCGCCTGCGGTTCTCCAGATCAAAACTTAGAAAATCTTCGCGAAACAGCCTATGCTGTGAGCGATTAGATTTTCTTTTTGATCAGCTATACGCGGCGTCTCTTAGGCGGACGGCATCCATTGTGAGGTACGGGCGTCACGTCGCGGATGCTGGTCACTTCCAGACCACATGCCTGCAGCGCGCGGATCGCAGCCTCACGTCCCGAACCAGGACCCTTTACCATAACGTCCACAGTCTTTAAGCCGTGGATCAGAGCAGCCTTTGTCGCTGTCTCGGCTGCCATCTGTGCCGCATAGGGAGTAGATTTCCTTGAACCTCTAAAACCAAGACCGCCGGCACTCGCCCAACTTAACGCATTACCCTCGTTGTCTGTCAGCGTAACGATGGTGTTGTTAAAGGAAGACTGGATATGTGCCTGTCCATGTTCAACGTTTTTCTTGACACGCTTTTTTGTCACTTTTTTGGTAACTTTCTTTGCCATAATAAACTAACCTACTTTCTCAGACTATTTAATCTTGTTCCTATGTTGTTACTTCTTCTTGTTTGCAACAGTTCTCTTAGGACCTTTTCTTGTCCTGGCGTTGGTCTTTGTCTTCTGACCACGAACCGGAAGACCCTTCCTGTGACGGATTCCTCTGTAGCAGCCGATTTCCTGAAGTCTCTTGATGTTGAGAGCAACCTCTCTTCTCAAGTCGCCTTCCACCATGTAATCCTTTTCGATTACCTCTGCCAGTTTCTTCACCTCATCATCGGTCAATTCTCTGACGCGGGTATCAGGATTTACGTTTGCCGCCTCCAGAATCTTGTTTGCGCTGGATCTTCCGATCCCGTAGATATAGGTCAAGCCGATCTCCACACGCTTTTCTCTCGGTAAGTCAACACCTGCAATACGAGCCATTTACATTTCCTCCATTTCCTTTGCATTTTCATGCGCTTCGCGTACATCCTACACGCGTGACACTAATTGATTGAGGCAAAATGCTTTGCCCAACCGGATCAGATATCCGATCTTTCCAAACATATAAGTTGGTATCAAAAAGTGGGCTCTCTATCTATTAACCCTGTACCTGCTTATGTTTCGGATTTTCACAAATAACTCTGATCTTTCCTTTTCTCTTGATGATCTTGCACTTTTCGCAAATCGGTTTTACTGATGATCTAACCTTCATCTCAAACCCTCCTTTCAAAAAAGACCGTTTTACATTATAACACCAAATCCTGCCGGTAGCAAGACTTTTTGCTATTTTTTTCTATCAACTTCATGCCGAGGCTGCGAAGCAGTCCTCGCGAACGAGCTCGCTCGATCTGTCATTTATCCCTCCAAATAATTCTCCCTTTAGACAAATCGTAGGGGGAAAGTTCCAGCGTCACCTTGTCGCCGGGCAGGATGCGGATGAAGTTCTGGCGCAGCTTGCCGCTGATATGCGCCAACACCACATGCCCGTTTTCCAGTTCCACCTGAAACATGGTATTGGGTAACTTCTCAATTACAGTTCCTTCAATCTCAATTACATCAGCCTTAGACATTTCTTTCCTCTCTTTCTTTCAGATACTCTTTTATTACTCTCTTTATCTCCAAATCATCGAAACCCTTGTCCGGTTCCGGCATTCTTTTCTTTTTAATAAGCTGTACATGCTTCCTATTTTTCCGCTTCGGGCGTTCCACGGTTCTGCTTTTGCCGTCAGCTACATATATATATTCGCCATCCTCCCGAATGATGACATACACGGAGTCCTTATCATGCCCTGCCTTGGATGTGGCGAGCATTCCCACGATGCTTTCTTCCATATTCAAATCCATTTCTACCTATTTATAATGTTAATATCTCCGGCTCCCCATCCGTAATCAGCACCGTGTTTTCATAGTGCGCGGAGAGCGAATGATCCGCCGACACCACCGTCCACTCATCGTCCAGCCAGTCTACCTCGCCCGTGCCGATATTGATCATCGGCTCAATTGCAAGCGTCATCCCCGCTTTTAGTCGTATCCCCCTTCTTCTCTGGGGAAAGTTCGGTATATTCGGTGGTTCATGGAGTTTCGTACCGATACCGTGCCCCACCAGATCGTGCACAATTCCGTAACCGTGGGGTATCACATAGTCTGCAATGGCGTTGGAGATATCGTGCAGATGCTTTCCTGCGCGGGCCATTGCAATTCCCTGAAAAAAGCTCTCCCTCGTCACCTCGATCAGCTTTTCCGCTTCCGAACCAATCTCTCCTACCCCGTAAGTTCTGGCCGCATCCGAATGATACCCCTGCCAGATCAGTCCTGTGTCAAGGCTGACGATATCGCCTTCCTTCAAAATCCGATCCGGCCGAGGAATCCCGTGCACGACCTCCTCATTGACAGAGATGCACACACTCGCCGGGTAACCCTGATAATGTAAAAAGTTCGGGGTACAGCCATATCCCCGGATCAGCTCCTCGCAGATCGTGTCGATCTCCTTCGTAGAGATACCGGGGCGTATCGCCTTTGCCAGCTTCTCATGTACCCGGGCGAGCAGCCTGCCCGCCTCGCGCATCTTTTCGATTTCTCCTGCCGATTTGATCGTGACCGCCATAATCCTGCCTCTATTTTAATATCTCTGTAATTGCCTTGAACACATCCTGCATATCCTGTGTGCCGTCCACGCTCCGCAGCACACCCTTTGCCGAATAAAACTCGAGCAACGGCGCCGTCTGCTCCTGATACACTCGCAGGCGATTCTTTACCGTCTCCGGCTTATCGTCGTCGCGCAGCACAAGCTCCTGCCCGCACGCATCGCAGATTCCCTCCTTCTTCGGGGGAACATGCTCGATATGGTAGGTCGCGCCGCAGGATGTACACGCGCGCCTGCCACCCATTCTGCGGATGATATTCTCGTCCGGCACTTCCACGTCAATCGCGTAATCTATCTTGTCACCCAGCTTATTCAGCGCATCCTCCAACACCTCCGCCTGAGGAATGGTTCTCGGGAAGCCGTCCAGCACGTAGCCGTTTTTGCAGTCATCCTGCGCCACTCTGTCAAGGAGAATGCGCACCGTCAGTTCATCCGGCACCAGCAGTCCCTGATCCATGTACTGCTTCGCCTCCGCTCCAAGCTCCGTCCCGTTCTTAATGTTCATGCGAAACATATCGCCCGTGGAAACATGCGGAATTTTGTAGGTTTCAGCAATCATTTTCGCCTGTGTTCCTTTTCCGGCGCCGGGTGCGCCCAGCATTATAATCTTCATCTCTTATCTCCCCATAGCATATGACATAGACACAAGGTTAGGGACGTGCCGATAAACCGCCGTCCCTACCTGTCTTGTCTTCCCATTAGTCGTTTAAAAAGCCTTTATAATTGCGGACAAGCATCTGCGACTCAATCTGCTTAACCGTCTCCAGCACCACGCTGACAATGATGATCAGGCTGGTTCCGCCGAAGGATACCTGTGCACCGAACACACCGTTAAAGAAGTACGGCACCACACATACGATGGTAAGACCGATCGCTCCGATAAACACAATATAATTCAGAAGCTTTGCCAGATAGTCGCTGGTCGGCTTACCGGGTCTGATACCCGGAATAAATCCGCCCTGTCTCTTCATGTTATCCGCAATCTCCATCGGGTTAAAGGTGATGGATGTATAGAAGTAAGCGAAAAATATCACCAGTAAAATATACACAACCAGACCGATTGAATAAACCAGATGTTCCGGATTGCACCAGTAATTGGAATTCAGCCCCCTGAGAATCTCTCCCCAGACGCCAGTCCCATTCACATTGAACAGGGAACAGATCACCACCGGCAGCTGCATCAGGGACGATGCGAAGATGACGGGAATCACGCCCGAAGTATTGACCTTCAGCGGAATATTCGTCGTCTGTCCGCCCACCATCTTTCTGCCCTGTACCTTCTTCGCATACTGTACCGGAATTTTGCGCACACCGTCATTTAAGATGATAACGAGAACTACCATCAGTACAATGATTGCAATGATAATGATCGCTGCCACCACGCCCTTGGCGATGGATCTGCCGATCACGAACTGCTCAAAGAGCTGTGTGATATCCTGCGGCATACGCGAGAGAATATTGATTGTCAGCACGATAGAAATACCGTTGCCGACGCCGTTCTCCGTAATCCGCTCTCCAATCCACATCAGAAACGCGCTGCCCGCCGTAAGCGCCGCTATTACCGTAATGACGTTCATCACATTGTAGGTCTCGAGCAGTCCCTGCCGTCCGAAACCAATCGCCATAACACCGGACTCAATCAGTGCAAGCGCAACTGTCACATATCTCGTAATAGATGCTATCTTCTTCCGTCCGTCCGCGCCGTCCCTCTGCATCTCTTCCAGCTTCGGAATCGCTATCGTCATAAGCTGCATAATAATGGACGACGTAATGTACGGCGTAATGTTGAGCGCCAAAACGGACATATTCAGAAAAGATCCACCCGTAAAAGCATCAAAGAAATTAAATGCGTCGCCGGTCTGGCTTTCGAACCATCTTGCAAAATAAGTTCTGTCCACGCCCGGCACGGGAAGCTGTGATCCGAGACGGATCACAACCAACATGAGAAATGTAAAGAAAATTTTATTTCTGATCTCTTTGATCTTAAATGCATTTTTTAGGGTTGTAAACATTAGATCACCTCTGCTGTTCCACCAAGTGCCTCGATTTTCTCCTTCGCGGATGCGCTGAAGGCATTTACTTTCACGTCGAGCTTCTTAGTAAGTTCTCCGTTACCAAGGATCTTCACACCGTCACGGGGATTCTTTACGATTCCTCTCTCAATCAATGCGTCCACATCAACCGTTGCACCGTTGTCAAACACCTCGAGAACGCTCAGGTTGAGAGCCACGATCTCTTTGGTATTTCTGTTGGTAAAGCCTCTCTTGGGGAGACGTCTGTACAAAGGCATCTGACCACCCTCAAAGCCGACTCTGGGCGCGCCGGAACGAGCCTTCTGACCCTTGTGGCCCTTGCCGGCCGTCTTGCCGTTTCCGGAACCATGTCCGCGGCCCCTTCTAAAATTATCGCTGTGTACAGAGCCCTTCGCCGGTCTTAAATTCGATAATTCCATCTATCACACCTCCTTTATGCCTCTTCCACTTTCACCATATGTCTTACTCTCTGAATCTGACCTCTGGTCGATGCGTTATCAGGCAGCTCCACTGTCTGATGAAGCTTCCGAAGACCCATAGCCGCCACCGTCGCGCGAGCCTTGGGCACCTGGCCGATCGTAGATCTGACTAAAGTGATCTTTAATTTTTTATCTGCCATTTTAATACCTCCTGATTGTAAAACTTCGAATCTGTACAGAGAATGCCTTCTTTTCGGCATTCTCTTATGCGGGACATAGATGTTCTTTGTGATGCAGCCACTGCTGCGAGCATTAGAACATCTTCCCGCATTGTTATGCGCGGATCTCTTCTACGGATTTACCGCGGTTTTTAGCCACTTCCTCAGGAGTCTTTAACTGGCTTAAGCCCATAATCGTAGCTAACACTACGTTCTGCTTGTTGTTGGACCCCAGGGATTTTGTACGGATATTCTTGATGCCTGCAAGCTCGCACACTACACGCGCAGGGCCTCCGGCGATGATACCGGTACCTTCCGGAGCCCGTTTCAGTAAAACGGATGCCGAACCGAATTTTCCGACAAAATCATGTGTGATACTGTTTTTCTCATCCAGTGCAACGCAAACCAGATTCTTGATCGCATCTTCCTTGCCTTTGCGGATCGCTTCAGGGATTTCAGTCGCTTTACCCAAGCCCGCGCCAACATGGCCGTTACCGTCGCCAACTACCACAAGCGCTGTGAAACGCATGTTACGACCACCCTTGACAACCTTGGTTACACGCTTGATTGTCACAACTTTCTCAGTGAGTTCTAACTGACTTACGTCAATGATTGTACGTCTCATGTGATCTTCTTTCTCCCTTCCTAGAATTCCAGGCCAGCTTCTCTGGCCGCGTCCGCTAATGCTGCAATCTTACCCTGGTATATGAAACCGCCTCTGTCAAAAACAACGGTCTTGATGCCTTTCTCAATTGCTCTCTTAGCGATCACTGTTCCTACATATGCTGCCGCCTCAACGTCATTGGTCTTCTTAAGCTCGCCTCCAACGCTCTTCTCGAGAGTAGATGCGGAGACTAAGGTATTTCCCACCGTATCGTCAATAATTTGAGCATACATATGATTATTGCTTCTGAACACAGCCAGACGCGGTCTCTCAGCGGTGCCGCTGAAACGGTTACGCATTCTGTTATGTTTCTTTACGCGAACTTTTTGTCTCGATTCTTTCTTAACCATTTCCACACTCTCCTTATCTGTTATTTCTTACCGGTCTTACCGACTTTACGTCTGATTGTCTCATCAGCATACTTGATGCCCTTGCCCTTATAAGGCTCAGGACGTCTCTTGTCTCTGATTTCAGCCGCAAACTGACCTACTTTTTCTTTATCGATGCCCTTGACGATGATCAGATTCTGTCCATCCACAACTGTCTCGATGCCCTCAGGGTCTGTCATCTCTACCGGGTGGGAGTATCCTAAGTTGAGTGTCAGCTTCTTGCCGGACTTAGCGGCCCTGTAACCAACGCCGTTTACCTCCAGCTTCTTCTCAAAGCCTTCCGTCACACCGACCACCATATTGTGAATCAGTGTTCTTGTCAAACCGTGGAAGGATTTCATCTTCTTCAAATCGTTCGGTCTGGAAACCAGAATCTGATCGCCTTCCACCTTAATTTCCATCTCTGCCGGGAGCGTTCTCTCAAGCGTTCCCTTGGGACCTTTTACAGTCACTTTATTATTTTCTGCAACCTCCACAGTCACACCTGCAGGGATCGCGATTGGCATTCTTCCTATACGTGACATGCCCGTACCTCCTGTTTTATTTGTCAAAAATTCTTTTCGCTCTACCGAGGCTGCTTGCCGCCTCGCAAACCAAACATAGATTTTCTTATGCGGCGTTTTTAACGCCTTAGAAATTCTATATGGTTCTCTCACCTGCGAAGAATGACATAGTCATTCTTCAGACCGAGCTTACTCGGTCAGTTACCAGACGAAAGCTAAAACTTCGCCGCCAACCTGAAGCTCTCTTGCCTTTTTATCGGTCACAACACCCTGGTTTGTGGAAATGATCGCCACTCCTAAGCCGCCGAGCACTCTGGGCAGTTCTTCCTTGCCCGCATACACACGAAGACCGGGCTTGGAAATTCTCTTGATGCCGGAAATGATCTTGTCGTTCTTGTCCTCACCATACTTTAAGGTGATATGGATCGTCTTGAAACTGCCGTTCTCGATCACATCAAATTTTCTGATATACCCTTCCTCTAAGAGAATCTGCGCGATAGCCAGCTTCATCTTGGATGAGGGCACATCTACTGTATCATGCTTTGCAGTATTCGCGTTACGGATTCTCGTAAGCATATCTGCAATCGGATCGCTCATTGTCATGATTTTTCCTCCTAATCCTAATTTTCCAAAAATTCTTTTCGCCACCGAGGCTGCGGAGCAGACTCGCAAGCCAAACTTAGCATTTCTTAGTCGGCGTCTTTTGCCGACTTGGAAATTCTTTTGACAAGCGAAACTTAGTATTTCTCAGTCAGCGTATTTTGCTGACTTGGAAATTCTTTCGCCACCGAGGTTGCTTGCAACCTCGCAAGCCAAACATAGTATTTCTTAGGCGGCGTTTTCCAGACGCCTTAGAAATTCTTTTGGCTTTTTACCAGCTGGCTTTCTTTACGCCGGGAATCTGTCCCTTATATGCTAACTCACGGAAACAGATTCTGCAGATTCCGTATTTTCTTAAATAAGCATGTGGACGACCACAAATTTTGCAGCGGTTGTACGCTCTCACGGAGAATTTCGGTTTGCGCTGCTGTTTGATCTTCATTGCTGTCTTAGCCATGAATTTACCTCCTTCTATTTGGCGAATGGCATATTAAACAATCTCAACAACTCTCGGGCTTCTTCATCCGTCTTGGCTGTGGTGACAATGATAACATCCATACCTCTCACCTTGTCAACCTTATCGTACTCGATCTCAGGGAAGATAATCTGCTCCTTGATACCAAGCGCGTAGTTGCCTCTGCCATCGAAGGAATTAGCGCTCACGCCTCTAAAGTCACGCACGCGGGGAAGCGCCAGGTTTACGAGTCTGTCTAAAAACTCGTACATCTTGTCGCCGCGAAGCGTCGTCTTACAGCCAATCGACTGTCCCTCTCTGATCTTGAAGTTTGCAATGGAGTGCTTTGCCTTTGTGATAACGGCCTTCTGACCGGTGATGGTCTCCATATCACTCACAGCCGACTCCAGCACCTTCGCGTTCTCCTTCGCTTCACCGACGCCCATGTTAATCACGATCTTGTCAAGCTTCGGAACTTCCATGACATTTTTATATCCAAACTTTTTGATCATAGCATCTACGATCTCGTTTTTATACATATCTTTAAGTCTGCTACTCACGCTTATGGATCTCCTTTCCAAAAAATATTTTCTCTATCTTTATATCAGGACTGCGCATTCACTGCGCTGTCCGTACACGCGCCATGCAGCTTGCTGCATGTGTGCATCTCAAACGCATTTACAATGCGTTCAGTCAATGATGTCGCCCGTGGACTTGGCGAAACGTACTTTCTTGCCCTTCTCGATCTTAAAACCGATTCTGGTCGCTTTGCCCTTGTGTACATACATCACGTTGGAAGCATCGATGGGAGCTTCCTTCTGAACGATACCGCCGTTCTGGTTTGCTACGGAAGGCTTCTCATGCTTGGTAATCTTGTTGATGCCCTCCACAAGAACCCTGCCGTTCTTCTTGTCTACGGAAATGACCTTGCCTTCCTTGTCTTTATCCTTGCCGGCGATCACCTTAACGGTATCACCTTTCTTAATCTTAGCCATTGACATACCGGCACCTCCTATAATACTTCCGGAGCCAGTGAAACAATTTTCATAAACTGTTTATCACGCAGCTCTCTTGCTACTGGTCCAAAAATACGGGTTCCTCTGGGAGTCTTATCATCTTTGATGATAACAGCAGCATTTTCGTCAAATCTGATGTAAGATCCATCCTTACGTCTTGCGCCCTTCACGGTACGCACAACGACAGCCTTCACGACATCGCCTTTTTTTACAACGCCGCCTGGTGTTGCATCTTTGACCGTAGCGACGATCGTATCACCTATACGCGCATATCTTCTTGTAGATCCGCCCATAACTCTGATGCACAGGAGTTCTTTTGCACCGGTGTTATCAGCAACCTTCAATCTGCTTTCCTGTTGAATCATGCTATCTTCTCCTTATCTTAATCTTTTAACTCTTTAATCTGACCGATCGCATTCGAGTCGGGAAGAATTTTGAACAAATTCCTCTAACGAGTTTGCGAAGCAAATCTCGCAGACGAAACATCGATTTTCTTAGTCAGCGTATGTTGCTGGCTTAGAAATTCTTTTCGTCTTGTTATTTAACCTTTTCAACGATCTCTACAAGTCTCCATCTCTTATCCTTAGATAAAGGTCTGGTCTCCATTACCTTAACGGTATCGCCGATGCTGCACTCATTGTTCTCGTCATGCGCTTTTAACTTGTAGGTCTTCTTCACGATCTTCTTGTAAAGCGGGTGCTTTACGTGATCTTCTATCGCTACCACAATGGTTTTATCCATCTTATTGCTTGTAACCTTGCCGGTACGAATTTTTCTCAGATTTCTTTCCACGATTGATATCTCTCCTTCCTCTGATTTCGCTGCCGCGAAACTGATTTCACTGCCGCAAAACTGATTTCACTGCCGTGAAATCAGTAAGAATCGCTTCGCAATTCTTACGCTCTCGCCATGTTATACAGTTTTTGCCTTCTGCGTGATCACCGTCTGGATTCTGGCGATATTCCTTCTCACTTCTTTGATCCGCGCCGTATTGTCCAACTGGTTCGTTGCGTTCTGGAATCTCAAATTGAAAAGTTCTTTCTTGGCATCTACAAGCTCCTGTGCTAATTCAGCATCTGATTTGTTATTTAAATCTTCCACATATTTATTAGTTTTCATTCGCTACACCGCCTTCCAAGTCTGCTTTAGAAACGATTTTACACTTGCAGGGAAGTTTATGGGTTGCAAGACGCAGCGCCTCTTTTGCCACATCCTCAGCCACTCCGGCGATCTCGAACATCACGCGGCCGGGCTTAACAACTGCTACCCAGTATTCCAAAGTTCCCTTACCGGAACCCATACGCGTCTCTGCAGGCTTCGCAGTAACGGGCTTATCCGGGAAAATCTTGATCCACACCTTACCGCCACGCTTGATGTATCTTGTCATAGCGATACGGGCTGCCTCTATCTGATTGGACTTGATCCAACAGGGCTCCAGAGCCACGATACCGTACTCACCGTAGGTAATCGTGTTGCCGCGGGACGCTTTACCCGCCATGGAACCACGGAACTGTTTACGACGTTTTACTCTTTTTGGCATTAACATTATTTATCGCTCCCTTCCTTGTCAGATTTAGTCGGAAGTACCTCGCCTTTGTAAATCCATACCTTTACGCCGAGCTTACCGTAAGTGGTATCCGCCTCGGCAAAACCATAGTCAATATCTGCTCTCAAAGTCTGCAGCGGAATGGTGCCCTCGCTGTAGAACTCGCTGCGGGCAATGTCTGCGCCGCCAAGACGTCCGGAAACGGCTGCCTTGATACCTTCCGCGCCCGCCTTCATGGTACGGCCCATGCAGGACTTCATCGCGCGTCTGAAAGACACACGGTTCTCGAGCTGCTGTGCGATGTTCTCCGCAACAAGCTGCGCATCCTTGTCAGGTCTCTTGATCTCCTTGATGTCTACAAGAACCTTCTTGCCGGTCATCTTGGAGAGTTCCTTCTTGGTCACCTCGATCTCTGCGCCACCCTTGCCGATTACAACGCCGGGCTTTGCCGTGTAGATGATAACCTTCACTCTGTCGGAAGCTCTCTCGATCTCAATCTTAGAGATGCCTGCACTGTATAATTTCTTCTTCAAATACTCTCTGATATTGTAATCTTCTACTAAAAAGTCAGCAAACTCTCCGTCAGCATACCACTTGGAATCCCAATCCTTGATGATACCGACTCTCAATCCGTGCGGATTAACTTTCTGTCCCATGTTGTTCTCCTTCCTAATCTGATCCTATCTTGCATCGAGAACGATCGTGATGTGACTCATTCTCTTCTCAATCCTGTAAGCCCTGCCCTGTGCCCTGGGCTGAATCCGCTTCATGGTAGGCCCTTTGTTTGCGTAGCACTCAGCAATATAAAGGTTTTCCGGATTCGGGTACTTCGTGGGATCCTGACTGTATTTGTACTCGGCGTTTGCAATTGCCGACTCCAGCAGCTTCTTGATGATGCCGGACGCATATCTGGGATTGTATGCAAGGATTCCGAGCGCTGTCTCGACATCCTTCCCCCTGATCGCATCTAACACGAAACAAGCTTTCTGTACAGACACACGAGCGTAAGACAGCTTCGCTGAAGGTCTGACATCCTTGTTCGCGTTTCTCTCTCTCTTTATCTGGGATCTATGTCCTTTAGCCATAGATTGAAGCCTCCTTTCAAATTAGCGAACTTTAGACTTTCTCTCGTCCTTATCATGTCCTCTATAAGTTCTGGTCGCCACGAACTCGCCGAGCTTGTGTCCAACCATATCCTCTGTAACATATACCGGTACGTGCTTTCTTCCGTCATGCACCGCGAAGGTGTGCCCCACGAAGGAAGGGAAAATCGTAGACCGGCGGGACCAGGTCTTGATAACCTGCTTCTGTCCCGACGCATTCATAGCATCTACTTTTTTCAGTAAGCTCGCATCCGCAAACGGTCCTTTTTTCAATGATCTTGCCATGATCTCTCCTCCTGAATAATTTTCATTTATCGCAATCCGACAGCCCGGGAAGAATTGCCGCCTTTTGCAATTCTTCCAACCAAAGCTGCAGAAATTCTTAGGCGGCTTTCTCTGGTGCCTTA
Source organism: Lachnospiraceae bacterium (assembly GCA_009774215.1). Lineage (GTDB taxonomy): Bacteria > Bacillota > Clostridia > Lachnospirales > Lachnospiraceae > UBA3282. Next base: position 19,240 of record VSNH01000021.1, read on the forward strand.
GAATTTCTCCTTGCGGACAAAGCTTTGGTTGTTCTTAAGCGGCGTTCCTAAGACGCCTTAGAATAACTCTTTGTCCTGTTATTTGATGGCTCTGCCGTCTCTTCTTCTTACAATCAGCTTATTGGAAGCCTTCTTTTTCTTACGGGTCTTCAGACCAAGCGCAGGCTTACCCCAAGGTGTACACGGGCCCGGACGTCCAATCGGAGCGCGGCCCTCACCGCCGCCGTGCGGGTGATCGTTCGGGTTCATAACAGAACCGCGGACTGTCGGGCGGATGCCCATATGACGCTTACGTCCTGCCTTACCGATCTTAATCAGGTTGTGGTCGGTGTTTCCCACCGTGCCGATGGATGCCCTGCACACCATCGGAACCATTCTCATTTCGCCGGAGGGGAGTCTTAAGGTCGCGTACTTGCCTTCCTTAGCCATCAGCTGTGCGCTGTTGCCTGCGGAACGAACCATCTGGCCGCCCTTGCCGGGATATAACTCAATGTTGTGTACCAGTGTACCTACCGGAATCTCCGACAGCGGTAAGCAGTTGCCCACTCTGATTTCAGCCTCGGGGCCGTTCATCACCTTCATGCCGTCCTTCAATCCCTCCGGTGCAAGGATGTATGCCTTCTCACCGTCCTCGTAGCAGATCAGCGCAATGTTCGCCGTTCTGTTGGGATCGTACTCAATGCCGATCACCTTAGCGCTGATGCCGTCCTTATTTCTCTTAAAATCAATGTTTCTGTATAATCTTCTGTTTCCGCCGCCGTGGTGTCTGACAGTGATCTTACCCTGATTGTTGCGGCCCGCGTTCTTCTTCAGGGAAGTGCAGAGCGCCTTCTCAGGAGTTTTCTTCGTGATCTCGCTGAAATCAGAGCCGGTCATGTTACGTCTCGACGGTGTATACGGTTTATATGTCTTGATTGCCATGATCTCTTATCTCCTTTTCTTAATACTTTCATATACCGCAGAGAATCGCTTGCGATTCTACTATTCGGAACTGCGGAGAACCGCTTGCGGTTCTCCCACCCAAAGCTTTAAAATTTCTTCGGCGGCGTTTTTCAGACGCCTTAGAAATTCTCTTCGGTTTGTTATAGGCCTGCAAAGATCTCGATATCCTTGCTGTCCTCGGTAAGCTGCACGATCGCCTTCTTGGTCTTCGCGGTCTTCCCGTAAACCATGCCGCGTCTCTTCGTCTTGCCCACCTGATTCATGGTGTTGACCTTTGCCACCTTTGCGCCTTCGAACATCTTCTCCACAGCCTCTTTGATCTGTGTCTTGTTTGCTTCCGGATGAACTAAGAAGGTGTACTTCTTCTCCCCCATGCCTGCCATACTCTTCTCGGTAATCACAGGTTTGAGGATCACATCATAATACTGAATCGCTGCCATTATGCAAACACCTCCTCGATCTTAGCTACGGCATCCTTGGTAAGCACCAGTGTGTCACCCTTGAGGATGTCATATACATTGATATTCTCAGCTACCGCCGTGTTGACCGTGGGAAGGTTTCTCGCGGAAAGAATCACGTTCTCATCCTGCCCGTCAATCACTACCATCGCCTTGCCAATCTTTAAGTTATCCATAACCTTCTTGAAATCTTTTGTCTTGATCGTGTCAAGCTTCAACTCGTCAAGTACGATCAGCTTGTTGTCCTGCACTCTGCTTGTCAGAACCGACTTGAGCGCCGCCCTCTTCTCCTTCTTGTTTAACTTGAAAGAATAGTCTCTGGGCGTAGGAGCAAACACAACGCCGCCGCCTTTCCACTGGGGCGCTCTGGTCGAACCCTGTCTCGCATGACCTGTGCCTTTCTGTCTCCAGGGCTTTCTGCCGCCGCCGGAAACCTCCGAACGGGTTTTGGCTTTCTGTGTGCCCTGACGCTTATTGGCAAGATTCTGGACAACTGCCATGTGTACCAGATGTTCATTGATCTCGACGCCAAACACCGCATCATTTAAGTCCATCTTGCCGACTTCTTTACCTTCCATATTATATACAGATACGTTTGCCATCTGAATGGTCCTCCTTTCATCTGTGGCTCAGCCACTATTTCGCCTCAACCTTAGTTGTCTCTTTGATAGTTACTAAGGCTTTCCTGGGTCCGGGCACCGCGCCCTTTACCAAAATGAGGTTCTTGTCCGCGTCAACTCTCACTACCGTGAGGTTCTGTACCGTAACCTTAACGCAGCCCATGTGTCCCGGCATCCCTTTGCCCTTAAATACCTTACTGGGTGAGGAGCAGGCACCGTTAGAACCCTGATGGCGATGGAATTTCGAACCGTGTGTCATAGGTCCTCTGTGCTGACCGTGTCTCTTGATCGCGCCCTGGAATCCCTTACCTTTGGAGATCGCCGTCGCATCCACTCTGTCGCCAGCCTCAAAGATATCTGCTTTGATCTCGCTGCCGAGCGTGTACTCGTCCGCGTTCTCAAACTTAAATTCTCTGATAAATCTCTTGCAGGAAACGCCCGCCTTATCGAAGTGCCCCTTCTGCGCCTTGTTTACGCCGTGGCGATGAATCACTTCCTTGTTACCGCCCTTGTCCTTATTGACGATCTTTTCCTTCTTGTCCACAAAGCCTACCTGCACCGCGCTGTAACCGTCGTTTTCTACGGTTTTGATCTGCGTTACCGCGCAGGGGCCTGCCTGAAGTACGGTAACCGGCGTCAGCGTGCCGTCTTCGTTGAAGATCTGGGTCATTCCGACCTTTGTTGCCAAAATTGCTTTTTTCATTCTCCTTCTTACCTCCTGTTTTTCTACAGCGGATTCGAAGCGCCACCGTTCAGAGTCAATTCCGAAACAATTTACTTCGAATCGTCCTAGTAGGGGTCTTATTTGTTCTTCATCTTGATGTCGATATACACACCTGCAGGCATCTCCAGTCTCTGAAGCGCATCCACCGTCTTGGGGGTGGGGGTGATGATATCAATGAGCCTCTTGTGGGTCCTCTGCTCAAACTGTTCTCTGGAATCCTTGTACTTATGAACCGCACGCAGGATGGTGATGACTTCCTTCTTAGTAGGAAGGGGCACGGGGCCGCTCACCTGAGATCCGTTTTTCTTAACAGTTTCGATGATTTTCTTCGCCGATGCATCCACCAACTGATGGTCATAGGCTTTCAGGGTGATTCTCATTACTTGACTTGCCATAAAAAAAGTCGCCTCCTTTTCGCACTTTTAAAGCTTAAGTACGACAAGCGGTGACTGTACACTCTCCCGTGTGTGTCCTAAATATTTTCATACCGAACTACTACACGTCGTTTCCGGCTAACCGGACATTCTGTCTGTACAGTGACTTGTCGTCAGTTTCCTAACTTGACATTCGCTCCACGGAAAACCTGCCACGTGGGCAGCAACCTCACGCTTCATAGCTATCATGTCACAGCACTGACTAGTATATAGGATGTTTTCGGGAAATGCAAGAAAAAAGTGGGAAAGATAATTGTTTTTTTTTCCGTACAATGGTGTTGGAAGCTGCTTTAACAAGTATGCCTGCCTTTCCCTGCGCAAACTCGCACCCACCCCGCACAGCTAATTTCGATGATTCCAAAAGAATTTGTTGCACGGGCTCGGCGCGCAGACAGTGCTCCGGGCCTGGCAGGCATACTTGCAAAATCTGCTCCACTATCATATTATAATTCTTAGAAGTCATAAGCAATGTCCTATCAAGATCAAACATACAATAATCTGGCGACGCCAGCTGATGAGTTTGCGCTTATTATATCACAAGGAGAAAAAATAATCATGTGGATTGCAGACAACTGGAAAGACTATGAAGTGATAGACTGTTCAAAGGGAGAAAAACTGGAACGCTGGGGAAAATATATTCTGGTGCGTCCCGACCCTCAGGTGATTTGGGACACCCCGAAAACGGAAGCGGGCTGGAAAAAGAAAAATGGCCATTACCACCGCAGCCAGAAAGGCGGCGGTGAATGGGAGTTTTTTGATCTGCCGCAGGAATGGAGCATTCGCTACCGCGAACTGACCTTCCGCCTAAAGCCGTTCAGCTTCAAACATACGGGACTTTTCCCCGAACAGGCGGTGAACTGGGATTGGTTTTCTTCTATAATAAAGGAAGCAAAAGCGCAGGAGCCCGACCGACAGCTCAAAATCCTGAACCTTTTCGCCTACACCGGCGGCGCAACCCTTGCCGCCGCGGCAGCCGGCGCGGCCGTCACCCATGTGGACGCCTCCAAGGGCATGGTCACCTGGGCGAAAGAAAACGCCGCCGCTTCGGGACTTTCCGATGCGCCCATCCGCTGGCTGGTGGACGACTGTGTGAAGTTCGTGGAACGGGAAATCCGCCGCGGGAATACCTACGACGGCATCATCATGGATCCGCCCTCCTACGGACGCGGCCCCAAGGGCGAGATCTGGAAGATTGAAGACAACGTGTTTCCCCTGATCGAACTGGCCGCAAAGCTGTTGTCCGAGAATGCCCTGTTTTTCCTTGTCAACTCCTACACCACCGGACTCCAGCCCGCGGTTCTCACCTACATGATGCACACCGCTCTCGTTCCGCAATTCGGCGGCAGGGTAGAATCCTCGGAAATCGGCCTGCCAGTCTCAGCAAACGGTCTCGTGCTTCCCTGCGGCGCTTCCTGTAGATGGTTTACATAAATTATTTTCGTGCCCGGGACAGAATATCTCTCCCGGGATTTTTTTAGCCGTCTTTTAAGTTTACATAACTCCTGTTGCTCGCGCAATTCCATACAGAATTAACAAGTGTACCGGATAAAACCCATAATAGAAGAGCTTCGAAAACTGCCGCCCCTTTTCCCCGTTATACAAAAAGAGCAACGCAAAAGCCAGCAGACCGTACATCTCCCGCAAGGAAAAGCGGAACAGATAATCCGCCGAATAGACCCCCGCGTAACGGATCAGGTTGGAGCCCCATGTGCCGAGCAGCATAACCAGCCCCGCCACCATAAATCGGACGCCCCCGTCCTTTTCCCTCGTCTGATACATGGCAAAAATCAGGAGAATCCCCATGAACCGATAATCCGTAGCGCAAAAGAACGCGGTCATACAGCCCGCCGCCAATACTGCGGCCTGCCCCGCCCTCGCTAAAACATTCCCATAGTGGGAGAGATAATCCCACAGTGTCAATACCAGTACACCCAGAAACAACGTCCAATATACATTCTGCCCGCTCCAGTCAAACGTCTCACCCGAAAGGGCCAGATCAAAAGGCATTTCCGAGAGTAGCGCAAACAAAAAGAGCCGCATCAGAAACCACACCCTGCTCCTCGTATAAAAAAAGCCTTCCACAATCAAAAAGGTAAAAAGTACGAAGGAAATCCGTCCCACAGCCCTGCCCGCACGGTAAATCCGCTCAAGCTGCGGATCCCATCTGCCATCCACAGGATGCAGCCTCATATAATTGAGAAAGAGAACGGCAAAAAAGTGATCGATCAACATAGTGATATAGGCCGTGTTTTTCAGCGCCGCACTTGTGAGCCCATATTTTCTTTCGCTTTTCTGCGAACCTGTCATTTCTTTCCCCTTATATCTTCACGTTCTGTCCATAAGTAAAGAGCCTCCACTATTTCCTGTAGCAAAGACTCTTACTGCCTCTATCTTTCTTTACGCCATCGCGTCCATATTAGCGCCTTCCACCAGCTCGGCCCCCGACTGACCGGCATCCGGGGACACCGGAATATCCACACCCTGAAGCTCCAGCGATACCGCCGGATTCGTTTCCTGCTGAAACGCCTGCTGGCCCACCGCCTGCTTCTCCCGTGCCAGCTTGTTGAACATCGCCTTCAGATATTTCATATCCGCCTCCACGATATCCTTCATCTCATCGGCGCGGTGCTTCTTCCGCAGCTTCTCGACATCCTCGGGCGACATCTCCTGCTCCGAAGCGCCCATGTATTCTTTCATGACATCATTGACGCCGCAAGTCTCTTCCAGCTCCTGCATGAGCTGCTCGTACTCCTCCATAAGCTCCTGCATCCGCTCCATCTCGTCATCTTTCAGATTCTCCATGGACTCTTCGAGCTTCTTCATCTGCTCGTCTTCGTCCGAGGCCGCCCCCTGCTCTACAAGGCCCTTACCCGTAGCTTTCGCCTTCTCCTCTTCCTCCAGATGCTTTTTCTTCCTGCGGGCGATGCGCTCCATCTTTCTGGCATGAATAATCGCATGACGCAGATCCGTCTCGTCATACTTTCCGCTCATCTGCTTTCTGAGAAGGGAAACCACCTCTTCGCGGGCCTTCGTGATTACCCTTCGCGCGCCCGTGGAAGTATTGTTCATGGTAATCTGTCTCGATATTTTTTTATAATTGTAATTGAGCTTTTTCTTCTTTTGACTCGCTTTCTGTTTTTGAATCCTGATCGCATTCGCCGTCCGCTTTGCCGCAATGCCGGCACACTCGTTCTTAATATCCTGCGCCGTTCTCTGCTTATACGGATCAGCCGACGCTGAGCCGGACGCGCTCGGATTCGTCCCTATTTTTATGCCCATATCCCTATCCTCCATGACGCTGCCTGTACGGCAAATCCTTTTGCCGCAATTCGCTACAGCCCCGCCTGTCTTATACGGCCGGTACCCTGTTATCATATATATCGGACAGAAGGGCATAAATGTTTAGAAACTACAGCCGACGCATCCAACTCTTTTTCCGAAAAACAGCCAGAGAAATTAAAAATCTGACGACCTCCTCCAGAGAGAGGATAAAATACACCTGATGAATCGGCAGCTTCCACACAAAAGCCGCCAAAAAGCCAAGCGGTACACCAAACACCCATGTACCGATCATATCAATCCACATCACATAGCGCGTCATGCCGCCGCTTCTGATTATGCCGCCTCCAAGAATCATATTCTGTACCTTAATGGGAGAGATTATAGCAAAAGCCACTAAAATCAAATACGCTGTCCACTGTAGCTGCGTCCCCACATTGTATAGCGATACATAGGCCCTGCCCAGCCCCACCAACAGAAGAGACAGAACCGCAGATCCCGCAAGCCCGCATCCCATCAGCTTCTTCGAATCACTGTAAGCCATCTCATACGCTTCCTTACCCAGATGCCGGCCGATCATAATGCCCGCCGCCTGGGAAACACCGCTCAAAAGCCCGATCGCAAGCCCCTGCACCGGCCCCGTCATTGTCATGGCCGCACAAGGATCTGTTCCCAGACGCCCGTAAATCACCGCATACATGTTTTCCCCCAGGCTCCATACAAACTCGCAGACAAGGATCGGCATAAGAATACCCAGATACTGTTTTCTCTCCTCTCCCGTCAGCCGAAGCGCGACACGCACCTGTTCTCCCCTTCCGTAAGATCGAAAGGCCCTATCTCTGCAAAAATAGACTACCGTCACACCAAAGGCCGCCGCCTGCGCGATCACACTGGCCAGGGCAGCTCCTTGCACGCCCATGGCCGGAAACCCGCCCCTGCCAAAAATCAGCAGATAATTCAAGCCGGTATTCAGCAGCACGGAAAAGAAACTCGCCACAAGAGGAAATACCGCTTTTCCTGTACAGCGCAAAAACACTGTCATAATAGTAGACATTGCCACCACAGGAAAGGAAGCCGCATAAATTCGCAGATAAACCGCGGCCTGCGTCTTCACCGCCTCGTCTCGCGTATAGAGGGACATGATTCCTTTCGGAAAGAAGCCGCATACTGCCAGAAAACCGCCTGCAAGCAGGAGTCCCACAAGCAGATTCAAATAAAAGCTTCTCCCCATTCCCCTCTCATCCTTTGCCCCCACATACTGCGCCGCCATAATACCTGCTGCCGCCGCGACAGCTCCCAGCACCACTGAATAGATGGAGGCAAATTTACCGCCCAGCCCGATTCCCGCAATGCGCTCGCTTCCGAGCTGCCCGATCATGATCTGATCCACCATGCTGAAAGAAGACTGCAGCAGGGACTGCAGGGTGATCGGCAGCGCAATACTGATTAAATTGGCACGAAAATCATTCTTTTTCATCTTTACCTCCATGCGGATCCGCAAATTCCCGGTTGCATAAATTGCTCTTCAGAGAATTTATGCAACCTTTCCTCCCCACTATGGTGAGAGTGCTACGTTTTTTACGCTATCCCGCATCACCAATTTCACCGAGAGCACCTCCTCTGCCGGTTCACCGCTGCCATCCCGAAGCCTCCTCAGCGCACGCACCGCCATACGAGCACGTTCCCCCGCATCCTGCCCCACCGTAGTGAGCCGCGGAAAACAGCTTTCACACAGAGCGTTATCGTCAAATCCTACCACCGACATTTCCCCCGGTACAGAAATCCCACACTCCAGCAGAAAATGTATAAACTCCGCCGCATACACATCCGAAACAGCAAACGCCGCCGTACAAGCCCGAATCCGCTCCATATTGTCTTGATACAGGCAGCGGCGCCCTTCCCTGTTCATCGGCACTTCCAGGAAATCTGTCTCCCCGTCTGAAAATCCGGCCCGAAAGCCCGCCATTCGCTCCGCGTCCACACATATATCGTTATCCGAGAGAAGAAGCGCACGCCGATGCCCCATCTCTTTCAAGTACGCGCCCACCTGACAGCCTCCGTCAAAGTTATCAATCGTCAAATTGCAAATGCCCTTGCTGTTCTCAAAATAACCGTCATAGACCACAAAAGGAATACGCATTTTTGCACGAAGCTTTTCATAATCGCTGTCACAAAATCCCATCAGCACCATCCCGTCCATATTCCACATAGAGGCAAACCGCTCCACCTCACTCCAGTCCTGCGCTGCTTTAATCATCATAAAGTACCCGGCCTTCTCCAGCTCAAACAGCAAAGCATTCATGGAAGCGGACACAAAACCATCCTCCAGCACTTTCCCTTCATACTTTTCATGGTTGTTCACCACCACACCGATGATACGGGAATTGTTTCGCGCAAGCAGAATTCCCGCCATACTTGGGATATACTGTCTCTCCTCCAAAAGCGCCTGCACCCTTTTTACCGTCTCATCCGATATCTTTTTCGTTTTTCCGTGAATCACATTGGAGACGGTTGCCGTGCTAAGCCCCAGCTCTTCCGCAATGTCCGCAATTCTTACCCGTTCTGCCATATTTCCTCCGTCAAACCTACCGTCCCTCTTCTCTGGAACCAGTGTAATCCCACAACGCAATAAACACAATAGGTTAATCGCGTAACCTCAAACAAAAAAAGAGAGTGCATTTTGGGCACTATTGCCTCAAATGCACTCCCGTCTCCCGCCGATTCTATTTTTCTGCCGGCTTCGCCTTTCTCATTTTCTCTACACTCTGCTCCCAAGTGTCCGGCTCTCTTCTCCTCTGCTCCGGAATCCACTTTTTGAGCGCCTCGTTAAGCGTCCTTTTGTCTAACGGCTTGGTGATAAAATCCTGAAAACCGTTAGATAAAAACATATCTCTGACACCCTCTATAGCATTTGCCGTCAGCGCGATAATAACCGGCTGTGTCCCATTCTCCCCGCATTCACTGCGGATGATCTGTACCGCCTCTATACCGTCCATCTCCGGCATCATATGATCCATAAAAATAATATCATATTTCGTCTGCCTGACACATTCAATGGATTTCGGGCCGCTGTCCGCCTCATCAATCATAAATCCATAAGGGCGCAGGAACCCTCTCGCCACTTTCCGATTGACGAGATTGTCATCCACCACCAGCACTCGACAATCCTCCGCCGAAAAGGGCTCAATTTCATCCTCTTTGCGCACGCTCTCCCTCGGCACTTCCGTCAGACTTCTCCGATCCACAATCCTTTGCGGAATATCCAGAATGAAGACCGTGCCTTCCCCGTATACGCTCTCTACCCTGATTGTTCCCCTCATCAGTTCCACCAGATGCCTTGTAATGGAAAGTCCGAGTCCCGTCCCCTCCACGCTCCTGTTGCGCTTTGCATCCACCTGACTGAAATTCTCAAAAATTTTCCCGAGGTCTTCCTCCTTAATGCCGCAGCCGGTATCCCGCACCTCTATATGCAGAAGCTCCGTATCCGCGTCCTCTCCCGGCCTGCCGCCGACGGACAGTTTCACATACCCTTCCTTGGTAAATTTCAGACCATTGTTGAGAAGATTGATCAAAATCTGCCTGATCCTGCCCTCATCGCCGAAATACTTGCAGGGCATGGACATGTCGTACTCGCATTTCAGCAGAATGCCACGCTTCGACGCCGCGCCGTCCATCATATTAATAACCTCGTCCGTCACATTTTTAATATGATAGTCCGCATTCACCAGCTCCATCTTGCCTGCCTCTACTTTAGACAAGTCCAGAATATCATTGATCAGCGCCAGCAGATTTCTGGATGCCGACTTGATATCGCAGGCGTAGCTGTACACTTTGCGCCCCTTACTCTCCTCCATAATAATATCGCTCAAACCCACAATCGCATTCATGGGCGTGCGGATCTCGTGAGACATATTGGCCAGGAACTCGCTTTTCGCCTCGTTTGCCTGCTCCGCCTGTATTCTGATGCGCTTGATTTCCTCGATGTTATTTCGTATTTCCGTCATGTCCAGAACCAGCACTACATGTCCCTTAATCGCGCCAAAACGGTCAGGCACCGGTTCCACATGGCTCTGATAATAGCGGTCCCCTATAAAAATATCATGCTTGATTTCTTCGCCCGGCTCCGGTTCCGGGAACTCCAAGATGTCCGCAATATTTCTGCCGATTGCCCGGCTGTTCAGCCCCGGGAAAATCTCTGCGGCAGCCGGATTGTAATTGACAATGCGCCGTTTTTCATCCAGCGCAATCACGCCATCGCTCATACTGTTCAAAAGCGCGCCTGATGCCAGACTGCCGAAATCATATACCCGCCTGCTCCAGATCAAAATCACCACGCAGGAAAGCACCATCCCCAGAATCATCGGTGTAAAGTCATACGCCCGCGTCAGCTTCATCACATAGGTATAAAGCGCAATCATCGGCAGAATTGAGAGAAACAGAATCAATCCGTACTTTCGATCCACCGCATCCTCGCCCCTTCTGATGCAGGCGCGGAATAGCACATGCAGAGATAGCAGATAGGGAATACATATGGCAAAAATCATAAACACCACATACCCGGGCCCGTACTCCAAAAACAGATAGGAATGGCCTTTCGCCGTCGTCTGCCACTCCACATTGGTGTAAAAAATATGATGATGATCAAAAGTCAAAATCAGCGCAAAAAGCCCTGCGTCAATAACCGCCAAAAACTTTAACATCCTGATGGGAGCCTCTTCAAAACAATAGATATAGGCAAAATAACAATAGCAAACCGGAATCACCAGCGATCCCAGATACTGCATCTTCACAGCCACCAACGCCGCTTCCATCGTGGGAGCCGTCACTTCCAGTAAATATCCGATATTCTGTATCAGCGCGCCCACCAAAAAATACTCCATCAGCTTCTGCTCTCTGGAACCGTCCCCTTTCAGCAGCAGCACCAGAGCAAAGAAAATGGTGCATATCCCTAAAATCTGCAGCCCGATAAAAGCAAAATTCATTTTTCTCTTACCTCTCCTTTATTCTGCCTGCGCCTTCAGGAAATTAATAAACTCCGGTTTCGGAAGCGGCTTGGAGAAAAAGTAGCCCTGAATAAAGTCGCACTGCAGCTCCGTAAAGAAATCCAGCATCTCCTGTGACTCGATTCCCTCCACCACAATCTCCATATCCATATCCTTGAGCATCGCCACCGTATTTTTGAGCACGACCCGCATTTTGGGATTATCCTGCTCGTCCACAAAGGTCTTGTCCAGTTTGATGATTTTCAGCGGAAGCTGGATAACGCGCTTAATGTTTGAATAGCCCGTACCATAATCATCCAGCGAAAAGGAAACGCCCGCCTGCGTCAGCTTGTTCAGATTTTCCGCCATCACTTCCTGTGTGTGGCTGGCCGCCGTCTCCGTGATCTCCAGATTGATTAACTCAGAAGAAACACGGTATTTCCCCATGATAGACATCACTTTCTCCGCCAGATTGACCCGCATACACTGTGTCACCGACAGATTGACTTCTATGTACTCCAATCCAAGCTTTCTGAATTCCTCGCTGGCGATAAACTTACAGACCTCCTCCAGCACATAGTCCCCGATCCTGTGAATCGCGCCGCTCCTCTCCGCCGCCGTGACAAGAATTTCCGGCGAGATAAAGCCGTAAGTCGGGTCAAACAGCCGAAGCAGCGCCTCCGCCGAAATAAATTTTCCTTTTTCTATTGAATAGATCGGCTGGTAATATACCTGAAATCTGTGAAATTCCAGCGCTTCCTCTATAATCTCGTCGATATTTTTTTGTATCTCAAACAGCCCCTTGTGGTATACCTCGTCCACATGCATGACCCGCCCCTCGTATTTGAGCTTCTCATGGAAATCTGTGCCAAAGGTCATAAGCGTCTTAAAGTCCGGAATCTCTTCGGGACAGCGCGCCAGTATAACAAAGGGATTCAGACTCACATCCAGATTGTTGAAATCCGACTTCTCCTTCAGACTCTCCACCAGCATTTCCGCCGCCTTAACCGCCTTTTCCCGGTGCTTCTCCTCAAACACCATACGGAATCGTCCCCGATCCAGGTAGTACAGCTCCCCCTTGTTATCCAGAAGCCTATTCACCTTGCGGATCCTCTCCACCACATCATTCAGCACAAGCATGGAAAAATCATAGCCCATCATGGCGTTGATGGAAGAAAAGCTGCCAAGGTTGAGCATGACCACATCTATATGCTTTTCATTTCTGAAATTTCTCTTCATATCCGAAGCGTAGGCGCCGTATTTCATAAACTGCGTGTCCGAGTCCACGATCTCCTCCGGCCTCTGTACGCCGACGCTCATAAGAAGCAGGCTGACCGACGCACTGAACATCTCCACCAGCATCGTGGGCGACACCATCTGGATCAGCATGGCGACGATGCCGATGGGAATATAGGACATGACTGCAAAAATCTTGGAACGCTCCACCAATCTCCGGTAATAGAACATATAACCAATGACAAAAACTGCATAGACCGCCACTGCCAGGTAAATCAAAATGAACCATGGCCCCCGCTGATAACCGCCGTCCACCGTAAACATCTTTTTCATGAACGGATTGGCAAGCAATGCCAAAAAGACCGTCGAAAACGGCACCCACAGCACAAACTGAATCCAAAAACTCTTCCTGATCTTATGCCAGGTATCCGTGAGGCTGATGACAAACAACAGATACACCGGCACCGTAAAATTATGTAAGATCAAATATCCCGAATGCGCCGCATAGAGCGCCGGCAGACTCGTGCTGCCCGCATTGTCTAGCGCCACCGCCCAGATATCAAAAATTGTCGCCAGCAGATTAAAGGAAATAAACGCCAGAAATAATCGATTCGGCGTACCGCTGGTCATTTTTCTCGCTATACACGATATCAATAGCAGCGTCAGAATTAAGAGCGCCGCTATATCAAAACTCAGACTTTTCCCCATATTTTCCCCTTCAATGCCACATTGCCCTGTCTCACAGCTATTATAGTTTGATTATAGCAAATTCGGCAAAAAGTGGAAAGTCTTTCTTTTTCGTAAACCGGGCATGGCACATAAAGCGGACTTATTGCAAAGTAATCAGTAGAAAACATCTCTGATCTTTCTCATTTTCCTCCACACATTATCCCCGTAGTTGCTCACCAAAACGGAAATCATTCCATTATTTGGATTATATGCAGACATAAAACTTACCCCCGGATCACAGCCTTGAAAATATGCAAAATCTTCGTCGGCGGGATTATCTATGATCCACAACCCATAACCATAATACCCTTCCTCCGCGTCGATTCCGTCGCCGCTCTGCCTACTGATCATATCCGAAACAAATGCCTTTGAGATAAGCTTCCCTTCCGAAAGCCCCGTCCAAAAGCGAACAATATCTCTGACCGTGATAAACGCCCCGCCTGCCCCGGTTCCTTTTGCGTCAACAGAAAAAATATTTGTGCGGTAATCCTTTGTATCATCACAATAAATATAGTTATTGGCACACTTTGCCGGCAGCCTGTCCAGCTCGTAATAACCCGTTTCATCCATGCTACATACCTCAAAGACATTCTTTTTTAAGTATCGGTCAAAATCCATTCCCGTCATCCTCCCAGATGCGGTTTTTGTAAGAATAAGTGATATCCATCCAATAGGCAAAAGAAGAAAAAGCATATTCAAAAAACGGGGCAGCCACACCGTTTCTCCAGTCTCTTTCATAAATCTCCAGCATAAACTGATAGATATTTCCGCAGTCTGCCAGTACACTAAATTGTCTTGTTGTGATATGTTTCATTTCCGGTCTCCTTTCGCGTACCTTTTCCTCTTTAAGATTATTGTAAAAAGGGCAGTATTGCCATGCAAGCAGCCAGAATACTTATAATTAACATTGCACCAAAAGACGCCTGCCATTTATGCAAGCGTCTCATGATCAAACATATATTATTTTTTTAATTGTACTACATGCCAGTCCATATTGTTCGGCTAATGCATCTATCGGGTAACCTTCCTGAAACAGTTTTTGTATTTCTCTGTTTCGCTCCTGATAAAATGTGCGAGTGCCATTCACTGCTCCCCATGCCTTCTTGGTCGAAGCCTTCGGAACGTAAAGCACACCTCCGTCAATATAGATCTGAAGCTCTCTTAACAATTGTTCCGGCAATATTTCCGCTGCGTTTATATATTTCATATCTGCCACTCCTTATTTATCCATTTCATAAATAAAGTGCAGAAACAGCAGAACATATAGCATTATTTGCCCATACAGAATTCTATATGCCTGCTATTCTGCATGGGCTGAAGGGCCCTGGATCCCATTTTGATATAATGCACGTTTTTTTCGTCTCATCGCTTTCCTCTTTTCGGCGTTTCATTCGTAAAACGAGTCGTTCGTTCCACCACTCCATAGTAACTATTTTAATCATATTTTTTTGCTTTGCGTGTGTCAAGGTTTTTGAGGTGTCGTTTTGGCGGTATTGCTAAATCAAGCTCCCTACTTGACAATAGCTATCAAGCGTGCTATCATTTTCTTTGTGAATATTTACGACGAATATTCGCAAAGAAAATTCGGAAGAAAGGAGAAGTGAAACTATGCCGTCAAAGCCAGTCCTTTCGGACGCTGATAAAAAAGCAATCCGCAAAAAGCTGGAAGAACTATGCGAGGAATGTTGGATAGCGCAAGGGTACAAAAAGACAAGCATTAAGAATCTATGCGACAAGGCAGTTATCTCTATCGGTACTTTTTATACGCTCTACCCAACAAAGGAAGATTTATTCCTTGAAACAATCACAGACATACAAAGGAGGTTGACAGAAAAGATTATCGACATAAACAGGAACAGCCGGACGAAAGAGGGCTTTGCACAGTCCATGAAAAGGCTTTTCCGGGAATACGACAGCAAGCCGTTCCTCTACAATGTCAATACGCCGGATTTTCAGTCTTTTGTGACAAAGCTGCCGGAAGAAACGATTAAGAAAATCAAGTTTGACAGTTTCGATTTTTTCAGACAGGTTATCCATGCCGCAGACCTCAATCTGAAAATGGAGGAAGCACAGGCGTATGGAATTTTGAG
>VSNH01000210.1:0-7341 GCA_009774215.1 Lachnospiraceae bacterium
GCAGGGCAGCGCCGTCACGGTTCCCGCACCGGGCGCTCATGTCCATCAGGCGGTACTGGTCCTTGTTGTCAATGGAGTCAAATTCTGCGTAAGCGTACAGTTCCACATCATCAAATTCCGAGTGCCCGTAGATGGCGACCGGGATGTCCAGACCTTTGCAGAAATCATGCAGGATAATGGAAGCTGACCGGGCATAGGTAATGCGGTTGCAGCTGCTCATGGAGCCGCTTTCGTCATTTAAGATGACAACGGCGATGTCCGTCCGGTCATTGGGGAGTTTCAGCTTGTAAAACAGCCTCCCGTCATTGCGAACTGCATTGCGCACATTGATCCGTTTTCCCATGGGCAGGTTGTCAAGTTTCCCGCCTTCCCTGTAATCCTTCAAAAGCTGTGAGATCTGTTTCTGGAGCCGTTTGGAGATCAGGAGGAGCGGCGGGGCCACTTTCTGGTAGGCTTCCATGTAAGAGGGATCGACATAGGTCATGCGGTTGACATTGATGTGCATACCGCGGTGCGCATTGCCATAACGGATCTTGTCCGATTCTGCCTGCAGTTCCTCAGACAGCTCCTCCTCATAGGAAGCATAGGCTGCCTCCTCCGCAAGCTGTGTCATAAGGTGTTCCATATCAGCGGCGGCCTGTGATACATAACCTGCGCCGGCATAATCATTGGTGCGGCTGGTTCCGCCGTCCCCGTCTTCCCCGATTTCATCCGTCTTTTCCAGTTCTATCCGCCCGTCCTCGTAATCAAGGACCTGCTGGAGCTGTTTACGGTCTTCGTCATCGGAAGACGGATCATGTGATACTTTCTGTTTTGCGGCAGATCCAGCCACGGGTTTCCCTATGCCGCCTGGAGCGGGGATACCGCCTGCAAGCTGGCTTCCTAAATCAGCCCCTGCCTTGTCTGTATTGTTTTTGATGTCTTCCCGCACCTGCCTGATAAAGCTTTCCATATAGGGCCATAGAAGCAGGAGCATCTTATTGGTGGCATCGAAGCGGACCTTGGAATCGTCATCATAGGAGGCATCGTCAATATAGGGGATGCACTCGTAAACGGTATTGAGGTAGGGCCCTTTGTATCCGTCCAGGTTGTTGATGTCGCCGGTTTTTGCATACTGGATCAACAGGTTTGCCACAATGATCACTTCATGGTGTTGATTGTTTATTTCTTCCGTGACGGAATCCATTTCCTCGGCAAAGCGCAGGTTGTTGAGCAGTATGCCTGTCCTTAAGCTGCCGGGAAAGGCATCGCACATGCGGCTTTCGATATAGACGTCCTCCATCATGTTCATCAGGGAGTGGGCGATTCTTGAGAGCGCCTGAATGACTGCCTCGTCTTTATCTTCAAAAAACTCAAGGATTTCCCGCAGGCTTTTTTCCTGCCTTGCGGACAGGTCCTCCGGCATCTGCGGATAAAACCTGCCGCCGGAAAGCGTCTGGTGGTAGGTATCCAGCATGGTAAAGTCTGAAAACAGGATGTGCCCGCACTCATGTCCCACAATTCCCAGCAGGCTGTCTGCCCTCAGAGGTCTTGTGGGGAAACTCCTTGTCAGGTAGTTGCCTGTGTTTACGGTGATGGTACGGTTGTCCGTATGGGCAATGTCCGCATGGGGCAGTGCGTCCCAGTAAGTTTTTACGCTGCTTTTCCTCCGGTAGCGGCCGGTGGTTCCTTCCGCAATGTCTGTCAGGTATGCGGCAAACTGCGGCGAGGCAAAGAGCTGCTCATCCGTCAGCCTGCTTTTCTGTTCGGCAATCCTGCGGCGGATCGCTATGTGTGATGTTCTCATTCGTTGTGTTCCCTTCTTTCTGTTTATTATTTGGAAGTTCCGCCATAAAAAGCGCATCCGTGGTAAGCCCGAATAAATCCGCCATTGCCACAAGGACATGGGCGGGCGGCAGGCTTATGCCGTTTTCATACCGGGAAATGCTTTTCTGGGTGACTTCCAGTTTCTTTGCGAGCATCTGTTGGGACAGGTACGGTTTTCGCCCTTCCCTGAGATACCGCAGGTTCCTTGCAAGGTTCTGTTTTAGCTGGCTTTCTTTGATAGGCGCCATAGGCGTTCCCTCCTATGCTGCAAATTTTTGCTCCAGGCAGGATGTGAGGATGTCAGCGCGGTTTTCCGGATCGCTGGAAACAGAGGAGAGTACGGTATACTTAGCCGCCTCCATAATGTTTCCGCAGACCATAAAGGACTGCACCCAACTGATTAACTCCCTTACGCCGCAGCTCCCGTCAGTGATCATGGTTTCACGGCAGCGCTCACTGATCTCCTGTATGGAGGCAGCCATATCCGCAACGGCGGATTTATCGGTACAGCCGGTTACTTTCATGGTGCGTTCCGTCAGTGTGTCCACATCGGGTTCCTCCATGTCCATGATGAGGTTCATTCTGGAGATGACGGACTGGTTCATGTCACGGCAGCCAGCGTAATTGTTGTTTGTTGTCACCACGACCACGGTATCGGGATGTCTGTGTATCACTTCGCCTGTCGTCAGCGTGACGCTTGCGCAGCGGTCTAAAAGGGCATTTAAGCCGACCAGTACGCCCGGATTTGCAATAACTGTAGGTTCCTGTATCTCGATCACATAACCGTTCCGTATGGCTGTGATCAAGGGTGTCTCTACATAACGGAACCGCTGTCCGGAGGCATTATCCTCCATCAGCGCCTTTGCGTCCTGTGCCATGACCTCCAGTAGCTTGTCGTAGACTTCTGCATCCGTAATTGTTTCATCATAGTTTCCCGTCAGCTTTTTATAGGCTGAGGGCGGGTCCATCTGGATGTCGGTCAGCGTGGGATATTCCCTGCCGCCCTGCGGTTTTTCATCCGTTTCCGGAAGCATCTGTCCTAAGAAGTCATAGATCTCCGTGTTGGCAGAGCAGGTGTAATATAAGTAGGGCAGCCCCAGTCCTGCAGCGATTGCCTTGGCGCCTTCGGTTTTGCCGGTTCCTGCCGGTCCCCGCATCATAAAATTGCGCATGGGCTGGCTGCCTGTCGTCGTCATCTGGGCGTGCCTGCAGATGGTGGTGATTTCTGGCGGGATAACATACCAGTCCTCGATCCGTGGCACCATCAGTTCCTCCTTTGGCGTGAGCACCCTGTCCGAAAGCGGGTAATGCTTCACGAAATCATCCCTGTTTACGCTGGCAGCGGCAGCCGGGGCAGCCGTACCCGTCAGGATGCGGAAGGTGCCGTACAGCACGCTGCTTGGGGAATAGGCGTTTCTGGATAAGTTTACAGCGGTAAGCTGCGGGATGTTTCCTGTGGTTGGGATGTTCAGTTTGATGCCTGCCGTGGAAAGCGTGTCCGCGCTTTCAATCCTCCGGTAGAGATTGTCACACAGGATATAGGCGGCTGTTTCTGCCTTTTCCATATCCGTATAGCCGTCGTTTTTGCAGGTGCCGAGTATGTCGTAATTTTCCCGGAACTCGTCATCCTTCAGGGCTTCCGGCATCAGTGCGAAAAACAGCGCCGTTCCCAGGTTCCCGCCGTCTTTTAGGGAATAGACCTTCGGGGAAGCGCCAACGCTGTCAAACCTGCCTACATTGAATTTCCCGTTCTTTTTGTTGAATACCACCACATGGATTTCCCCGGTGCGGCTCTGGTATTCTGCCACAACCTTGTCCCCTTGGGTGCCGATGGCGCTCTCGGAGGAGCTGCCCGGCGTCAGGCTCGTATCCATCTCCATATAGGCAAGGACTGCGCTAAGGAGGGAGGAGTGCAGTGTTGATTTCTTTGCGGTTACTATGCAGTAGCCGGAATAGTGGTCGGTGCTTACGTTTGCCGATTTGTCGAAAGGCTCAGGAAGACTGATCTTCCATGTCCAGTTTGCAAATAATTGTACTTTTGCCATAATTCATCCTTCTTTCTGTTATTTTGTTTTAGATCCATGAAACCTGCAGACTGTTATCTGAGATTTTCCCTTTGAGTTCGTTTTCCTCCAGTATGGAGATCAGTTCCTTCCAGTAGGTCTTTCCCGGAAAGGAGTCGAGGGTTGCCTTCAGGATTTTCTTTTTCTGGCAGCTTACGACAATATCCCCGTTTTCCTTGATGGTGAGCATGGAGTGGCCGTTGGCATTTAAGTCGGTAATCAGTTCCTCCAGTGCTTTCTGCCCGATCAGATCGTACCATACCCGTACATCCACGACGGACGGTTCCGGGGTTGTTTCCTCATCTGCGCCGCCGGGTTCCGGCTTGGCACTTTTCCCATTCTCTGCATCCGCAAAACTGCCGATCACCATTGGCTCCACATGGATGCGCCCGAAGCGGTCAAAGGAAATATCCGCATGGGTGTAGGTGTCCATGTTTTCTACCAGGATACGGATCGTTCCGCCTTTTAGGATGTCCTGAAGATCAGGTGTATCCTTCCATTGCCAGACAGCCTGTGGATAAGCAGATTTCAGTTTTTCCGTGATTCGGAGTGAGATATGGACCAGCATGGTTTCGTATTCCCTGCTGTCAGAGGCAGGAAATGCAGGCTTTGTGGGAGAAACGTGTTCCTCCGGATATTCCCGCACCGGAGCTGAAGCTGGTGTTTCTTCCGAAGCTTCCATCATCTGCCCGATTTTTTGTTTCAGGGCAGAATAAAGGATGCGGATCTTTTTGAACAGTTTCCCTGAATGGCGGAGCAAAAGGATTCCGACTGTCACGGCAGCCCATAGGATGAAGGCAAGTGCCATCAGTTTCTGGGAGCGTTCCTTTCGGAAAAAGACCGCCAGCAGTAGCAGGGAGACGATCAGGATTTTCATGCTTTTGGTAAATACGGATTTTTTCATTTGGTTTTTTCAGTCCTTTCCTTGTAAACTAAAAAAAGAGGAATTACAGCCGGAGTTTTTGTCTCTCCGATGCAATTCCTCTTGTACCGCCAGCCGTGCCAAAGGCATCAGTTGAACGGCAGTCCATTCTCGCCACAGTCTTCCATGTCCATAAAGCCGTCTTCCGCGCCAGCAGATGCAGGTGTCCCGTTGCCCGAACTGGCATTGCTGCTTTCTGCACGCTTTCCTGTCGGGACATAGTTCCATTCGTACACCGTGATCTTGGCAATCGTGCCCTTTGAGCCATCTGCCTTGCGGGTGTATTCCACAAGGTCAAGGTCGCCCGTGATAAAGAGCAGGCTTCCTTTTTTAACGCCTGCTTTGCTGAGTCTCTCGGCCGCTTTGCCGAACAGGATACACTGGTAGAAATTGGCGTGTTCCTGCTCTCCGTAGCCTTTGTTGACCGCCACATTGAACTGAATGTACTCAGTCCCGTTGGAGCTGGTCTGAATCTCAAGGTCGGCGGTGACTCTGCCTGTAAGTGTGATTGGTGTAAACATGGTTTCATTCTCCTTTCTGATGAAAAAATATTTTTGGTTGCATCAAAAAAAGTGCCAAAAGACTGCCACTTATCGGCATGATTCTTCTGACACTTAATTCAATCATAAACAGCGTGTGCGTATATCCTTTTAGGAAGCACAAAAATCAATTACAGGAACATTTTAGCACAATATATAGCGTGTGTCAAATAATTAAACACAAGATTTTGTATAGAATACACGCTGCTTATAAAATAAATAAAGTCTGTTACCAGAGAGTTCCGTTGTCTCTGAGATTATGAAGCAGTTCAATTTTCCTGTTAAACAGGAGATCCCGCATTTGCTCTGCGTTTCTAATATCATCATATAATTGGGTTATATCTGTCTGTTTTTTGGGGCCGCCTGTTTTTATGTCAAAGACCATTCCTGTATAGCAGTTGTGCGTCCAAAAGTTCCTTCTCAGGCAGATGGATTTTAAGGTTTCATATTCTGCATCTGAGATGATTTCTATGTCATTTATTTTTTCCTGCTCCTGAACCATTCGGATCACCTTACTGATACTGAAGGTTTCGACATCCATTAACCCATTATAGAAACTTTTCCCGCTTAAAGCGGCATAAATTCCTTCAAGTTCCCGCTCTATAAACTGATAATGTTCCATTACAGTGCTGTGGGCTATTCTAAATTGCTGTATATCCATAGTGTCGTATATCATTCCTTTGTATTTCGATTTCATATCCAAATTTTTGTATAGTGTTTCAAACAATAAACTCTACCATGAGACAAAGTTAAATTGAGCTTCCAAAATAAATTAAGCCATATAATGCATTTATCATTTTACAACAGTCTAATTTGGTTGCATTTGTTGTCTTTCTACCATGTGAAATCCAATGCCGATTCAGGCTTTTTGGTTCTTTTTCAGGTTTATTAAATTCACTATATTCCTGAAATCCCTTCATTGATTCTGTCCATGTAAAATACATACCAAATGCAGTTATATCTGACTCATCTAAAGATTCCCATTGTTCCTCTGACAAACGATCTATTTTATCTTCGATTTCATTAAGTCTCTTAGAAATACTGGTAGTAGTATTTTGGGCTGCGATTGATAAAACACCATCAAACACCGTCACGATTCCAATTAAAGCTAAATCATATAATTCATTATTCATTGCTTGTGTGGTTTGATATAATATAGCTTTATTAGTGTCGGTTAATAAAGAAGAATTGGTCATTTCATCAAAAAGCTCATTATAATCAATAAAAGATTTGTCATCTATTTTTTCTGAGAGATATTTATTTACATCGATTGAATCTATTATCCCATCAACTACATCAGGATACAAAGGTTTCCAATATGTAAATTGATGTTTTGCAAGAATGTGAAATGCGTTAAATGGCTTTGCCTTTTCTGCAAAATTTTCAAGGGCAACTGTGATATTTTGATTTATAGTTTTCATCATTTCTGAATATGGCTTCAAGTATTCACTTAATGTATTAGCAAAACTATATAGACCAGAAAAATTATTATTTATTTTGTTAAAATCCATAAAACCTGCCTTCTGAATCTATTATGCAACTGTAGATTCGATGTATTTTGGTTTTGATTATAGCACAAGAACAGGTTTGCTTCAATTTGCTCAAAGGATTTATTTTATCTCCTCAACGCCAAGCAGGTTGTCTGTTAGTGCCGCTTTGGTTAAGAGTGGGTTCTGCCCGGAAGGGATACTGTCTGAAGTCTTGAAATAAAGCCGGTAGGAAATGCCGGAACGGATATTATGGTCTTTCCCAATCCGTAGCAGGTGCTCATTGCCGTCGTGGTCGGTAAGCACAATGTCATGGCTGTTCCTGAAAAGCCGCAGTCTGACATCCGTGCAGGTGCCCTCCAGCACAAAGTAGGTCTTCCTTTTGATCTGAAGACCAAGCAGGATGGCTTTTACGGCAGAACCGGCGAACAGCAGGATACTGAGAATAAAAAAAGAAGTGTCCCCTTCATGGAGAAAGAAAACGAGGCCGGTAAAAAAGCAGCCGGTCCCGACAAGAAACGTCA
>VSNH01000210.1:7351-7756 GCA_009774215.1 Lachnospiraceae bacterium
GACCAGCCGCCGGAGTAACGGTTTTGGTATTGGTTCCATTATAGTCTCCTTTACAAAATCTGAAATGTGATCTGCTGCTTGAAGTACAGGTTGGCGACAGCGGTAAGCACGGGAAACCTTGTCTCGGAAACGCGGCAGTCGGTCACAATGCTGTCGCAGTCGGTGATTTCGTCATGGTACAGGCATTCCATCAGCTCATCAGTATTCTTCAGATGGCGCTTTCCGTTTTCCGTGCAGCCAATCAGTTCGGCGGTGGACAGCATCTGGTGCCGCAGCAGTGCCATGACCTGCTTTTCCATTGGATCAAGCCTTTCAGAGTGAAAGACTGTCAGTGCTTTCCGGAAAGGGAATTTCCGTCCCAACAGGAGCTTGAAAAAGGAAACGGTCTTAACCAGTATGCTGTTC
>VSNH01000211.1 GCA_009774215.1 Lachnospiraceae bacterium
GCACCTATATGAAACCCAAGTCGTTTGTCAGTGCCGGAAAAGTATATGTCAATTTAAGCGACCTTGACCTGTTCAACCTCTTGAGCAGCGTATCATCCTATATTGACTGTTGGGAACACGCCATTGCGCCGTCGCTTATTACAAAAGCCAAGAATGCCGTGGCAACGCGCCAGGCAGCCCAAAGAGCAGCATAAAGCAACAAATAACACAATGTTTAAGAAGGGAACGCCAACACGGTGTTCCCTCTTTTTGAAGAAAAGGAGAATAACATATGAGCAGATTACACGAAATGACACCCTTGCAGAGACAGTTCGCAGAGGAGCACCAGGATACTGTATTCCGCTTCTTAAGCCATAAAAATCTTTCCATTGAGGATTACTACGACATCGTGATCTTCGGGTATCTTCAGGCGGTACAGGAATATGATGAGAACCCCGCCCTGGCCCGGTTCCAGTTTAACACGATTGCATGGACGAAAATGAGCGACTGCCTGGGCAAACATTTCTCTTATGAGAACAAACCGAAACGCAAGGCACATACGGTCAGTATCCATACTTATACAAGTGGTGGGCTGACTCTGGACGAGATCCTGCCTGACCGCAGAAGGGACTTACAGGCCCAGACAGCCGACAGGCTGTTTACAATGGAGGTGCTCTCCTGCCTGACGGAATCGGAACGGCAGATGGTGCACCTGAAAGCGGACGGTCTGACCTGCAGGGAAATCGCAGAAATATTTTCCACCACCGTACACACTATCAACGGGCGGTTCCGCCGCATGAGAATGCGTCTTACGGAATTAAATTTTTAAGCAAAGGAGCGTTGAAAACATGAATGGAATATACGGAATGGCACTACAGTATGAGAGCCTTATTCCCATTGACCGCCCGCAAAAAACCTTCCTGTCAGTCGGAACCATAACTTTTCTGATAGAAGGAAAAGAGCTGCCGCTGGATTTCAATATCACGGAAGGCGGTACCAAAGGTAACGCCGGCTCTATTGTCAGCATCAATGCAGAAATAAAAGATTTTGCGCCGGAAGTTTTTATGGATGAATACAAAGAACTTGGGCTGTCAGTTTCTGATCTGAATTACGATTTTTTTACAAAACATTATCAGGACACCTATCTGGCGGAGGTATATTCAGAATACTTTTATACGGATACCCCAAAAGAGACTTACCTGCCGCTTACCTTAAAATCTGCCTGCCTTCTCTTTCGGGACGGCAGCGCGCTCGATTACAGCGACCGCATCAGTGTGTTCGCACAAAAACAGCTTGCGGAGGTGGCATAATGGAACAAAATTTATTGAAGCGCGCAGCCGCTATTTTAGAACAGGAATTTGGTCCTGACTGGCAGTGCATTGCGCAGGAACTGGGGACAGAGAATTTACGGAAACGTGTAGGGAAAGACTTAACTTCCTTCATGGCGTTTCCTGAGCGTGGCAGCGGCGGAAACAGCCAATGGAGGGGCAACTGCTCACCGGAGGTCGTCTCCTCCGTCCTGCGCTACGTTCTCGATACCAAGCGCTATTACGGAAAGGATACCTCACAGTTTACCCTGCTCGATCCCATGTCCGGCTCCGGCACCAGCAAGGCTGCGGCAGACCGGCTCGGCGTCAGCTCCATCCTTTATGACTTAAACCCTGCCCCATCTGCGGGCAAAGGCGGATGGAACGCCCTGAAAAATGACGTGGAGGACTCGGCGGATCTGGTCTTTTTCCATCCGCCCTACCATAACATCATCCAGTATTCCGGGAATATGTGGGGAAAGCCGCACCCTGATGACCTGTCGCGGTGCGAGAATTACAATGACTTTTTGGAAAAGCTGAACCTCTGTATCCGGAAGTTCTATATGGCGCTCCGGAAAGACGGCCGCATGGCTGTCCTTGTGGGCGACATCCGGATGCAGGGCAGGTTCTACTCTATCCAGCATGACATGATGCGGATGGGCGATTTTGAGTCCTTTCTTGTAAAGGGACAGTTCAACTGTGTTTCTGACAGCAGGCGCTACCAGAAACCATTTATCCCCATCGTGACAGAATACCTGCTCCTGCTGCACAAGAAAGACGCCCTCATGGTTCCTTTCCTCTTTGCAAAAGAGAGCTGTTTTTCCATTGCCGACACGGATCTGACCGCCCTGACATGGCACCATCTTATCCGGATGACAATGGAAAGCGCCGGCGGGGAAATGACACTGACACAACTGTATGTCAGACTGCAGAACCATCCAAAATCAAAGAAGAACGGACACTATAAAGACCGCATCCGGGCAACCATCTACGAACACCGGAGCCAGTATACATCCTGTGGGAACGGCACCTACCGCCTGAACTACAAGGTCGCATAAAGGAGGTACACTATGTTTGCTTTATTTAAGAATGATAAACAGGTTTCCATATCAAAACGGCAGATTTCCGTAACCGGTATCCTGACTGAAGTATTAAGGCCGGGCAGCCCCGTTACATATCTCTACAATGGGAACCTGATCCGCACTTCCACGGTACAGGCCATCCTGGAAGCATCATCCAGCCATGTGCGGTTTGAAACCCAAAACAGCATTTACACCATATGCTACAATAATCCGCCGGGGACGGAGCTTCAGGTGATCGCCTGATTTCCCCTGTATAAATCCCACAAATAATCCGGGGCTGCCTGCAATATGCGGCGGCCCCCTTTTGGAAGGAGGACATGCCATGAATAAAGCGATGGATCAGGAAACTGCCCTGCTTCGGGAGAAGCTGGAAAAACTCTTATCCACCCTGAAGCATAACCGGGAGAAGGTTTCCCTTGACGTGTTGAAGACTAAGTACAAAAAAGGCTATGACACCTTATGCGCAGACATCAAACGCTCTGCATCAGACTACGCAAAGCAAATAGCGCTCTGCGGCATCCGTATCCACAAGGATTATCTGGAGGAGGCAGTCTCTATCGTGAATGGAACGATAGCCCGATCCGGCATCTTAAAGCAGCTCTCCAGGGCAGCTTTTTCCCATCAAGACATTACAGAATTTGAGTCCTTTGCCCTGACGCTGCGGCAAAAAATCCTGACGGCTCTGGAACCCTTCTACGCAAAGCATCTGGGACTGTATATAACACAGGAATGTCTGGAGAATCCGGATATACCGCCCATGATCTACTGCAGAGCCAGCCATTGTATCTGGCAGGACGGAAAATGGGTTCCCCTGGAACTACTGGATACTGCGCAGGCAAAGGCAAAGAGCGCATGACATCACATTTATAATGAAAGGAGTACCACATGGAAGAATTAACAATAGAAAGGCTTATCGGAAAAGACAGTATTACCATCACGCTCACAGAGGATGAGCTTGAGAAAGCATACCGGATCAAGGAAAAGCGTTATCTGGAGGAGGACTTTGCAAACGCACTGGCCGATGCCGCCCAGAATCCGGACACCCGGTTCCATACAGGGCATCTGGAGGAATTTCCTGAGCTGCTAAACTGGCTGTGCGTATGTTTTGACGATTTCTATGACGCCAATATGAGCCACAATGACCTGATGGAACTTACCCTGAACCACCTGCAGCACGCATCCCTGGAGCCGGAGTTTTTTATCTCCCTCGCAAATAACGCACCTGCAGTCTGTATGGGGATTGAAAAAGACTTGGAGGACTGCGAACAAAACTGTGGCAGATACCACCGCTGCAGCAACATTGCTGAGGCAAACGACCGGAGCCGCCAGTGGGAAACACTGGCTTCCCTGCTTTCCATGCACAGGGGCGGAAACTGCACCTGCGGCAAGGATGACGACGCTGAAGAATGCCCTGCCGCAAAATATCTGACCGGCACATGGGACATCAGTGAGTTTTTCCACTCAGAGGACAAAAAGGAGGCGGCCTAATGAAAAAGCTTGAAATAATAAAAGAGCATCTCTTAACAATCATTCAGAAAGAAGAAATAAAAACCCAGTCTGAAATTGAAGAATTATCCCAAAATGTAACGCGGCACTTTGTAGTAGACGGAAAAAGCATTTTATTTTCGACAGTATAAACACCATTACGGCACCCTCTT
>VSNH01000212.1 GCA_009774215.1 Lachnospiraceae bacterium
AGAGGGTGCCGTAATGGTGTTTATACTGTCGAAAATAAAATGCTTTTTCCGTCTACTACAAAGTGCCGCGTTACACCCTGTAGATGCAGATCTCCTGCTTTGCCCGGTCATACCGGTAGATGCTGTTGGACAGCCACTCCTCCTTCGGGACACTGTTCCTGTTTACTTCCCAGACATCCTCTGTATTTATGCGGTCCCCGTTTCCATCCTTTACCGGCTCGATAACCAGTACATTTACGCTGCCTGGATAAATGTTCAGGTCGCATCCTT
Organism: Lachnospiraceae bacterium; assembly: GCA_009774215.1. GTDB lineage: Bacteria > Bacillota > Clostridia > Lachnospirales > Lachnospiraceae > UBA3282. The sequence continues at coordinate 271 of VSNH01000212.1, forward strand.
TGGAGTCCGCCATTTGCTGTAAAAAAGAGTGATCCAGCATACACGCGGCCCCATAATGCTGTTTCTGGTTGGACACTGCATATATTTCTGCTTTTTTACCTCCCATTTTTTCAATCTTGTCAAGGACTGCCCTCGCTGCTTCCTCATCTTCAGCCAGTTCCCTGACAATGCTAAACAGATCCGTGGCAAGGCATTTATCCTTCATATGCAGGTTCTCCATGCCGGTCCTGTATAAGTCTTCTTCCGTGGCATTCCATATCTCCAGCAGCACATTTGAAACGATGAGGGTAGCATTGCCATTTTCCATATCCACATCAAGACAGTAGGTCACTGCAAGGTCAAGAAACCTTCTGTGCGGGATATTTTCCATCTCTGCGGAATTGGCGGCATAATTTATGAGACGCAGCCTTAACCTGTCTTTCATCATGCTAAAATCCTCGATGTTGTTTACTGCATCCGGATGAATCCCGCCACGGCACTGCTGTATCAGTTCATCCGCAATTCTTTCAAGGGATGTGGCCCCTGCCGCATATCTAAGGAGGGCCTCATCTATATATGCCACGGCTCCTATGTTCTCACTTTTTTTACGGATACAAACGCCATGCGCGGTAAAACGTTATTTTTTGTCCTGTCCTGGGGAAAGATCTTATAATCATCCCCAAGCTTTTTCTCCAGTTCCTTTATGACCTCTTTTCTAAAATCATCCACTCTCTTTTCCTCCTTCTTACCACTTATACGCGCCCGGTATGTCAAACTCCGTCCAGTTGACGGACAACGCCCTGGCAATGGTTTCCTCCATCCGTGTGATCCGGCTCCCCTCCTCACCTTCGCAGGCGAGCATGTAGAGGATCTCCGAAATGCCGAAATAAATCTCATGCGCGGTACAGGGGGGTTCCCCATACTGTGCCACGAACAGATCCACCGCCTCGGCTTCATACTTCCGTGGGATGCCCAGTTTATCCATGACGCCTTTCATGCAGTTTATGGGGTTCACAATCTCAATCCCCAACAGCCTCGCAAGGTTCCCGATGGCAAGCTGGTACTTCCCATACAGCAGCTTCAGATGTGCGTCAAATTCCGTAATCCGCGTGCCGTTACGGTGTCCGAGCCGCAGGGGGCTGCCTAAGTTGATGGTGATGTTCTCGCTTCCCGATACCAGCATGGGGTAGATATTTGCCCCGCCGGAACCGGTATCCGAGGTCGTGATCCTGACAACAGGCTTCATTTCCTCCGCCGTCTTCCCATGCAACGCCAGCTCCTTTTTATAAGCATCCAGCAGACCGTCCTCCCCGGAAAGCTCCCAGAGCGCGGATGCCATGTCATGCTCATAAAAACCGGCAAGGTAACTGCAGCCCCTGAAATTCTTTGTCAGATAGTCCACGGAGTGCAGGAATACCTGCTCCATGTCAAGCACGGCATAATCATGGCAGTCGCCTCCCAGTACGGCGGAGACCTTGCCTTCTGAGATGCGCAGGAGCGCCTCTCCCTTTGCCGCCTTCAGGCAGTCATTCAGGATTCGGGCATACACGCTCTTTTCCACCCTGCGCAGTCCCGCACCGGAGATACCCGCGCGGTCGAGGATGCTCTTGATCGCACAGTCCCTGACAGGGTAATACTGGTTTCTGATCTTCAAAAGAAGCCCCGTATTGATGATGGTATCCGTGATGATGTCCTCATCCAGCCCCTCATCCGCATACATCTGCTTCAGTTCTTCCTCCACCTTACTCCCGCTTGTGATTGCCACAAGGCGCAGGTTCTTGGAAGTCTTTCTTTCCCAGAAGGAATTTCTCCCGATGCTTTTCAGGCACTCAAGAAAATCCGCCTGATTCTGGAACACGCCGCGATACCCGTCAGCAAATACCCTTGTTTCACTCATTCTTTTTTCCACCTTTCTTTTTCTCTCCGTTTTCGGAGGCATTATTTTATCCAGCCGCTTATGCGGGCAAGCCCTTATGGGCATTTCTGGCACACTTACAGCAAAGCTTCTCGCTGATGCGACACAAAAGAACTAAAGTCCTTTCCAGCTATGGATGCAGGCATCCCTGACTGGCTCGTTGCTGCGCACAAAAAAGGAATGGTCCTCAAAGGGGTTCCATTCCATACTGCGTGTGGTGATCCACAAATCTGTTCCTGTTCTCGGCAGTTATTCACATACCGCAGAAACAAAAAAAGTGCCAAAAGACTGCCATGCTTATACATGGTATCCTCTGACACTACTTACAATCCTAAACAGCGTATGCCCCGGCTTTCCTCCATACAGGCTGCGCCGGAACCTGCAGCTTGCGGAAAGTGTGGATGTTCCGGATACTTTCATACCGGATACACCATAGTTTTCCCGCCCTTTACTGACAGGCATCGCATAAAAATCAATTACGGAATTATCTTAGCACAACATCTTGTATCGTGTCAACTCAATAATACTATATCTTCCATTTTCAGTCTTTCCGTTTTTGTGCGGAAAAATCCATCTGCAAAATTTATTTTACTTTTTTCAAATTTTTTCAAGTATCCGCTCCCCTGTTAGGTACTTCTTTTATAGATTGTCCTGTTACAGCAGCTCATTTGTATCAGGCATCCGTTCTTTGACAACTGAAGAACATACACCCTCATGTATATGGGTTCCGGTGAATGGCTCACTGC
>VSNH01000213.1 GCA_009774215.1 Lachnospiraceae bacterium
GCTGTTATTTTTAGTCTGAGAATTTAATCTGCAGGAAAGCTGCAGTAGATGGGTACTTTATTTTGCCGCGTTACAATTGTGTCCTGCTAAAATAGGGACAACGGTTAACCAACACGTTCAGTATACAATAGAAAGAGAGGATTTGCCACTATGGATTTTATCGAAATTGCAAAGAAGCGTTATTCCGTCCGGGGCTATCAGGACAAAAAGGTGGAGGAGGAAAAGCTGGAAAAGATTCTTGAGGCCGCCCATGTTGCGCCGACTGCAGCCAACCTGCAGCCCATCCGCCTGATTGTCGTGCAGAGCAGAGAGGGGCTTGCGAAGATTGGGAAAGGGGCGAACCTTTACGGAGCGCCGCTGGCGGTCATCGTCTGCGCCGACCACGGAAAGGCATGGGTGCGCCCGTTTGATAAGAAGCAGACCGCCGACATAGACGCCTCCATATTGACAGACCACATGATGCTGCAGGCAACGGAATTAGGGCTCGGCTCCGTGTGGATATGTTATTTCAAGCCGGATGTGATAAGCAGGGAGTTCGGACTGCCGGATGATCTGGAACCGGTCAATATCCTTGCAGTCGGGTATTCGGACGAGGAAGCGGCAGACCCGGAGCGCCATTCACAGACCAGAATCCCGGTGGAAGAACTGGTTTCCTACGAAACGATATAAGGGATGTGGGACGAAGGGGAAGGGCTGCATGGACAGTCCTTCTTTATATAGTTTTATTTTCGTTGGTATTCCTGATAGGTCTTTCCCCATTCGCACAGCCCACCTAAAATCGGTTTCAGGGTGCATCCTATTTCGCTAAGCGAATATTCAACCCTCGGAGGGACTTCCGGGAAAACAGTTCTTAGGATGATTCCCTGTTCCTCCAATTCCCGGAGCTGCTCTGTCAGCGTCTTGGTGGTGATGTTGCCCAAGAGCCGCTGTAATTCATTAAAACGGATTGTGCTTTTGGAGAGATGCCATAATATTTTCAGTTTCCATTTTCCGCTAAGGATATTCAGCCCAAGTTCAACCGGGCATTGCTCATCCACTGCCTGCACCTTTGCCATTATGTATTGCCCCTTTCCACGCACGGTTTCAAAAAGGAAACCTTATTTCAAAAAAGTGCGTACTTGATTTTAGCTATCCTTAATGCTAACGTCAATATACCAAAATTGTCAAGGAGGTTCTGAAAATGGTGATAGACGGCCACGAACATATCATGTTCCCCGTAAAAATGCAGTTGGATAAAATGGATGCGGCGGGAGTGGATAAGACGGTATTATTCTGCACCGCGCCGCATCCGGAGAATGCCGGCACATTAAAGGAACTGGAAGAAGAAATGGCAGCCCTGAATAAAATTCTGGCAGGAGCGAACAGTAAGGAGGATAACATCCGCCGCCTGAAAAAGAACATCTCGGAAGTTGCGGAAGCCGTAAAGGAATACCCGGAACACTTTTTGGGATTTGGTTCCGTTCCTCTAGGGATGGGGCTGGAGGAAACGGAAGAATGGATTGATGCACAGATTACTTCCAATTCACTGTACGGAATCGGGGAGTTTACACCCGGAAACGAGCAGCAGATCATGCAGTTGGACACTGTATTTCAGGCATTGATGACTACAAAGATATATCCGGTCTGGGTACATACTTTCCATCCGGTTATGATGGACGGGATAAAACTGCTGATGTCCTTATGTGAAAAATATCCCGACATTCCCGTTATCTTCGGTCATTTGGGCGGATCAAACTGGATGGAGGTCATAAAATTTGCGAAAGGGCATGGGAATGTATACTTAGACCTTTCGGCGGCTTTTGCCTCCATTGCCACAAAAATGGCATTGGTCGAACTACCGGAAAGATGCCTTTACAGTTCGGATGCACCTTATGGGGAACCATATTTATACAGGCAGCTCATCGAATTTGTAAGCCCGGACAAGCGGACGGCGGAAATGGCATTAGGGGAAAACATATCCCGGTTACTGAAACTGCACTAAGGAGAAATGAGGAAAGGGCTCACAGGCCCTTTTTCCTATTC
>VSNH01000214.1 GCA_009774215.1 Lachnospiraceae bacterium
AGATTAACTTATTCACCAGATATATTTATTTGACGAAAAAAAGGGAAATGGGCAGATGGGAATTTGACGGTCTACACAGGCGTCAGATAAAGATTTTCTAAGGAAATGTCCTCCCCCGTAACGCCCTTCAGGTAGCGCCGGACTTCCTGCACATCCGTGGCATACCGGTATGTGTTGGAGGACAGGTTCCCCACGCTGTCCGCAATCCCTATGTAATACTGGTACATCCGATCACCATACTTTTCATCTATCAGTTTCTGCACCTGTTCCCGGACGGCGCTATCCTCTATCCCGTCCACGGACACATCCCCATTGCTTCCAATCCTTACACGCATACCTTCTATGTCATCACGTGAAATTCCCATCCCCTCCAAATCCTTAACAAAATCATCTGAAAAGCTGTTTTTCAGCTCCGCTTTATTCTGCGCCTTTTCCATGTCTTTCAGGTTGGCAAAAATCTTCACATACTCCAGTTCCGCATCATTTAAGCCCTTCCCCTCCGCCATGTCCTGCAGCAGTTCATCGACGGTGCGCCCGCCTCTATACTTCTTTTCTTCCGGCAGGCTGTCAAACTGCTTCTGGTGGAGCTGCTCCAGCTCTTTTAAATAATTCTGCTCCGTCTCCCGCAGGACTGCATTATACTGGTCAAGATATTCCCTCCAGTTTTCATCCTTCCGGCTGTATGCGCTGTGGAGATTCCCATATGCTTCCCTGACGGCATCAGTCTTTTCATGCTCTTTGTTTTCGGAAACATGGAAACTGATCTTGTAATAATCATCCGGGGAAACCTCCTCCCCGTTTCCGTTTTCTACCTTAAGGCAGTATTTATTGGTATTGATATCCCAATTAGGGACGGTCAGCTTCTTCCGCCCCTCTCCGTCCCACTCTGCCTTCCCCACCTGGTTGCCGTATTCGTCATACAGGGTAAGGTCGTAATCACAGCCCTCCGGCATATCAATGTAAGCTTCAACACCAAAGTAATTCCGTTGGAAGTTCATAAATGGAATGGAAAAGTTATAGAAATCCACATCCTTATCATCGCTGAGATTCCCTTTCAGGCTGCTGGTCTCGTCCTTGATCAGAAAATTCAAATCCAGGAATGTGCTGCCTTTGTCCTTATCGGAAACCTCATAAGTGGTATGCTGCCTGCGGTAAGTGTTATTGCTGCTGAGGGTACAGGTGTCCTCCCGCAGCTCCATGTTCCTTCGCAGCCTCCCGTCAAAAAATGCCTCCGTCTCTTTTCCCGTCATGAAGTATACCGGCTTGTTCCTGAAAGCCGCTCCATATGCGGAACCTGCATCATTTACTGAATTAACTCCCATTTCAAATTCTCCATTGTTTTCAATATTACGGCTCACTGTCCGCACTGCTCCCCGGTTCCCCAATCCGCCGGAACGCCGGGGATGCCTGCCCTGCCTTGTCCGGCTATGGCTTATTGGGGATATGTACCCATAAGTTTTATTTCCTGCTATGCTTTTGCGTCAAAGCTATTCTGCGGATTTTCCGCATTCACCACTTCTTCACCCGCCAGCGGAATGCCCCTCTTTGCATTTCCCCATGCCTCGTTATAAATCATGCACATTTCCGTCTGTCTGGTAGCCTCCGCATTGGTGGTATACATCGTCCACCCATTATTGGAATAAGTCGCTACCATTTCCCCGCTATTATCGTAAAACTCTATGTAATCGCTGTTTCCTGATGGCAGTTTCTGATATTTTACTTTCCCTTCCAGCAGCGTTGCCACAAAGTCTATCGGCTTAAGCACATTCCGCCTGTTTTTGGAAATAGCTTTCAGGCCGGAAGTGATGATTCCTTTTCTGTCCGGGGATACTTCTGATGTGTAGTTTTTCATCAGCCTGTTAAACCCTTCGGATTTGTTCTGGAACTGCCCTTTTGCAAAATCCTCATATGCCTGTTCCCGAATCTGCTTCCGGTATTCCTCATCACTGATGCCGCTTTTCTTTTTGGAGAAAACATATTTGTCATTGAAGTCGGGCAGATGGATACCGCCTATACTTCCTGTTCCTGAAAAATATCTGTTCTGTAATGAACCCTTGGACGAATTGACCTGCATTATTTCACCCTCTCCTATATAATCCCGTCTATAGCAGTTTCCGTCATGACATTTGCATCATAAGCATTGGATGCCGCCGCCATCTGCCTCTCACTGTTCCATGCTTTTGCCAGCCTGCTTCGTTCCTGCTCCGCCTTTACAGCCTTTTCATCCAAAAGTTCCTGCTGCCGTCTCTTAGCCTGCGCCCGCTTTTCCAGATATTCTTCCAGCAGTTCCTTATTCCTGTCTTTCTGCCCACTTGTTTTCTTAAAAAAGCTGTCCTGAGAACGTGCAAAAAACTCTGAATCATTATTGGGGCCAGACCATGAATCTCCCCTATAATCTTTCTCGGTTGCGCCTACCGTTATAAGTAATGACGCTTTTAGCGGGGCAAAAGATGAAGTCAGATCACGTTGAAGCGTCGACATTATCTTTGCCCTATATTCCGGATCGTCTTTCATATTTTTAAATGCTTCCTCCGATATATTAACTGCTACATTTGCTATGGTTCTGTCCCGTGGTATCCTATCAAGTTCTGCGTAAAATTCCTTCTTGAAAGCTGCCATTTCTTCCGCTTCTGTTAATTCCCGCATACCGCCTGTTTCTTCCGTGCCGTTCATGTTCTTTTTGTTTTTCGCTGATGTCACATTGTTCTGATAATAATTTTGTCCTACTCCGCTAATGCTCATCTCTAAATGTCCTCCATTATTTTTATTATTGTAGCCCCTCTGTCGGTCAGAGCCACACACGCTCCCTTGCAATAAGTCCGAGCGGTTCATTACCTCATAATTACATTTTACCTATGTTTCCCAGCTAAATTCCATACCGGTCTCACCTCCTCACTGATCTGCCCAAAGTCTACCCTTGCTTCTTTTTGGAGATACGGAACCTTAGGGGTATCTCCATCTCAATCTACCTGAAAAGCTTTTGAGTATCTGCCACAAAACTTGTATGCTCATTCAGTACATCTGCAAATATGCCTATCGCTGTTCCTTTTTTGTAACCAAAACTCTTGAACGCCGCCAAAAACTTTTCTCTTGTCTGCTCCATTATCGACACTGCCGAATCCCGATATTCTGTGTCGAAAAACTGAATCCTTTCTTGTGTTTTTCCTTCATTTCGGGAACTGTTTCTATTGAAATACCAAGAGTTGTCCGGCTTTTCAAAGGCTTTGTTTGTCTGTTGACAGGTAATATATCCTTCCAGATTTGCCAGACGCATCTTAAAAGCCGCATCCAGTCCAGCCAAATCTTCTTCAAGCGTAAGAGACCTTTTCCCCGTAAGTTCATAGGAAACTTCACGGTCTCCATTTTCATGTTCTTTGACGATTTCATTATAACGGGCCTCATATGTATCCATGATTGATTTCATTACATCTTCCACATTATAGTTTCCGTCTCTTAATGTCTGGCTGCTGATTCCCCTCATTGCCGTATAATGTTCCCATGCTACCTCATTTGTATTTTGTATTGTCAGATCCCTTGCATTGACATAATCCGAGTCAGGCTCAAATTTGTTTGCCATTTCCCGCAGCATATTTCGCCCTTCATCAGAAATAGAGAGATTAACTGGTTGCTGCGCCACTTTTCTGCCTGCATTTGTTTCAGATACCTTTTCCTGCACATGATTTGCAGCAGCCCCCATATAACAATAATTACTTCCAATTCCATTAACACTCATTTTTAAATATCCTCCATCTTCAATACAGCGGCCCATCTGTCGGTCAGAGCCACACCCGCTCCCTTATAATAAGTCCGAGCAGTCTATTTCTTCCTACAAGCACACTGCCTAACTCTATTTCCAACATCTCCTTTCGCTGAAATTATTTACAATTCTTATCCGCTTTTTGAATATGTCCAAAAAATTGGCTTTTTTCACTCCGCACTCCCTTTATGCGGTTCCGCCGAAATGATCTCCCCCTGCACGTTGGATTCATCCAAATCCCCGTCCAGCTCATCTTCGTCAAGCTGCGGCTCCACCGCTATCGGGTCATCATCATAGACCGCCGAACCGCCATCCTCAATCTGATGCACGGCATCCGGGGCGGGGCTTCCCTGTGTGGTGCATCCGCTGATCGCGGGAATCATCATTGCCGTAATCAGTAATGCCGTTATTCTGCTGACACGCATTTTTCATGTCCTCCGATTTCTTTTATGTAACAGCCCTCTGTCAGTCAGAGCCACATCTGCCCCTTGCAATATGCCTAAACAGTCTGCTGCAAAATATTTCTTACGCCTTTATATCAAAACTTACCCCTGTAGGCACTGGTGTACCAGAAACCGCTGCTATGAGGTTCTGCGTGACGCTTTTCATATCCATACCAGTGGCAGATATCGTGAACGATTCTGCTTCTCCCTCTTCCGTCAGTTTATCCATCTGCTCTTTTCTTTCTGCCCGCTGTTTCGCTGCTTTTTCTTCTAAATTTTTTCTCTCCTCACGCTTTTTTTCTAATCTTTCTTTCCGGCTTTTTTCCGTATTCAGTATGGATGCGCTTTGTTTTGAGCCACTGGTTCTTGTTGAACCACTACAGGAGCATTGCATACTTCCATCTGCATTGATCCTCACGGCAAACCCATGTATCCCGTCACTTTTTGCCTTAGCAAACATCTGCTCATGCGCTGCTGGTATGCCCGCTATGTCATTTTCGATTTTTCTTGCAAAGTCCGGATCACTTGCCATTTTTTTCAAACAGTCATTGGAGAGGTTCAAAACGATATTATTTTTACCGCCATCTGCAATGCCCCTACTCGAATTAATATTTATCTGCGGAAATTTCTTACATAATTGGTCATAGTATTCCTGTACCTTGCCTTTGCTTCTTGTCTTTATCTCCGTTGTCGCATTACTACCAGATTTTTTCGTAGTATCAGCGTAATTTGCCGCATAGTTATTGTAATTGTTTGTAATTTCCATTGCCATAGTCTTTGTCCTCCTGATTACTAAAATTATTATACTTATCGTAACGGCGGCCCCTCTGTCATTCGGAACCACCCATGCCCCCTTATGGTAAGTCCGGGCATGATGCCCTTCATTAACCAAGCAGCGTATCTCCGCCTGCCGCTGTTTCAGTCATGACATTTGCATCATAAGCATTGGATGCCGCCGCCATCTGCCTTTCACCAGCCCATGCCTTTGCCAGCCTGCTTCTCTCCTGCTCCGCCTTTGCAACCTTTTCATCCAACATCTCCTGCTGCTGTCTCTTAGCCTGCGCCCGCTTTTCCAGATATTCCTCCAGCAACTCCTTCTGCCTGTCCTTTTGCCCGCTTGTTTTCTTATAAAAACTATCCTGTGAACGTGCATAAAACTCTGAATCATTGTTAACAGACCATCCATCTGCCCTATAATCTTTGGCTGTGGCTCCTACCGTAATCACCAAAGAACAGTCTGGAGCCGGAGCGACAGAGCCAGTCATATCACGCCTGATTACAGACAACATTTGTTCCCTATACTTTGGATCAGCTTTCATATTTTTAAATGCTTCCTCCGATATATTAACTGCTACATTTGCTATGGTTCTGTCTCGTGGTATTCTATCAAGTTCTGCATAAAATTCCTTCTTAAACAGCTCCATTTCTTCCGCTTCCGATAATTCCCGTGTACTGCCTGTTTTTTCCAGTGCAAACTTTTCCGTATTGTTCACATTTTTCGTGTTTCCCTTTGTTTCCACATTGTTCCGATAAAAATTCTGTCCTACTCCACTGATAGCCATTTTTTAATCCTCCACTTTAATCTATTTTAGAGTTTCATTTCATGCATAGCCATTTACTTATCTTCTCCCTTCTCCCCCTGCTGCAGCATGACTGTCACATGGAACACATCCCCTTTCACTTTTATATTTACACCGCCGAAATACTTCTCTGCCACATCACGCACGTTCTCCAGCCCAATCCCATGTTCCGCAATAATCCCCGGCAGGATACTCTGTTTCGTTGTAGGCAAAGCCAAACCTCCGCCCGACTGCACAGGTACAGCCCCGTCAAAGCTGTTCTCAACTTCCAGCAATAAAAACTGCTTTTTTTGCTTTAACGAAAGGTGTATAAATCCTTTACCTGTTTCCAGTTTTTCACAGGCTTCAATAGCATTATCCAAAAGATTGTTCAGGATGATTCCCATATCAAACACAGGGATTTCCCCTCCATACCGGAAATCTGCATCAAACCGGATTCCTGCCTTTTCCGCCCTGCGGCATTTGTCATTGATGATGACATCTGTGACCGCATTTTCCGTCACATACTTATATTCCAGTTCCTGCATGGTTTCGTCCATCCGCCGTACATAGTCCTCTATTTCCCCATACTCCCCGGCTCCTGCCAGGCCTTTGATATTTGCCATATGGTTCTTCATCTCATGCCGCACCTTTCGGATGCTTCCATAGAAATTCTCCGCTTCCTCCAGACGCTTCTTCATTGCCTTGACCTGCTGTTC
>VSNH01000215.1 GCA_009774215.1 Lachnospiraceae bacterium
CCCGGTGAACCCGTACCTTGTCAAAGCCGACCTCGTGATTTAAAGTCTGCAAATCCTCCATGAAGCGGCTGCTTTCCACCGCCGCCTTGCTGTGCGTAAAATCCAGTGACAGACAGTTTTCATGGTTTCTGACGTGGATCAGGTCAAATTCGTTGCCATTGACATGAAAGCCGAAAGTTGCCCTCGCCATATCCGGCTTGTCCTCTGTTTCCCTTCCCCGGTACTCTGTGAATTTTGCCATTGCTTCCGGAAGGCTCTCAAAACGCTCCAGCCTGCTTTTTTCCGGGCTATTCTCCGCCCAAGTGGATAAATCCTCAATGACATAATAGGAAACTTTGTCATTGTCCGGCTCTGCCATTGTATTTTCTGCCGCTGTATGTTCTTCCGCTGCTTCTGCCGGGATTTCAGCTGTTTCCTCCCTGACTGCATCTTTTTCTGTGCTGATTTCCGCCGATACCGAAAGCTCCTTTGTAAACTCCGGTATCTCCCTGTAACCAACGGAATCAACATAATGGCTTGTGTTTTCCCCGTCCTGATGCAGCACCACCACGTCACTCACAGAAAGGGAATGCCCGGTAAAGTCTGCCGGGTGGTCTATGTTGAACTTGGTATAAATATCCTCAAGGCTCATGCCCTCCGTAAGCTCCCCGGTATAGACAAGGGTATAATTCTCTCTGGAAACCGGAATCCCCTCTCTTTCAAGGTAATCCATATTCATAAAGTGAATATCCCTTGTTTCCTCCGTATCTTTAAGCTGATAGATGCCAAACCTGCTCTCATTGCCATACAAAAGCTGTGCTTCCCGGTTGGGTTCGCTGTCCTCTAATTCCTGCTTCATGGACTGGTATTCCAGATAAGCGCTCCAATCGCTTTTTTCCACGCCGAACATCCCGTCATGCCCCTGTAATGCCGCCCTGTCCTCCACAAGCGTTTCTGAACCGTCTGCGTGGAGCTGGTACACTGACACATCCTCCCCGAACAGTTCCGATGCCCTGTCCTTTGTCAGAGGGAGCATTTCATCCCAAGAATACCCGTATTCGTGCATCTGCGACAATCCCACCATACCGTCCGGAAGGAAGTCAATTTCTTCCTCCGCCGCCTTGATTGTTTCCAGAAGCATCGGTAAATCGTCTTTCTGCTCCGCAAGGGAATGGGCAAGGGAAGTTGTCTTATACATATCATCCAGCTTATAAGCGTGGTTCATAATCAGGTTGCGCTCATCGGTGCCATACACCGATCTGTGAAATTCCATGCGGTTAATGAGCTGTTCCGCCTGTACGGTTGCCGGAAGTTCCGAAGCGGTATGCACTTCCCATTCGCTCATATCCACATCAAAATCATAGAACTGCGGATAACCGTCATTTACTCCCCCGGTTCTCATAATCGGAACAAACTCAAACCCTTTCTCCTGCAGATAGTCCAGAACATTTCCATTCCACTCATTTTCTTGCAAAAATGGAATAGAATATACAACATTTGCCACTTCTGACTGCATATTTGTGATTTTAATTGTTTCATATTCCCCGCTGTCCGGCGTGGAGATTCTCACAACCACATCGCCATACTCAATCGGAATATTAGCTTTCTCCCGTTCTTCCTGTAATGCCTTAAAATCGGTTATCTCATGGGTATCCGTATTGTAAGCGTAATCTAAATGATATTCCCCCACTTCCTCGCTCCGTTCATTGGCAAGCAGCGTTACCCATGCCCCGGCTCTTTCAAGGCAGGCTTCCACGCTCTGCCTGTCATCGTCTTTCATGGCAAACAACGAATTAAAAAGCTCCGTCCTCTCCATGCCCTTAACGCTCAAAAGGTCATATTCTGAACGGTCAGTATTCGCCACAAGCAGAATCATATCCTCCTGTGCCTGTTCTGCAGCACGTTCTTTTTCAATTTCCAAAAGCTGCGTTTCAATCCCCTTTATCAGCTCTGAGGAAGTCCGGCGTATCGTGTCAAGGGAAGATTTCAACTCCGGCATTTCTTTTCCGCTGCTCCATCCGGCGATATACCCGAAAGAATAATCAGACGTGTCAATCCCGAAATGCTGGCATACGGTGTAAGCAACGCTCTCGGCTTCCACCTCTTTCGTTTCCCGGTCTTTATAAACTGCTTTCCTCCGTATCCTGCTCCGCTTCCCTTGCATGGAGTTTTGCGTGTGCCACTTCATGGACTCCGGTTTTTGCGGTCTGCGCTTCGCTCATGCCCTCTTTAATGGCAATAGGGCGGCTTAAATCAATAAAATATCCTTTCCTGTCACCCTCCATTTCCTCATATCGGATTGGGACAGGGGAAATCCTCTCTAACGCTTCCATAAAATCCCGGTAACGCTCCACATCCCCATGCAGCTCGCTCACGCCAAGTCCGGGAAGTTCTTTCCCGTCTGTCTGTGAATAATCAAACACTGTGACAACACGAAAGGCGGGTATCTTTATCTCCACTTCCTCCATGACGTGCATCCCGTCCCGGTCAAGCACAGGCTCATTTGTCACCGGATCAATCTTTTCCTGTTCCTCTTTGATTTTGTAAGGTGCGGGCGCAAGGATACGGATACCCCTCTCGCCCTTGTTTACATGGCGTTCAAAATTCCTCTGCCATGCCTTGTACCCGGCAACGTATGTCTCATCCGGGCATTGCATCTCTATAAGCTGGATATTGTTTGCGCTGTAATTGTGGAACTTTGACATGGTGTTCAGGTAGCTTTTATATTTCTCCCCCTCAAACAGCTCCTTCAAACCTTCCTCCAGCCTGTCCGTTATCTCTTTTACTTTCTGTTTTTCAGTTCTAGTGTCTGCCATATGGCTATCTCTCCTTTTTCTCCATAAAAGCAGAGGGCAGATAAGTTTCCCTGTCTGCCCCTGCTTTTGATGTTTTTATTTGCTGATAATTTTATAAACATTCCTCTTTGTTTTTTGCCTTATCCGGCTCCGGTATTTTCTGCCCATATGCCTTCTCACGCATCTCGGCAAGTTTCTCTTTTACGGAAATGCGGCATCTCGGACTGTCGGCTAACATGCCCTTCCCTCCGGTCAGCTCTGATAAATGGTGTAAAGTGTTGACGTGGATTATTTCTGATTTTTTTCAAGGCACTCATTGATAATCAGCTTTTGCACTCTGTCCTTAAAGGTTTTGTCAGTGTCTTAACTGAAATGTACCTTGACGGTGTAAGTGGTGTTCCCCAACTTTCGCTTGAAACTGTGGGGCTGTTGCTCGTTTTGGGTTTCTGCCATATTCTCTGCTCCTTTACATAAAAATAGAGCGCATAGACTGGTTTCTATACGCTCTGACGCTGTGTAAGTATTTCGTTGCTATATCAGTATTATCAATAGCTATTCAAATTTCATATTATCATCTAAAAGGAAAGGAAATATAGAGCCGCTAATACATACTCCGTTTTCAATCAAATGAGTGCCATTTGGTAATCATCGGAAGAAAATGTTTTTCCATAAATCATAGGAATCTGTATCATCGGAAAAAGACATAGTAAACTTTTATCGGGAATCGGGACGAAAGAATACGCCTTGTTTGTAAATACAACCCCTAAAATAGAACCTGCTACTGAAATCCCCATTGTCATTTGAAGTTTGCTGCTCCTTTTTCTTCCTATATTCTTTGATAGCTTTGTTCCTAAGCGGTATAGTTTTGCTGCCTGCTGATAATCGGCTTACCGCCTTTATCAAGTAACGGGCATAGTCCCCCGGTAATCCCAAATTTCGCCATAAGATAATTTACACCTGTTTCTTTATCGACAATCACATAAAGACCTTTCACACCGCCCTCTGTCTCTGTGATATCAAATCTCTTGCCTTTCATAAATACACCTCCAAACTGTTTTCAGATTATAATTCTTGCTTTGCAAAAATTCGACAACTAATTTGATACATTATATAGCACCAGACCAAAGCAATAATCGGCGAACAACATAGCAGAACAAATATAAGCAGGTCTGTTATTTCGATACCTAATAAAATAAGTAACTGATATACTCCAAAGCAAATTGCCGCAGGAATAAGAAAGGACACCAACAATAACTCTCGCCCTTTTTCTGCCCCAAACTTGAATACAAGAGGAATTGATATACTTCCAAAAACAAGAGATATTACCAATGCTATCAAAGTTATAAATAGCAGCTTTCCAATTCCAACAAGGTCAAAAGTAATCTTTTTCAAAGCCAATCCGGCGATTGCTGATACTGCCAGCCCGAATAGACTTCCAATCAGGCAGAAGATTGCCAAAACAACAAATTTTCCACCAACTAAATCCTTTTTTGATACTGGCATTATCATGGAATATCGTGTCCATTTTGAATTATCATCAAAAGTAAATGTGGTCACAATCATCATGCTGCACAATATCGCACATACAAAGGTATATGATTCAACACCCGATGCCGGGATAAGGACAACCGCAAATACCACCAGAACAAACAGCATAGACTTTGCATTATGTCCAATATTATATAAATCTTTTAAAATAAGGCTTCTCATTCAGCTTGCACTCCTTTCACATACATCAGCAGAATATCATCAATCGTTGCATCATCCACTACTGCATTTTTATATTTTCTTTTAGCTTTTTCCTTTTCAGCAA
>VSNH01000216.1 GCA_009774215.1 Lachnospiraceae bacterium
CTGCATTGTTGCGCTGTTGCCTTGCCTGTCCGTCACTGTCTGATTTTATCCAGTTCCCAATACCATGTGTTGTTTATGCGCTTCGCTCGGACACCTAACTCTTTCTTCGCATTTTCCAGTGTTCGCTTCGATATGCCCTGTTCGTCCGCTAAATTGAAAATCTCATTGCTCTGCATGGCATTATTTGTTTCTGCCAGTTCCCGAAGCAGACGCTTCGCCTGCTCCATTTTATTTGCTTTTGGGGCAATGCCACCTAACACTTCATCAGCGGTAATGTCATAATCCCCTAGCCACCTAAAACCATCCTCCGACAGTGCAAATGCTTTCGGGTGTCCGAACGCCGCAAGGTTGTTTTTTATCTGCACCACTGCCCTTATATTTTCCTCTCCCTCTACCCTGCCGACCAACAAAACACTTCTAGCGACTGCAAAGAAATCAATCGAACCCATTCCCCGGTATGCCGCCTTATTTCCTGCCGCTTTGTTCATATGCCCGACAAGAACAATCGCACACTGGTATTTCTCTGCCAGTGCCGCTAATTTCTTCGTCATATCCCTTGCTTCGTTTGCTCGGTTCATATCCATACCGCCGCCCAAATAGGCTTGTATCGGGTCTAAAATCAACAGCTTTGCACCTGTCTTTATAACAGCTTCTTCCAAGCGTTCATCTATCATGGAAAGTGATTTTATCTTTTCATCAATGACCGAGATTTTCTCACAGTCTGCCCCCGCCTGTTCCAATCGGGGCTTTACCGTATCGGCAAGACCGTCCTCCGCACTCTGATAGATGACATTCAAAGGCTCTGTAAAATTCATTCCACTGTCTAAACTTTCTCCCTTAGACAGCTTCGCCGCTATATTGAGTATAAATGTTGTTTTTCCGTCCCCCGGATCGCCTTGTACGATTGTCAGCTTGCCATAAGGGATAAACGGAAACCACAGCCAAGAAACTTCCTGCGACTGTATCTCCGACAATTTAATCAACTGTAATTCTATTTTTGTTTCTTCCATAATGCCCTCCATTTCTGAAAATTGTTGTCACTGGAAGAAACCTCTGCTATACTGATATTGTGAGGTTGATAACAGAGATTTTCCAGTTATCACAGCCCTAACAGTTGCCGCTGTCGGGGCTTTTTTCTTCTCTGTTGGTGTTTCCCTGCCACAGATATTTTGCTCCGTCCAGCACCCACAGAATAGCTTTCAGCATATCAAGACAGTCATTCCGCATATCTTCCAATCCCTCCGGCGTTAAATCTACCTCTGTCTTTTCAAACTGTTCCGTCACTTCCCGGATATTGGTCTGCATTATCTTTAGTTCCTCTACCAACTGATAAACCAGTTCTTTTTTACCGACTACGCATACCCGGTTATAAATGCAGGAACGGACAAAATAATCTTTCTTTGAAAGTCCGCTTGCTAAAATCCTTGCTTCGATTTCCTCCCTCTCTCTGGGGGAAATACGAAAGCTGATTGTCGGGTATTTATGCACTCCGCTCATTCTTCTTCCTCCCTGCTGTTCTCCATCTCCAATTTATCTGCAAGTTCTCCCTGCTTATTGGGATATAAATGCGAATAAGTATTTAATGTCGTTTCGATTTTCTCATGCCCTAACCGTTCCGCAATCGCTAATGGCGTAAAACCCATTTCCACAAGTAACGAAGCGTGGGAATGACGAATATCATGCAAGCGTATTCTTTTCACTCCCGAAGCTTTGATACCTCTGATAATCTCATGCTCCATATAGGATTTTGTAAAACGGAACATTCTTTCGTCTGCCATAATTCCGTATAAGTGCGAAGTATACTCTTTTAATTCCTCTGTCAGAAACGGCGGTATCGTTATGATACGCTTGCTCTTTGGCGTTTTGGGCGGTGTGATAATATCCCTGCCCTCTATCCGCTGATAGGACTTGTTTACGGAAATGGTGCGCTTCTCTAAGTCAATATCATTGTAAGTAAGGGCAAGTAATTCTCCAATCCTCATTCCCGTCCAGTAAAGGAGCAGAAACGTCATTTTTGTTTCCGGCTTGTTCTCCACAGTCACAAGAAACTGCTTAAATTCCTGTTTCGTCCAAAACTCCTTTTCCCCGGCATGGCTTTTTCCAATACTCCCGGCTTTCCTGCATGGATTGTCTTTCAAGTCATAGTACCGAACCGCATAATTGAAGATAGCCGACAACTGATTATTGACCGTTTTCAGATATGTTTCTGAATATCCTTTTTTCATCAGTGCATTTTGCCAAGCCCGAATGTCGGAAGCCTTAATCTCATTCATGTTCTTTTTCTTGAAATACGGAATGATTTTCAAGTCAATAATGAATTTCTTTGTACGCATGGTATTTTCACGCAGACGGTGTTCCATATCCTCATAATAGATTTGCACGAAGTTTTCAAAATTGATGTCTAAATTTCTCTGCTGCTGTTGCAGAAAGTCACGTTCCCACTGTTCCGCTTCCGCTTTTGTCTTAAATCCCCGCTTGTTCTTCTTGTGGCTTACACCCTGCCAGTCCTTATAATAGAACTGGCAACGCCACATCTTTCCGTCCCTTGTCGCTGACATAAAATCTCTCCTTTCCTACATGGCTACGGTCAGACCGTAGAATTTTTCTTCAAAGTATTTTGTCGGGACTTTGCCGCAGATTGTCCGATAGCCCTTTGCTTTCAGTTCCTCATTCAGCCCCCGGATAATCTTGTAGGCATAACCCGTTGATACGCCAAGCATTTCAGCCGCTTCCTCTGCTGTTACATACATTTTCTTTCCATTCTCCATATAGTCCTATCCTTTCTTTTTTTATTTTAGGTACACATATGTGACCTTTGTGTTTCTATTATACGGTACACTTTTGTGAACGTCAAGTATTTATTTTAATTTTTTATACACAAATGTGTCCTAATATGATAGAATTGAACTAAGCACTAACGAAAATCACAAAAAATGGAGGTTTTGGCATGACTACCGGGGAAAAGATTAAACACTTTCGGAATTTGCGTGGCATATCACAGGAAACGCTCGGTCAGCTTTCCGGCATCAATTCCGCCACAATAAAAAAATATGAGTATGGCATTCGCAATCCCAAGCCCGACCAACTGATGAAAATTGCAAATGCTTTGGGTATCAGTATCAATGTTTTCATGGATTTTGATATAGAAACAGTGTCAGATGTATTGTCTTTGATTTTGAAAATGGACGAGCAATTAGATATGAATTTTGAAGCAGAGAGGTACGAGGACGGAAGTTTCAATCCCGCTACAATCAAAATATCCTTTCAGAACTCCCTGCTCAATCATAAGTTGGGCGTATACATGAAAGCAAGGGAATTGCAGGAGAACCTTTTGAATGATACGGAACGCTTCTCGTCAGAAGAAGAACACCAACGGGCGATTGAAGCACTCTCAAAGGATTTAGACGCTGTTAAGCAGAGTATTCTTGATGACAGTAAGATTGTCAAAAAGGGTGTTAAGGGTATATCTGTAAAAATTTATCCCGAAAATGAATGAAAAATTTTTGAGCAAAAAGTATTGACTTCCACGTAACGTGATACTGTATTCTTTTCTCATAGGAGCAGAATAGATATAAGCTGGCAATCTCTGTCTTGCTTCTTCACAAATTTAAGGAGCTGATAAGTATGCGAACCATAAGCCAAGTTGCAGAATTAACAGGCATAAGCACACGAACACTACAATACTATGACGAGATTGGATTGTTAAAGCCAAGCGAATTGACCGAATCCGGCTATCGCCTATATGATGATGAAGCCTTGCAAAAGCTACAACAAATCCTGTTTTTTAAGGAATTGGGATTTAAGCTGAAAGAGATTAAAGAAATTCTGCAAAAACCCGACTTTGACAGAATTAAGGCTTTCAAAAGGCAAAAAGAGTTGCTTTTGCTGAAGCGCAATCGGACAGACAAACTTATACAGCTTCTTAGCCGCTTAGAGAAAGGAGAGCAATGTATGAGTTTTAAAGAATTTGACCTGTCTGATTACATTACCGCATTAGAGGATTTTAAAAATAACGGCACTGATGATGTTATCAAGCATTGGGGAAGTATTGAAAATTTTGATATGTTTATTCAAAAAATTAAAGATGATGAAGCAGAGGTAGCTAAACTTGCTATTCAACAATTCGGCAGTATTGAAAAATACACCGAAGCCATGAAACATAATTTAGAGCATTTCTCTGAACTCATGGAAACACAATTAACGGAAGAAGTAAAAGAAATTGGAAAACAATCTGATATTCTGTATGGCAGACTAACCGCCGATTTGTCAGAAGATGTTTCCTCCCCTAAAATACAATCCATTGTACACGAACTATTGCAGCTTATACAGGAAAACAGCGCCAGCGTATCCCCCGGTAAGCCCTATATCAATGTTCTTATCGACACATATTCAAGCGATTATATCAAAAACATGACTGATAACAAATATGGAGAGGGGGCTTCTGATTATATCGTAAAAGCGTTCCATTACTACTCGGAGAATAACGCTTCCGAAAACAATTAGAGCCATTTTAGAGCCAACAAGCATAAAGTAATCCCGGAAACGCCCATTTTATCAGCATTTCCGGGATTTTATCCGTTACTCGAACTCCATACAGACAGTACCGTATATTAAGAGAATATAACGAATTTACGGCGATTTCAAGAGGTATAAAGCAATATAAACAAATATCAGAAACTGAAAAAATGCAATTTTAATGCAATGAATGCAATCCATTCTCATTGTCGAAACACAATATCAGCAGGCACCCCATTGTGGGTGTCTGTTTTTATCAAAGGAGGATACCATCTTGGACTACCAATTAGAAATCAAACAAATTGTGGACTACCCACGGTGCCGCATTTACCGTGAGTTCATCCGCAGCCTTATGGAAGATAGGGACATCCGTACAAACGGAAGTTCCTATCTTTTTTATTACATGACGCTTTGCTCCTATGCCAACTTCCGCTCCTCCTACCGCCGGATAGAAGGTATCTCCTATCTAGTCGGTCCGGGCGAATGGATCTGTAAGACCTCGGAGCTGTCAGAATGGTTCCGCACACGTTTCCAGCATCAGGCACTATCCATTCTTGACTTCCTGCAAGAGCAAAATTACATCACCTACACCAGACTTGGCAGAAACCACCTGATTAAATTCACGATCAACGGCTGGAAACAGCACAACACGGCGCTTGATTACAATTACCCATGTCTGAAGGATGTGGGTTTTTTCTTTTTCCCGGTTGCCGCCGTACATGAGCTGATCAGCATGGGCAAATGCTCGGAAATGGATATTGTACTTGACCTGTGGATACACGCCATCTATAACGACCGGCAGGTGCAAGGCTCTGAACTGGGGCCTGTGGTCTACTTCCGCAATGCCACCGGCAATCCGCTCACGAATTTCAGCGACCTTGCCCTGCGTTGGGGCATATCGAAGTCTACGGTCAGCCGGATCTTAAGCAAATTGCAAGACAAAGAATATCTTTCACTGGTATCCTTTGCTGGCAGGCACGGCAGCGTCATCTACCTGTGCAGCTATCTGTCTACCATGTTTGGTATCAGTGACGTAATGATCGACAAGGAGGAAATTTCCATGACATTTCAGGTTCCCGTACATATTCCGGAGGATTTACCTCTTCCCGAAACAGAGGCTATTCAGGATGAGCAGATCACGATTATGGAGGCAGAAGGCTGCGTTTCAGGACAGGCTGGTTGCGTTTCAAAACCGCACATGAAAAATGTTGTTCAGAAAGTGGCTCAAATCCTTGCCACACAAGGGGTTTCGTGCTGCGAATGCCCCCGGACGCAATATAAGTTATATCCCTTATCCGACTGCAAAGAAACTGATTTAAGGTATTCCCTACAGATTGTCTGTCCGGACGGCAAGATGCCCTATCGGTTTGAGTTGACGCTTACGCCCATCATTTCGCCAGCAGAAAGCAGTAATCACGCACCCACTAACCAGACTGACACAAAAAATCAAGAAAGAAGGTAAACACTATGGCAAACACAAGACCAAACAAAAATATCCCCTCAGAGCAGGAGAATCCCCTGTTTCACGATACATGGAAGTTACTGAAGAATTATCGTGATGCTGTCTGGAACCTTGAACTGGCTGTCCAGCAGGTACGCAGCACCTTTGAGATAGAATACGGAAACAGTATTGAGGAATTTCTGGACTCCATCTATCTTGCGGGAGCTGACATCGGCGGTACAAGGCTTGAGGACTACGCCAAGAGTATTGAGCGCAGCAACAAAATGCTGACACTCTTAAATTCTGCAGTAGACATTCTTCGGAACAAACACAAACATGGTGAGCAGTATTACTGGATACTCTATTACAGCTACCTGTCTCCCCAGCAGCTCCAAAATACAGATGAAATCATCGAGAGCCTGCGGCCGCATATAGCGAACATTTCCCACAGAACCTACTACCGCAGGCGCCCGGAAGCTGTGCAGGCACTCAGTTCCATCCTGTGGGGATACACCTCAAAGGACTGTCTGGAGATGTTGAACAAATTTATTCCTAAAGATGCCCAATAGACAATTTATGAACAGGCACTCATAATTAATTAAAAAACTAAGGAGAGTGTCTGTTTATGAACACCTTGAGAAGCTATATTTCAGAATATATTGAATACTGCGAATATCGGAAACGCTTAGATTCCAAAACCTTGAAGGCTTATAAGATAGATCTGAAACAATTTGAAATATTTTGTACTGATCTATCTGATTGTTTTGCTAAAAATGTAGTGGACGATTTTATTACCAATTTGCATAAACAATATAAGCCTAAAACTGTCAAACGTAAAATTGCGAGCTTAAAAGCCTTTTTTCATCATATGGAATATAAAGAGTTGTTGAATGAAAATCCTTTTACAAAGCTGGACATCCGCTTTCGAGAAGCCAAACTCCTTCCTAAAACAATTCCTTTTCATTCCATTCAAACATTTCTTTCTACGCTTTATGCACAAAAAGAACTGGCTGAATCAGAATACCAGCTTCGTTGCTGTATTAGGGATATTGCTGTTATTGAATTACTTTTTGCTACCGGAATGCGAATATCTGAATTATGTTCATTGAAGCCATCAGATATAGACTTTGAAAGCAGTAACATTCTGATTTATGGAAAAGGTGCCAAAGAAAGGATTATACAGCTTGGTAACCAAGAAGTTATTGCTGCTCTAGTTTTATATCAAGAGACTTTTAAAAAGGATATCGAAGTTTGTGGATACTTTTTTGTGAACAGATTGCAGCATAAGTTATCTGAACAATCTGTTCGCTTTATGATCAATCACTACGCAGAACTTGCTGGTATCAGCCAGCACATTACTCCACATATGTTCAGGCATTCCTTTGCTACACTTTTATTGGAACAAGATGTTGATATTAGATACATACAAAGAATGCTGGGGCATAGTTCTATAAGTACAACCGAGATTTACACGCATGTGTCAAGTACAAAGCAGAAGGACATTTTAGTTCATAAACATCCTAGAAACTTGATGAAGGTGAACAAAGGATAATACCAGATTATCGGTAATAAGGAGTTATCTATCATATGCGAAAATATACATTTATATTTAGAAGTAACGCCATATTATCAAACATAAATTAAAAACTGAAAGGAAATAAAATGAATCTTAACGTACAAAATCTATTAGAAAAGGATAATATTTATTGTTCACAAGGCGATACTTCCAGTAAGCATGTTCCTAAAAAAATCTTCAAACGTGCCGAAGGCGTTTTCTTATATGATGAACAAGATGTAAAATATCTTGATATGCAAATGTTCAATAGTGCTTCAAATTTTGGGTATCAGAACCCATATTATAATGAATGTATAATTAAGCAACTACAAAATTTACCCTCTTTGGCGGCGGAGTTTATGAACGAAAGCAGAATTCTGCTTTCTGAAAAAATATGTAATTATATGTTGTCAAACTACGGTGTGTCTGGACGAGTCCATTTTACGGTCGGAGGCGCACAGGCCGTAGACGATGCTCTAAAACTCGCCTTTAACTATACACATAATCACGGTGTTATCTGTTTTGAGGGGGCTTATCATGGCAGAACAATGGCTGCCTCAAGTATTAGTTCCAGTTACAGATACACAAGGCAATTTGGTAATGTAATTGATACTTATACCATACCATTTCCAAATTGTTATGCATGTGCATATGATATGCAGAACCGGAATTTTGATTCTTTATATTGTATCGAACGTATACGTCGTCTTTTTGAAAGCGAATTCTTGGGAATTTACGATGTTAATTCCCAAGAAAGTAAATACTCAACATTTATATTTGAACCAGTTCTTGGACGAGGGGGTTATGTATTCCCTAAAGAAGATTACTTTAAACAACTTTTTGATATATTGCATAAGTATAAAATCATTACAATAGCAGATGAAGTACAAATGGGCTTCTACAGAACTGGTAAAATGTGGAGCTTTGAAAATTATAGCATATGTCCAGACATGATCGTCTTTGGAAAAGCTATTTCAAATGGTCTTTGGCCATTGTCAGGGGTGTGGGCAAGCGATAAAATCATTTCTCCAGAAATATGGCAAACAGGTTCTACTCATTGTACTTTTTCCGGACATCCTATGGGAACCGCTATTGGGATGGAAACGTTTAATATAATAGAAGATTCACAGCAAATCAAGAAAATGGAAGATAGCAGTCAATTGTTTGCTAAAATTATAAACAAATTGCCAAAAGAATATCCATGCATAACGCGTGCTCAAGTTCTGGGACATGCCGCCGGCATTGATATATGTAACCCTACAAATCGTGAACCTGCTCCAGATAAAGTACATTTATTGATAGAAAAAGCATTAAATGAGCCTTATTCCTATAACAGCAAAAAAAGTGGACTGATTTTAACTGCGGGAGGGTTCCACAATGCCAGTATTATGTTATCCCCTTCTGTTTTTATCTCTGCTGACGAATTAAGTATGTTTGATGAATTATTTCATTTTTATATGAATAGTGTATTTAAGGAATAATTATTAAGCAGGTAACATCATGTATCACCTGCAATTTCTCTTATAAATAAATTTATAAAACCACGCAAAAACTCCAAACAAGATTTTGATTGTAAGAAAATAGACAAAAAGGTCTCTGACATATCAATATGAAATAGTTGTTCCATATTATAAAACAACCTCCCCCAATGTAATTGTTCCATTGTTCTATTTTCTAACAAAAAGTCTGAGTTATAGATAATTTCATCTAACTCATCCGCATTAAAATGATAAATGCTTCTCACCATTTCTCTCTTAGTAATTACACTGTTTCTTAAATAATTTTCTTTAAAGATACGTATAAGTCCCTTCTTGATAACAGGATGATCAAATTCCGTTATATTTTGTAGCGCACTGAACCCTTCTTCCGGGAAAATACTTATCATTTGACCCAACGCATGAACAATGCGAAGGATATCATCATATTTTCCTAAAGTGCTCATATATTTTGCCAAGTCCCAATATACTTTTAAGTCAGTCCTGCCATAATCCCAATCCATTTGCTCGGATATACTTTGATATGGCGCGGTATAAAAGTAAAAGGCAATCGGATTAAACCCATCTTCAAACGTAATATCAAACTCCTGTGAAAATTTCAGAATAGAAGAACGCCGTTTATTTGATGGAAACATAAAAAGAATACGTTCATATTTTTCTACAGTTTTTTCAAAAATTCCAACAAATTTTGCCCGATCATTGGGGTTGCATAAATACAACGACCAAAACGTACCGCTCAAATAAAAATCAAGATGTTGTGGCTGTACTTCAAAATCTACGTTCTCCCAAAAGTGAGACAGCATATTATATGTTTCTGTCGGTTGAGTTTTCATCGCTTGTACTACTATAATATTGGAGATAATAAAAATCCAACTATTATTAATATCAGTATTTAATTGAAGTAGTTCGGAATATTGATCTGTGCTCAATGCTTTTTTATCCAGCACCACTTTTATCATATCATATATCAATGTATTGCGGCATTGTATATATTGCTCCTCAAAGTCTTGACCTGCGTTGAAAAAAATATTATAAGCATACTCTTTTAGAAGGATAGCAGAATATTCGTTATCTATATTATTCGATAAAATAATAGAAAACAGCTTTTCTGCAACATGCTTTTTCAACTTTTCATACTCAAGATCTGTTGTATTATCCCATCCCCAATAAGTTAATAAATGACATATTTTTACCAGATTATCTTTGTCCATGAAATAATTTGTATAAGTTATTTCCATATTTTTATTTATGGTTTCTCTAATCAGATTATATAATCTATCATCAGCAAGTAAGAAGTAAGCATATGGTAACTTAGAATCTATGCTTGATTCACGCCATAATTTAAGTGCCTCCGGGCAAAAATCAGCACACACTTTGAATAAATAATGCTGAAAAATCTGAGAATATATATTGATATCAATACTTTCTAAGTAACTTTTAAATAATTGTCTATTAGTTCTTATGCATTGCTGCAATACTTTTATAATTATTTTTTTCAAACAAATAGTTAGATTGGCATTCTCGATCAGTTTATCCAATACATTAAAAACAATATTGAATCTTTCGATATCATGCATGTCTCCCAAGACAGAAACATATACATCTATCTGCGCGTCAGAAAGTGCGTTCACTCTTTGCAAAGTGCTTTTTATAATATCTGTAACCGCGTTTTCCCAAGAATCTGAATGCAGAATATATTGTTTACACAAGTAAATTGCTAGTTCAAGATAAATAATATTACTGTTATGATCAATAATTTCTTTTTGCAGTAAAAAACTATATTCCTGCGATGTCATGTCAAGAGACAAACCTTCACCAAATATCTGATTATATGCTATTTTTTCAAGCGTTATATTAAGTGCATGTTTTGTAAAATTAAAATTATTAGTCGCTATCTTATATATAGCATCTATATATTGAGCAAAACAATCGGTTTCCTTGGTTAAGTTTATATTGTTTTTATTTAGGATTTCCCATATATATGGAATATGTAATATTTTCTGCTTTTCTAAAGCAAATATAGTTTCTTTATCCGCTCCGTTCTGTTCTAATAATTTTCTAACTTCCTCATCGGAAAATTCTCCGATATATACTTTCTCCGAAATAATATTTCCGAATAACGCAAAGGTCTCGTCCGTTTCCAGCTTATGAAAAACATCATTTTGAAAACATAGGATAAATTGAATATGCTCAAATTCACGAGCGATATACAAGAAATTAAAAAAATCAATAACCTGACCTTCATTTTCTTTTGAATAATAATCCAAATTGAAAAAACCGTCTATAACAAACACTAGCTGTCTTTTTTCTTTCTCCCACCATTTTAAGAAACTATACATAATAGGGAAGGGTACATCTGTATAATATCCTATAGCCTGCGCCATGCTTCCCAAAATAGAATTTTGTTCCTTACATAGCACAGGAATATATGTTATATCGCTCGTTTTTTTCAATGACTTATAGATAAAACAAGATTTACCGTATTTATATTCCCCAATTACAGCCAAACATTTATCGTCAATTGTGGTTAAAAATTTTTCGAGAGTTTCATGCTCCTTTTTTCGCTTGACAAGTTTATCCTTGTAATCAATTTCCCTTTCAAACAACAAAATTTGATTATCGACTTTCGATTGAATAACAGTAGGCAGGAAAATGGGATTTGTATTTTTCAGTTGCACATCTTTTAAAAGTGATCTTGACAGTTCCTGAAATAAATTATCAAATGTAGTATTTATAAAACTAAATTTATTATGTCGTTGAAAAAGATTTGCCAAACCAGAATCTTCTTTGGGTCTGTTGATATTGCACCAATACACCTCATCAATATTATCTATTTCCATTTCAAAAATTTCAGTAATAAGGCTATCGTATCCCCCATATCCAACAATAATAAGTCCATAGTTAGTGATTGTGTGTCTAATCAGGTTTGCAAAATTTTCTCCATACTGTTTCTTTTGTATCTCGCCTTGTGTTAAATGCGTTACCAAACGATCAGACAAGTCTCCATGCATTTTTATATATACTGGAGCATTTTTAGTACGACGCATATAATATTCTTCTGGAACGGCCCTGCCCGGAGTAAATACAGTAAAAGGGGTTAAATGCAATAAAGACTGCGTCTCTTCTAAAAGGTAATCAAAATTAGTAGTAATGACAGCATTGATGTACCCCATCTCTGCCAGCATAACAAGTAAAGAATATCCCTCAGAGGGAGTTTTGTGATTTCTCATAATCGCGTCTAAAGTTTCACAACGATTTTCCTGAGACATTTGATCTATTATTTCTTCAAATTTCTCGTCTAACATTTTATCAGCAGTATTTGAAGGGATAATACAACCATTTTCATGTAAAAAGCGTAACTTTAATTCACGGAACAAAATTCCGCCACTGGAAAGATCGGCACCTGCTCCAATCAAAACGCAAATACCGCTTTTAGGGCTTCCTCCATTTTTAATACTCTTTATGTGATTTATAATATTATTGATATATTTATCCATTTTATATATACTCCTGTATCATTCAACAGATAACTCCTTATTACCGATAATCTGGTATTATCCTTTGTTCATTTACTTTTTTTATATTATACCGCTTCTATAACCGTAATTCAACAATTTATCCCATTATTTCCCATCCATTCTCTCAAATGGCACTAAATTGGCGCACAAATTACGCAAACTGGCACAGCATTGCGATTTACAGGTAAAAATGCCCATGCTATAATGGTCATGCTCAAAATTGTATCTGCACCCATATCCATTCCACTTTTTCAGGCATCTGCATCCGCAGGTGTTATTTTTTTTGCAGTACAGACGCCATGCGCTTTGTGGCATGGCACTCCCCTTAAAACAAGGGACTCTGGGAACCGGCAATCCTTCGGGATCTGCCGGTTTTCTACTATAACAAATTTCACAGGAGGTAATTCATTGAAAAAAGAAAACAACACAACCAAAAACCAGCTCCCCAGGAAAAAGAAATTCCGCATTCCTTACCAGAACATCATCGTGGGCGCGGCAGCCTTTGCCTACTTTTTTACCCTTCAGACCAATCAGGTCCTTGCAACGGATATGTGGTCTAAGGCAGAAACCATTATGAAGGATGTGTATGGCAAGATACTGGGGATTTCCACCATCGCCGCCATCGTGACCGCTTCCGTCGCCCTGCTCCTTATGAACTTTTCCAAGTCCGGCAGGACGGTGGATGAATCCCGCGCATGGCTCAAACGCATTGCGATCTCATGGGTGATCTTAAACGGACTCGGCTTCATCCTCGCCTATGTCACGCCCTTCTTCTCAGACGGGAAATGGAACGGGTAAAAAGGAGGGTAAGTCATGGGCATACTTGACGGCATCGTGGAATGGATTGCCAAACAGGTGATGAACGGGCTTGACCTGATCTCCACCTCGGTACTGGGTGCTCTGGGCTGTGACATGGGAACCTTTCTGCGGTATTTTCCCGCTGCGGAGACCATGTATAAGGTATTTGTGGCAACTGCCATAGGGCTTGTCCTCCTAAACTGGGTATGGCAGCTTTTTAAGAATTTCGGGCTGATTGCCGGCGTAGAAGCGGAAGACCCGTTCAAGTTAAGTATCCGCTCCGTCCTCTTTATCGGCCTGATCTATTACTGCGACCAGATCACGGAGATGGTACTTGCCATAGGGGGCACACCTTATTCCTGGATACTCTCCTCTGAACTGCCGCCCTTAAACTTTGCGGACTTCAACTCTGTTCTGCTGACAATCCTCGGCGTCTGCGCCAGCGGCTCCGTCACCTTGATCGCGCTGATCCTTCTGCTGATCCTGGCATGGAACTATATCAAGCTGCTGTTTGAGGCGGCGGAACGCTATGTCCTGCTTGGCGTGGTCGTATATACGGCGCCTATGGCATTTGCCACCGGCGCATCCCAGTCCACCTCAAATATCTTCAAGTCGTGGTGCCGGATGTTCGGCGGGCAGATCTTCCTGCTGATGATGAACGCATGGTGTCTTCGCCTGTTCACATCCATGGTGGGAAGCTTCCTGTCCAACCCGCTGTCGCTTTAGGAGGTATCCATGAAAAATAGGAAAACAAAACTTTATACTTTATTACTTGTTGTAACCATATTCCTTTCCCAGTCCATGACCGTCTTTGCGGTAACGGAAAGCGATGTGGAGGCAGTCGGGAAAGAAACTGCAGCCGGGAACGTGTTCATCTGGTTTTTATGCGCCATTGCCTTTTTGAAGATCAGCCAGAAGATTGACAGCTTTTTATCCAGTCTCGGTATCAATGTGGGGCATACCGGCGGCAACATGCTGGCGGAACTGATGGTTGCCGCAAGGGGGCTTACCACCGCCAAGAACATAGCCGGAGGCTCCAGTTTCCGGGGAGGCTCTATCAGAATGGGCGGAAGCTCGAACAGCGTCAGCCAGTCTTCCTTCCTTTCAGGCGGCCTTGCGGGTGCCGTGGGACGCCAGTTTACCCAGAGTGCCATGCACACCATGACCGGACATTCCAGCAACCCCATCAGCCGCAGGGCATTTGAATCCTCGGTTAGAAAAGGCGGGGATTTTGCCAACGGCGTCACCGGTGCTGTGGCAAAGGGAAACATCAGCTACACAGGTTCCATGACAGGCACGCAGGCAGCGCAGGCGCTTACCTCTTACATGGGGCAGACAGGCATCCCGGACGCGCCAAGCTATTCCAATGTGGAGATCGGCGGAGGGCGCATCATGGGAACGGAAACCTCGGTGGAATATCCCAACGGTACGGCTTTCGGTATGTATAACACCGAGCAGTACATGGCGCCGGAGGGGAACTATGAAACCATTACCACGGCTGACAACGCCACATGGTACAAACAGTACGCAGTCGATACCGTAGACCGCACCCCATACATGACGGGGGAAGGCAAGATTGCCTACCATGAGAACATCGTACAGAAACTCCCCAACATGCCCAAGAGAAAGGACCGTGTGTAAATGCCAGATCAGAATAAGAATAAGGAGCAGTCCGTCTTTTCCCGGACAGCCTCCGCTGCAGGCGCCGCAAAAAGCGCCATAAAGACAGGAAAAGCCATTGCCGGTGCAGCCAAAGGCGCTGCCGCCGGTCCTTACGGGATGCTTGCTGCAGGGCTGTGGGAAAACAGGAAAGTGATCGGGAAGGTACTGGCCGCCCTTGGTGCGCTGCTGCTGATCCCCGTCCTGTTTATCCTGATGCTCCCCTCCCTAATCTTTGGGAACTCCGGGCTGGATGATGCCGCCGGCGATGTACTGAATGACAATACCCTCATCATGGAGAACATTGCGGAGGCGGAAACCTCCATTGAAGCCATCCTTCGGGAAAAACATGACAAGCTACTAAAAAAGATAGAACGGGAAGCCGGTTCCCTCAGTTCTGACTGTGAATACAGCATTACGGATGATTTTTCAGACCGCATTATATACGAAAGCGCTCTGGTCATTTCCCAGTTCTGCGCCTCGCAGGAAGACTACCGTGAGATCAACCTTGCGAAACTGGAGCGGCTGCTCCGCGATAACACGGACGGCATCTTTTCCTACACCGTCCAGGTCACGGACTATGAGAAAACAGATGAGGAAACCGGGGAAACCCGCACCATACACCATTATGAATACACGGTGGAATACGCAGGCGACAGCTACTACGCCGAAAATGTATTCCACCTTACCGATGAACAGATGCGGACGGCAGAGGAATACGCTGCCAACCTGCACCTGTTTTTATTTGACACGGTTTATCTGGTGGAAATCAACCCTGACCTGATACCGGGGGAAACCGGAAACAAAGCCGTGGACCTTGCGCTGACAAAGCTCGGCACGCCTTACAGCCAGGAGAAACGGGATCAGGAAGGGTACTTTGACTGTAGTTCTTTCACCTACTGGGTATACAGCCAGTTGGGGATATACCTGCAGCATGGCGGCTCCAACACGGCGGCGGCACAGGCAAGGTACATTACGGAGAACAACCTTGCCATATCCTATGACAGCCTTGCCCCCGGAGACCTGATCTTCTATTCCTTTGAAGTCAACAACCGTTACCTGAATGTCAGCCATGTGGCGATCTATGCGGGAAACGGCTATGTGGTGGATGCCTCCTTTTCCAAGAAAAAGGTGGTCTACCGCCCCATTTACAGTACCGGCAGCATTGTCCTGTGCGGCAGACCTTATACAGAGTAAACAAACAGAATGAGTATCGGCGGAAACGGGCATCCACATGCCCATCCGCCATAACCAAGAATATAGGAGGTGCATCGCAGAATGTCCATGCGACACGAAGAAAACGACATATACATCATCCCGCCGAATTTCATTGATACCGGAACGGTGTTCGGCGGAACCATCAAGCTCAGGAACGCGGCTGAGGCGCTGATCCTCTCGCTGCTCATTGGTTTCCCGGTATTCCATATCCCGGCAACGCTGACAACAAAGATCATTGTCGCCTGCCTGACCGTACTTCCGGCAGCCCTGTTCGCCATCATCAGCATTAACGGGGAAAGCTTAAGCTCCTTTGTCATCAACTTTTTTGTATACCTGAAAAACCGCCGCATTGTGGGACTTCAGGAGGAAACATGTGAAACACCGGCAAGGGAAAAAACTTCCGGGAAAGCAAAGAAAGCAAAGAAACCCAGGCCGGAAAAGAAAGTAAAGCCCAAAAAAGAAGACTATGCCGAGGAGTTCGGGCAGTTTAAGGAGCGCCGGCGGGCAAAACAGGCAGCGGATGAGGCATCTGGGAAACACCAGAATAAGAAACGGGGCGTCTCCCAGATCAGGGAGCGTATGCGGGAGGAGCCGGAACCGGAACTGATAAACCCTTCCGCCTCCTACCTCCCCATCCGGAAGATTGAAAACGGCATCATCTACACAAAAGACCGCCGCTATGTGAAGATCATCGAGGTCATCCCCATCAACTTCCTGCTGCGGAGCGCAAGTGAACAGCGTAACATCATCTATTCCTTTATCAGCTACCTAAAGATAAGCCCGGTAAAGCTCCAGTTCAAGGTCCTTACCAGACGCGCCGACATCAATAAGCACCTGGAAACCCTGCGGGAAGAAATGCGCACGGAAACGGACGAGCGTTGCCTTGCACTGCAGCATGATTATGAAAACCTGATCCGGCGGATCGGCTCAAGGGAAGCCATCACAAGGCGCTTTTTCATCATCTTTGAGTACGAACCGTTTTCCGCCAACAGGGGAAATGAGGAAAGCGACGCCATCTCCGCCCTCACGACTGCGGTACGGACGGCTAAGACCTACCTCCAGCAATGCGGGAATGAACTTCTTGTCCCTGACAATGAGGATGAGATGGCGGCGGAGGTGTTTTACAGCATCCTAAACCGTAAGACCAGCGTAGCAAAGCCTTTGAGTGTGCGCGTCAACGAGGTCATCGGGCAGTATATCAATGCAGGCAGGCGGGATGAGATCGGCAATATTCCCGCCATGGAATTTATCGCGCCGGAGACCATCGACTATACCCACGGCAATTATGTCATCATGGACGGCACCTACCATACCTACCTTTTAGTGCCTTCCGGGGGCTACCGCCCGCAGGTCTGCGCCGGCTGGATCTCCCTCCTTGTCAATGCAGGCGAGGGGATTGACGTGGATATTTTCTTTGACCGCCAGCCCAAAGACCGCATCCAGCAGAAGCTCGGACAGCAGCTAAGGATCAACCGCTCCAAGATCAAGGACACTTCAGATACCAACTCGGACTTTGACGATCTGGACAGCGCCATCCGCTCCGGCTATTTCCTGAAGGAAGGACTTGCAAACAACGAGGATTTCTATTACATGAACATCCTCATCACCATAACGGCAGACAGCCTTGAGGAACTGGAGTGGCGTACCAACGAGATGAAAAAACTGATGCTCTCCCAGGACATGGAGGCGGTGTCCTGCCACTTCCGGGAGGAACAGGCGCTGCTCTCCGCCCTGCCGCTGGTATCGCTGGAGAAAAAACTGTTTGAGCGCTCCAAGCGCAATATCCTGACGGGCAGCGTGGCAAGCTGTTATCCCTTTACATCCTTTGAGATGTGCGATGACAACGGCATCCTTTTAGGGGTAAACAAGCACAACAACTCCCTGATCATCGTGGATATTTTTAATTCCCGCGTCTACAAGAACGCAAACATGGCGATCCTCGGAACCTCCGGCGCAGGCAAGACCTTCACCATGCAGCTCATGGCGCTGCGGATGCGCCGCAGGAACATACAGGTATTCATCATCGCCCCCTTAAAAGGGCATGAGTTCCACCGGGCCTGCAGCAACATCGGCGGGGAGTTCATCCAGATTTCCCCCGCCTCCAGAAACTGTATCAACATCATGGAGATCCGGAAGGTGGATTCCTCCGCCAATGACATCTTGGACGGCCCACAGACGGAAAAATCGGAACTGGCGGCAAAAATACAGCGGCTCCATATCTTCTTTTCCCTGCTGATTCCGGACATGACGCATGAGGAACGGCAGCTTCTGGACGAGACGCTGATACAGACCTATAACCAGAAGGGTATCACCCACAACAATGAGAGCCTGCCTGATCCGGACTGCCCGGAGAGATACCGGGAAATGCCGGTGCTGGAGGATGTTTTCAATATCCTGAAGGGGAACCCTGACACCAAGCGCCTTGCGAACATTATGAACCGTCTGGTACACGGCTCCGCTTCCACCTTCAACCAGCAGACCAATGTGAACCTTGACAACAAATATACGGTGCTGGATATTTCCGAGCTGACCGGCGACCTGCTGACAGTGGGCATGTTTGTTGCGCTGGACTATGTGTGGGACAAGGCGAAGGAAGACCGTACCGTGGAAAAAGCCATTTTCATTGACGAGACATGGCAGCTCATCGGCGCGGCGTCCAACCGTCTTGCGGCAGAGTTCGTGCTGGAAATTTTCAAGATCATCCGTGGGTACGGCGGCTCCGCCATCTGCGCCACACAGGACTTAAACGACTTCTTTGCGCTGGAGGACGGCAAATACGGCAAGGGCATTATCAATAATTCCAAGACCAAGATCGTCTTAAACCTTGAGGACGAGGAGGCCATGCGTGTGCAGTCCATCCTGCACCTGTCCGAAGCGGAAACAATGGCGGTCACCCACTTTGAGCGGGGCAACGGCTTGATCTCCACCAACAACAATAACGTCACCGTGGAGTTTAAGGCATCGGAACTGGAAAAGGAACTGATTACCACGGACCGCAATGAGCTGAAAAAGCTACTGGAAAAGGAAAGGCAGCGCAGACAGATGGGCGAAGCAGTCTAATGCGTACATTTTACATACAGTTTACGCACAAAAAAGATATGGGGACTGACAGCAGGCAGGTATAAGTATGCTTTAAGTACGGTTTACGCAAAGACTGCCTGTTTCCTGCCTCACCCATCGTTTTGTAAGTACGGTTTATGTAATCTCTACTTACAGTTTCTTCCTATTATAATACAACCATTACCTGTGGTGGAAACCATGATGCCGCAGGAACAAAGGAGGCTGTCCCATGCAGCACAGAAACCAACAGCAGGAAAGCCACCTGCCGGAAATCATCCGGCTGCTTTCCACATACCACGCCCTCAGCCGCATGCAGCTTGAGGCGTTTTACCCGGAACTACCGCAGCAGAAGCTGCTCCTGCTCCTTAAAAAGCTGGAAAAGACCGGGCGGCTTACCCTTGTGCCGGAAAGGAATCTTGTCCTGCACACCGGAGACAGTGTTCCAAACCCTTCCACCCTTGCCGCCTTCTGGGTGCTTTTAGATTTCCGGGAGGACATTACCTACCATACAGCCAGTGATTTTCCGGTAACACTGACCTTTTACACCCAGTCGGATGCCTATGATGTCATCCACATACCGGAGGAAAAAGAGATGCTTATGAACCATGCGCTTTCCGCATACAAGGAGGATTCGCCCCGCCGCATAGCCGTCGTGGATGACGCGGGGCAGATACCGCTCCTTGACTTTCCCGGCATTGCCGCTTTCTGTACGGTCATGCCTGACGGAAAGGTGCAGTATTACAGAAAACAAGGAGTTACAGATACTTAATGGACCGAAATACTTTATCATCCCGCCTTGCGCGGATCGGGGACGAACTCCCCCGGCTGTCAAACACCTTAAATGCCATGGCAGCCAACACCGGCAGTTACGGAAAAAACTATGAGGAGCTGAGCCTGGATGCTGCCAGACGCGCGGAACGGATCGCCTGTTCCCTGCGCAACCTCATCTATGCCGCAGACCTTGTGCCGAAACCCGTCCTCATGGATGCGGCAGCCAAGATACACGGCATTTCCATAAAGCATACACAGGACTGCGTGGAGATCACCCTGCCCGGCCTGATGCCGAAACGGAACAAACGGGTCAATACCACCTTCCTGACTGATCCGCTGTATGCGATGCTTGAGGCTTACACAAAGGAACAT
Source organism: Lachnospiraceae bacterium (assembly GCA_009774215.1). Classification (GTDB taxonomy): domain Bacteria; phylum Bacillota; class Clostridia; order Lachnospirales; family Lachnospiraceae; genus UBA3282. Next base: position 20,404 of record VSNH01000216.1, read on the forward strand.
GATCTCCCGCACTTTAAGGAATGCGTGGTCTGCTTTTCCCATGTGTTTGATAAGAACCTTTCCGACAGGAGAGTGAGGGACTACGACAACCTTGAGTGCAAACAGCTTTTGGATACCGTGGCAGGTTTCCTGATGACCGATGACAGCGGGCTGTTCTGCGACGCCTACCACACCACGGAATTTGGGGAACGAGACTGCACCATACTCGCCGTCATGGAAAAAAGCCGTTTCCCCGGATGGCTGAAAGAACGGGAGGACAGGGAAAAAAGCATATCGGATTTTTAAGCGTTTTTTGAAGATAAAATCCAACTATGGTAAAACTTTCGCCAAACCGCCTGTTTACAGGCAGAAAGTAAGCCTGCCGCCTGCCGGATTTTACCGGAGATGCAGGCGTGTACGGTAAAAATTTGGAAAGGAGGCACACCAATGGATACTTCGACCAGCGCATACCGGCTGATGGAGCTTATTGCCATTTCCGGGGAGTGCAGCCCCCGCGTACTGGCGCATCTGCACCTGAGTACCAGCTATGGGTAAAAACTCATCACCCGGCTCAAAAAAGAGGGCTGTATCAAAACCCACTATAAGGACGGGCTGCGGGGATACAGGCTGACAGGCAGGGGGAAAAAGCTCCTTCTGGGAGAAAACCCCGCCCGTTTCGCCTTTTACCTCTCCGGCAGTTCCGACACCAACCGCCCCCGCAGCGATTTCCCACGGAGGCACAGGCTCCAGCAGGCATCCATTGCCTATGCCATGCTTCAGGGTGCCGGCGTGGAGATATACCGGGACAGGAAGGCGCCACTGTTCCAGCCGGGAACCGGGCAGAAGGCGCCCTGCAGTATGACACTGCCCGCCTTCTACCATTCCCGTGAGGTCAAGGAACTTGGGGCGGAAGCCGTAAAGATCAACAATTCCAGAACCACCGGCATCCTGCTCGCCCCGGAGTGCATCTATGCCGTATTCTGCACAGGCGGCACACTGATGAAATGGGAATACCGGACGGAACTGAAGGTAAAGGCACTGCTCTCCTACCATGCCAGCCGGGGAATCCTCTCCGGTTCAGGCGACGGTCCCCGTTACCATCCGGATACCCCGGTCAAGGCGCTCCTCATCGGGGAAGGCATGGATACGGCACTGAAGATGATGGAAAGCACGGGCGGTTTCCAGAAAAGCTACTTCTATCTGGATTCCAGCTTCGACTATTTCCATTACATACCGGATGACGACGCAGGGATGACCCTCTCACTTATACACAACT
>VSNH01000217.1 GCA_009774215.1 Lachnospiraceae bacterium
TTGGTTCGGAATAGTGTGGTGCTGGCGGTCTATCTCTTGTTTTCGGTTGCTTGCTTCTTTACCGTACATGAGCATTATGCTGGGGGAGATCATAGAAGAGGTAAAGGCTACAAAGTAGCTTTTCATATGGGGCAGCCGCTTATTACAGCCCTCTGGCGGCGCTGATCGCGGGCGGTAACTGGAACAATGGCGTTCACGCGGGCGCGCGTGCCGTGAATTGCAACAATTACCCGTGGAACGTGAACACGAATATCGGCGTGCGCGGGGCGTGTGATTTGGTGAAAGCATTACAGGCTTAGCGTATCTAAGGAACACTAGCAAGGATTAGAATATTAAGAGTGCTTAATATTCCAGAATCAGAGTGACTGTCCCGCCGAAAGGCAAAGAGAAAAAGCAGGGCTGCTGGTTAGTAGCTTAAAGCGAAAGGCAGGGGCTTTTTATTATGAAACGAATAGGGCATATCACAGGAGAAAACGGTAGGCGGCTTACGCTTGTAGAGGCTATGGCTGACTACGGGAACGTGCAGAAAGCCTATAATAAAGCCCGGAAGTGCAAGCGATACCGCAAGGACGTTTTAATATTTACCAAAGACAAAGAGGAAAATTTAGAGCGGGTACGAAATGAAATTCTGGGGCTTTCCTATGAGCCGGGCGAGTACCGATATTTTAAGGTATATGAACCGAAAGAACGGCAGATCATGGCACTGCCGTTTTATGACAGGGTAGTGCAGCACGCCATTAACAATGTGCTGGAACCGATTTTTGAAAAGCGTTTTATTTTCCATTCTTACGCTTGCAGGAAAAATAAAGGTATGCACGCCGCGTCTGATACGCTGAAAAGCTGGCTTTATGAGTGGCAGAGATTCCACCCGGATATGCCTTTATATGCGATTAAAGCGGATATACACCATTATTTCCAGAGTATCAACCATAATCTGCTTAAGGCAGAGATAAGGAAAGTAATAAAGGACGCAGGGGCGCTGGCACTGATCGACAAGATCATAGAGCATAACGGGCAGATGCCGGACGGTACGGGCATACCCGTAGGAAATCTTACAAGCCAACTATTCGCAAATATTTATCTGGATAAGCTGGATAAGTACATCAAGCACACGCTGGGCGCGGAAAAATACGAAAGGTACATGGACGACTTTATTATATTAAGCCCGGACAAGGACGAGCTGCGGCGCTGGCTGGCTGATATTGAAAGATTCTTAAGGGAAGAGCTTATTTTAGAGCTGAACCCAAAGACGGCTATTTTATGCGCGAAGAACGGCATTGATTTTGTGGGCTATAAGCACAGGGCGACACACAGGAAAGTAAGACCAGACAGCATTAAACGTATCAAGCGCACGATCAAGAAATATGAAAGGGGCGAGATCACAAGGGAAAATCTACAAAAGAGTATTGCAAGCTGGACGGGACACGCAGGACACGCCGACAGCCTGCATTTACGAAAGAAAATAATAAAAATGGCGGCTGATGCGCAGGAACGGGCGCAGGTAGCAAAGCCAGCAGGCGCAGGAGTGAGTACATGAGTAAAATTTTGCTACAAGTGCTGCATGAGCAGCAGGAAACTATTGAAAAGCAGAGCAGGCTTATTGCTGAATTAACCGCCACTCTGGAAAACTGGGAGAGCGTAGCAGGGTACGACGGCGCGGAACTGAAAGAGCGGGCATTAAATTTGCAGAAAGCAGAAAGGCAGGATTTATGGAAATGAAAATAATGGAATTTATCGACGCAGCGGCACACAATAAGGTGATCGAGCTGGCAATACTGGCGATTGTATTTGATACTGTTTTCGGGGTACTGCGGGCAGTGAAAGAAAAGAAGTTCAACAGCTGCGCAGGGATTGACGGCGCAATACGGAAAGTGGCAATGCTGATTTCCCTTGTATTCATGCTGGCGGTTGATATGCTTATCAAGATCAATCTGATCGGGTTTATCCCGGAGACGGCGCGGGGGTATCTGGGGCTTAAGACAGTAGGCGTAGCGGAGTTTTTCAGCCTGCTTTACATAGCCTATGAGATCACAAGCATTTTTAAGAATATGGCATTGTGCGGGCTGCCTGTAAAAAAGGTATGGGCGAGCGTGAGGGGCTTTCTTTCCAAGTATACGGACGAGCTGCCGGACACGGACGAACTGGACGGGGACAGCACCACGGGCAGCGTAGAGGGGCATAAGCAGCAGGAAAGATAAGAATAAGAGATCAGACAGGAAAAGCGGCAAAGGGCGCTTACGGGAAACCGTAGGCGCTTATTTCATTGCAGAAAGGAAGTAAAAGCATGAGGAACATTAACAGGCTGATAAGCGGGTACAATTTCAATCCGGGCAGCGTTTCCCGTATCAAGTACATTGTGATTCATTATGTGGGAGGTTTGAGCGGGGCGCAGGCGAACTGCAAATATTTTGCGGGCGGCAATAGAAATGCGTCCGCGCATTATTTTGTAGATCATAATGGGGAAATCTGGCAGTGCGTGGAAGATGCTAACATAGCGTGGCACTGCGGCGCAAAGAGTTATAAGCATGGGGAGTGCCGGAACGCAAACAGCATAGGCATTGAATTATGCGTAAGGAAGAGGAACACCGCCAGCCAGGGCGCGACAGATAAGGACTGGTATTTTGAGGACGCGACGGTAGAGGCGGCGGCAGAGCTGACAAGGTATTTAATGGATAAGTACGGCGTGCCTGCCGATCATGTAATAAGACATTACGACGTTACCGGGAAAATCTGCCCTAACCCGTATGTATATAATACAACGGCGCATACATGGGACGAGTTTAAAAGGCTGATAAGCGGCGGCGCTGCCTCTGCCGGGAGCGGGGAAAAGAAACTCTACAGAGTGCGCAAACGCTGGGAAGATGCAGCCGGGCAGCTGGGGGCTTTTGAAAGTCTGGAAAATGCAAAGAAAGCCTGCATTGCTGGCTATAATGTGTATGACTGGGACGGAAAGGCGGTACACAGCGCTTTTGCAGGCAATGAGCAGCAGACGGCGGCAGGCGGCGCGGAAAGCGTGATCTGGGCTTTTCTGACGGGCAAAGGCTTAAATGCTTATGCAGCAGCCGGGCTTATGGGAAACCTTTTTGCAGAAAGCGGGCTTAAAGCAGATAATCTGCAAAATTCCTTTAATACGCGGCTGGGAATGACGGACGCAGAATATACGGCGGCTGTAGACAGCGGCAGATACACAAATTTTGTGAGGGACAGCGCGGGCTATGGGCTTGCACAGTGGACGTATTACAGCCGTAAGCAGGCACTACTTGACTTTGTAAGATCGGTGGGCGCGTCTATCGGCAGCTTAGATATGCAGCTTTCTTTCTTGTGGCAGGAATTACAGGGCTACAAGGGCGTTATTTCCGCGCTTATGGCTGCAACGTCGGTACGGGCTGCCTCTGATGCGGTATTGACAGGGTATGAAAAGCCCGCAGATCAGAGCGAGGCAGTAAAGCAGCGCCGGGCAGCATACGGGCAGGAGTATTACGACAGGTACGCCGCAGGAACCGGGGCAGGCGGGAACACAGAGCAGGGAAAGACAGAGGCGGTACAGGTTCCCTTTAAAGTAAAAGTAGATATAACCGATCTTAGAATAAGGACGGGCGCAGGCACGGATTTTGAAAAGACGGGGAAGTATACAGGCGTGGGAGTATTTACCATTGTAGAGGTAAAAGCCGGAGAGGGCAGCGCCGCAGGCTGGGGGCTGCTGAAAGCGTATGAAGAGAATAGGGACGGCTGGGTATCGCTGGACTATTGTACAAGATTATAATGTATCTGCTGGGGTATGTCGTTCATGGGCGGCATACCCTTTATTTTTTTCACAAAAAGTAGCTCATTGAGCATAAAAAGCATTGACACATAGGCTCAATGAGTATATAATATATATTGTAACAAGGGTACAGCAGGAAAGGAGCTTAACATGGAGAATGAAGAAATGAGCAAAGCAGATTTAATAGCAATGTTGGTATCAATCAGAGAAGTAGCGCGAACAAACGGAGAAACACACACGGTAGAACATATAGACAAAATACTTGAAGAAATCCGTAAGTAAGAAAATTAAATAAAGGGACACACAAGGGCGGCAACCTGTAATATTCCTGCTAAGCCGCCCAAGTGCTTAATAGGATAATAGCAGGATAAAACGGGAAAGTCAAGGGAGTGTGGCAGCATGACGATAGAAGAGGCACGAAAAAGACAGAAAATGAGCAGGAAAGAAATATCTGAATGGCTGGAAATACCATATAGGACGCTGACAAACTGGGAGAACGGAGAAAGGGCTTGTCCGCATTATATGGAAAAACTGATTGTAGAAAAAATATTAAGAGGCAAAGAGTAAAGGAAAGTTGTTATAAATGAAATGCTGGTAATGAGCCGCAGACTTGTAAGAGAGTTTGCGGCTTTTCGCCGGATATAGGACAAAAGAGAGGTAAGGAAAATGGGTAAGCATCTGACAAAGGCAGATCGGATAAAATTAGAGGCACTGCTAAAGGCAGGACATGGTAAAAAGGAGATCGCAGACATGCTGCATGTACACCGCAGCACAATATACCGGGAAATAAAAAGGGGAGTTTATATCGGGCTTAACTCTGATCTCACACAGGAAGAGAGATACAGCCCGGACATTGCAGACGATAAGTACAGGGAGAATCTGAAAAACAAGGGCGGCGTGCTTAAGATCGGCAACGATATTAAATTAGCGAATTATATAGAGGATAAAATAGTAAATGAGGGATATAGCCCGGCTGCCGTTCTGGGGGAACTTAAGGCGCAGGGAAAAGAGGGGGAATTTTCCGTCACGATCTGCGTAACGACGCTTTACAGCTATATTGATAAAGGTATCTTTCTACAGCTTACAAATAAACACTTGCCAGTAAAGGCAAATAAGAAGAGAGACTATAAGAAAGTGAAGAGGCAGCAGGCAAGGGCGGCAGCAGGTACAAGTATAGAAAAGCGCCCGGAAGAGGTAGACAAGCGGGAAGAGTTCGGACACTGGGAAATGGATAGTGTGATAGGGCAGCGGGGGAAATCTAAAAATACCCTGCTGGTACTGACGGAAAGAAAGACGCGGGACGAGATCATATTTAAGCTGCCGGATAAGACAGCAGAGGCGGTAGTAGATGCTTTAGACGCATTGGAAAGAAAATGGGGTGATATGTTTAAGCAAGTCTTTAAAAGCATAACCGTAGACAATGGCAGCGAGTTTGCATATTGTGAAGAGCTGGAACGTTCTATACTGGGAGAGGGAAAACGGACACAGCTATATTACTGCCACCCGTATAGCAGCTGGGAGCGTGGCACAAATGAGGTTACTAATAAAATGGTACGACGCAAAGTACCAAAGGGGACAAATTTTGACGGAATGACGGACGCAGAGGTAGAGGCAATGGAAAACTGGATAAATAACTATCCCCGCCGCATACATGGCTATCATTCTGCCGGGGAACTTTTCGAGGAAGAGCTTAAGAAAATCGGGTGAAAAAAATTTAAAAAAGTGTCGCATTTAATATTGACATTTTCAGAAACTTAACATTTCTAAAAAACTATTGACAAGCGAAAAAATTCCTTATAATATTTTCTTGTAAAATGTTGAGTGGAC
>VSNH01000218.1 GCA_009774215.1 Lachnospiraceae bacterium
TTCGGTTCTGGCGGTTTCCCGCTCTGCTTCCGCTTGTGCAAGCTGGGCTTCCAGTCTGGCTCTTTTGGCCTTTGCCTGGGCCGTGCTGATATCGTTTAAGGCGGCAAGCTCGGCCCGCAGGGAGTCGATGTTTTTGTTTTTCTCTTTTAAGCTTCTGTCGTAGTCGTAGTAGGATTTCTTGGCCTGCAGGGCTTCTTTTCTGGCGGAAATGATATCTTTCCAGCCGGATACTTCTTCTTCCTTCGCCTGCCGCATCAAATCCATGATGGCGTTTTCCACGGAGGCGGCGTCGGAGAGTGCGTCATAGTAGTTCCGGGAAGCTTCGGCAAGGGCTTCGCGGTAGGCGGTATCCGAGGCGTAGGTGTCCTGATTTTCGTTGATGCGTTTGGTGAGTTCCAGGTATTCCTCAGCTTTGTTCTGGGCGTTTTCGAGCTGGGATACGAGCAGGGCGGCTTTTGCCTTTCCATACTCGGTAAGGCCGTCGTCCCCGTAAAGCCATGCATCCTGAATGAGCCCTGACATGGAGGAGAGAACGGCGTCCGCCCGGTTTAATTCTTCGACGGCATCCGTGATGCCGGAGAACCGGACTTCCCGTAAGGCGTCGTTGATCTCCTGTATGGAGCCGGCTGTTTCGATCAGGCCGGATCTGGCATCCGCAAGGGCCTGTTCCCATTCGGCGGCCCACAGATCCGCATATTCGCCCCAGTTGTCCGCATCGGCGGCGCGCTCGTTTAAGAGGTCGAGAACGGCCTGCAGTCTGTCCGCCATCTCCGTGTTGCCGGAAGCCTGATAGGTTTCCATGGCTTTTTGGAACAGGGCCATGGAGGACTGGAAATCGTTGGCGTCGAGGGCTTCGAGAAGCTGTTTGTACTCGTTGATCCGGGAAAGCGTCGCGTCGTATTTGGAGGTGAGTGTGTCCAGATATTTTTCATATACGCTGACCTGACCGGAGAAAGCGTCTTCGTCCAGATCGGTCATAAGGCGGGAGAGTTTTTCGCCGGAGAAGCGGTCGTAGAGGGAAACCAGATCGCTGTAGTAGCCGATATAGGCATCCAGACAGGAGAGCTGGTCGTTTAAGGCGTTTATGTTGTATTCGGCGATCTGTTTCGCCAGTCCGTATACTTTGGAGTAGTAGCTGTTGACCTCGGATTCTGCGTCGGCCAGGTTCTCATCATGGGTCTTCCTGAGTTTCTCCAGATCGTCTTCCATCAGGGACAGGAGGTCGTTGATCCGGGACTGTTTTTCCGTGTTCCACTTTTCGAGCTCGGATTTCAGGCTGTCGTATGTGGCGGCATCTTTCTGATTCAGTGTTTTTCCGCTGTCAATTTTCTGCCGGAGGGTGTACCATTTTTCCCATGTTTTCATGTAGTTTTCGATGTTGTCCCCGGTGGCGCCTTTTTCCAGGGCTTCCAGCTCCTCGGTGTATTTCCGCAGGGTCTTTTCCTCGGCGGAGGTCAGGCCTTTTGCGGTGTCACGTTTGTTCTCCAGGCGCTGCTTTTTTGCGAGCAGGGTCTTATAGGAATCGGAGGCTTTCATGTTGGCGTCGATGGCGTCGATCTGGCTCTTGTAGCTTTCGCGGATGCCCTCGGAGGACTCCTCGAATTCGCGGCTGATGTTTTCCGTTTTACCGCCGGGGTTTTCCAGCTTCTCAAGCTGTTCGTTTAAGGATTTGACGGCGGCGTCCCTGTCGTCGGCAAACTGCTTCAGCTGGCTTTCGTAGGTATTGTATTTTTTCCGTTCCGAGGCGGACAGGACTTTTCCACTGTCCAGCTTATCCTGAAGCTTGCGCCAGGAATCGTAAACCCTGCTGTACTCCCCGATGGTGTCGGCGGTGGCGTGTGCTTCCAGCGCCGCTTTCTTTTTCTCGTAGGCGGCAAGCTGGGCGTTCATCTTATCCAGATTCTTTTTCTGTGCGTTTAGCTGCGCCTTGCTTGCCTTTTTGCCGTCATATTTATTCTCCTCTTTCGCGATCGCCGCTTTCTTGTCGGCGATATCTTTTAAGAGGTTCCGATAGGTGGCGGACTGTTCGATGCCGGAACCCGGATTGGGTTTTCCTTCTTCGTCGGTGCCGAAGCCCAGGATGGCAGTAAGCTGGTCCTTCAGCCTGTCGGCTTCCGTCTCACCGGCTTTTTCGCCTTTTACGACGGAGAGCCGGTCCGCCAGTTCCTCAATGGCGGCGGTCCTTGTGTCGGAGATTTCCGTCATTCTGGCCTGTATGTCCGCCAGCTTTTTGGCGTCGGCCTTGGATAAGTCTTTTCCCTGCGCCTTTTTCTTTTCCTGTCTGGCTAAAAGGGTCTGTCTCGTATCATACAGCCTGGCGTACTCTGCGGCGGTGTTGGCGGTGGCGTTTCCTTCCAGCGCTTCCAGTTTGTTTTCCAGATCTTCCCGCTTTTTCTTTGCCTTGTCGTAGGCAGTCTGTCTGGCTGCGATTCTGCTTTCCTTCTGCTTTCTGACTTTTGCGGAATCGTTATCTTTGATTGTGTTTTTTGCTTTGACATCCTCCAGCTCCGCCAGCTTTTTTTCCTCGTTGTCCTTCGCTTTTTGGATTTCACGCTCGATCTTTTTGTAGGCTCCCGTATTTTTGACGCCTGATTCGGCATGGTTTTTTTTGGCGTCCAGGGAGGCGGCCAGTTCCTGCTTTTCTTTCGCCTCCGCGGCCTTTACCCGTGCGGAAGGCTCAAAGAGGTTCTTTTCCTGCGCTTCCCCGGCAGCCGTTGTCTGTGACCGGAGGTGCGCGGCCTGCTCATTGACTGCCGCAAACTGCTCCAGAAGGTCGGAGAGGGAGCTGCGTCTGCCCATGTCGTCTGTCAGGGAGATGAAGCTGTCCATCTTG
>VSNH01000219.1 GCA_009774215.1 Lachnospiraceae bacterium
TTTCTTTAAAACAAGGCCCCGCATCCTTTGGGTTTCCCACCCTGCAGTAGATTGACGCCCTCAGTTTTTTTCCCTCAATATCTGCCATATCCGTCTGCGCTCCTTTCTTTTTGGGTAGTCTATTAATCACTCTGAAAGCCCGTAAAGTCAAGCGGTCTGGCCGCTTTCTTCCTATATAGATGCCGCCTTACATTCCCGGAATCTGTACCGCAAAATCCGGCTTCCTCCTGTTTTCACGGAACGAAAAACAAGCCCGGAGGCTTGCTTTTCCGTTCCGCAGTATTCAGTTTCAAATTTCAGCTTTCGCCGGAAGCCTCCGCCTCCAGTATTTTGTAAGCATCGACCAGTTTCCCTTCCAGATCCCCTCCCAGATAGGCTTTCAGGTCGTTTTGGGAGATCAGTATCATGCTGCTCTTTTTCTCCAACGCTCCAAGGCACCTCACCGATTCCAGTGCATTGTGGACGGCATCCATGACAATATCCAGTTCTTCTGCTTTCATTTTCTATCCTTTCTGCCCTGAGATTTGGGAAACGGGGCGGGCCTTTCCCGTTCCGTGGTACACATGTTCGCTCCAAAATGCAGGATTATCAAGGAATATCTGCGGAAATACCACACAAACATATGCCCCGCCTTTTGTGTATCGTTTCCCCTCAAATCCGGGTGGTAAATGCAAGCGCAATCCAGCCGTCCCGCTTTTCCGCATAGGCTTTGAGCAGCCCCCAGCCGTCCTTTTCCTCGACAATGGTGAAAATGCCCACACCCGTGAATTTGCCCGTCTTTGAGTATGACGTTCCGGGGCCACGGCGGATGTTTAAATCGGGAATGGATATGCGCACCGTGTAGGGCGCGGAAAGAATAAGGCTCTCCATGAACTGCACTTTCCCCTCGCTGATAACGGCTTTCAGGATGGAGAGGATTTTCTCCCCATATTTCTCCCCTGCCGCCCAGCCTTTTCCCTGCGGATTCTCCTTCTGGCCGAGCCATTCCGCATAGGGCGCACAGCCCCTTGTGACATAGCGGAACCGTGGATCAATTCTTGCCTTCCGCAGTTTATCCGTGGAGGCATAGGCTTTGAGGTGCTGAATCTGCGCACGGATGCCAAGCTGCGCCGTTTCAAAGGACAGCCCCGTTCTGCCCCTCTGTGTCACCCCAAGACCGCAGAAATTGTTCTGCGAAAGAGTGACCGCCGAGCCGGAGAAAGTAAAGTTCCCCGTTTCCAGACAGGACTGTGCAAAAGCGATATCGCCCCTCACGCCCTCCGCTTCCCCTTCCGAAAGGTACAGCGGAACCATATCCAGAACGGACTGCGGCACGGACGGATTTTTCTTTTTCAGATAGGATTTCATCTGATCCGCCGTGGCTTTCGCTTTTCCCATAATGGCGGTAAGGGAATCCGCCGCCGAGCCTCCCTCCATCGCCGCTTTGATGTCTTTTCTAAACTGCTCCATCGACAATCCAAACTTAGACCACAGATGCTCCACGTCCCCGTGGTTACTGGCAATGCCTCTCCTGCATCCTTCCGAATGGGAAATCACCACACCATCTGCAAGCGGGTCTAAGTTATACTGGCTGCACAGATATGCAAACAATTCCACCGCATATTTATAGGTGGCAAGCACATGGTTCTTCGTGTTCTCCCCATCCCCTGTCTCCGTCCAGTTTGAGCCGCCCGTATATCGGATGGTGGCAGGCTCCGTCATCTCCACGCCGATATGGGTATTGTTCGCTCCGCCTCCGCAGTGCCAGCCCCTATGATTCCAAGGCAAAATCTGGTACACATCCCCGTCCGGCTCTACGATGGCATGGACGCAGGCGGATGCCTCTGCCCTGTTCCAGTTCTTCATGAACACCTCCGCCTTTGGCTGCGGGCATCCCACCGAATGGATCATAAGACCTTTCACGGTGATGCGCTTTCCCGCTTTATAACAGCCGGACTCCGTAAGGTAATTCTGTTTTAAATTCATCCCATTTCCCTCTCTTTCTGCACGAAAAAGGCATCAGTTTTTACACCGATGCCTCAGATTAAAAATCCATTAATTCTCTTTTTCCTCCCGTAGCTGCTCCAGCACGGCCTTTAACTTCCCCGGAATGGGCAGCCCCGTCCTCGCGGCATTCTCTAAGATGGAAATGCCCTCATTGGAGAGGTAAAAGAAGATGACCGCCGTCCGCAGGACGCTCCCCTCCCCAATGATGTGGGTATCCACGATATGCCCCACCGCCACAAGGCTGAAAATGACCACCTTCTTAAAAATGCCCTTGAAGCCCACCTCGCTGGAGAGCTTCTTCTCCACCGCTGCCGCCATCAGCCCGGTGATGTAGTCCACCACCACGAATACCACCAGTGCATAAAGGAAGCCGTCAAAGCCTCCCATGACCGCGCCCAGCGCACCGCCGAGCGCCGCAAACGCATACTGCGCCGCCTCGATAAAATTCTTCATTCCAATTCCTCCTTCTGGTTTTGGGTAAGAAAAAAGCGGCTGCCCGCAGTGGGCAGTCCGCCTGTTCCTAAAATAATGTTTTTACAGTTTTGTCCTCTCTCCCGTCAGTATATTGACCACCGTGGCGCCTTCCCCGAATGCTGACCTTGCCTCCGCAAGCGCCTCCCCGGAAAGCCCCCTGTGGTTCCTGCGGTATTCCGCGATGCTTTCCTCATTCTGTGCATCCCGCTTTTTTGCCGTTGCCTCCCTGCTAAAAGGGTATCCTGCGTATTCCAGCTTCTCGCAGAAGTCATCCATCAGGCAGCGCCCGTTGCTCTTCCATCTGACCGCGCCGTCCTCATCAACCGTAGCCTTTTCATCCGCCTGCGCCACCGCCTTTTTCACTTCCTCCTCTGCATTCCTCTTCCAGAAATCCCCAAGGCTCCCGTTTATCTCTCTTTCAAATCTCGTCATTGTGATTCCCTCCGTTTTTCGTGTTTTCCCTTTCGGTAGTACCCATATTCGCTCTGAATGGGGATATTATCAAGCAGATTTGGAGCATAGGATGCACAAATATACAGATGGAAAACTGTACATATTTATGCGCATTCCACATACCGGATGAATGCCCTGCCGTTCCCCTCGTTCACCCCCGCCTCGGTTTCCGCAGGGTAATATTTCCCGTTGTGGGTGAATGGTGCCACACCGTCCACATAGCCGGAGCCTCCTGCGCCTGACTCACCGCGCAGGCCATAGTTCCCGCCGAACCATCCGCCACCGCCGCCGGAAGAAGCGGTACCGCTTGATGAATAATAATCCCCCATGCCAAAGTTTTCAGAAGGGCTGCTGCTTGTGGATATCTGCCGGCCTCCCAATGCGCCGCCGGAGCCGTTCCCGCCACGCTCCCCTCCGCCGTCTCCTCCCTTGTGGGCTGTCCCATTGTCGATTCCCCCGCCGCCTCCGCCTCCCGCCACGATCAGGATGCTGGAGCGGTTGGCATAGGACGGCCCGCTGGAACTGTTCGTGCCAAGTCCATAAGGTTTTGTGGCCACATGGGTGGAACCGCCTCCTCCTGCCCCGTACTGCTTGCTGCTGGCATAGTTGTAACCGTTCCCGCCTCCGTTTGCCCCATAAGATGTGCCGTTCGGTGATCCGCCGTTATAAACATAGATCACTTCATCCTTCTTCATCTTCTTATAGCCTTTGGAATGGCCGCCAAGCCCGCCTTCCGCCACAAGGTTATCCCCTTTTGCCTCACCCCCGGAAGCGCCCCACACCTCAAATTCATAGATGCCGTCCTGGGGGATAACAAACTGCACATAATTCCCTGTGTAGGGGAAGTCATACTCCGTGGTCACCCACATGGCATAGAGCGCAGCCTCCGCAGGGAATACCCCTTTCTCCCCCGGTTTGTAAGATGGCGTGGAAAGGGAGTCAATGCTCCATCCGCAGAAGGACATATTCTTTCTCGTGTAGGGGCTTGCCGGTACCGTGGTGGGTTCGCTCTGGGAATTCCCGTTGTTGTAATAACAGTAGACAGTGAAATTTTCCTTTGCCCCGCTCTCTGACAAAGTTCCGCCGTTGGGCATCAGCCCGATGGTCATCTGCTTTCTGAACACCGCATAAAGCGTGACGGGTTCCTCACTGCTGATGAGATATTCCGAAAGCACTTTCTTTTCCGCAAAACTATCCTGCCGCCATCCCACAAAGGTGTATCCCTCCAGCGCAGCATCCGGGGCGGCGGCAATGGCGTCCTCCCTGTCCGGCACAGTACGCTCCAATGCATATCCCGTGTCGATCTGATACGTCACCTTTACACCCGCCGCATACACCCTGTCCTCTCCCACGAAAATCCGCGTCACACGCTTTGTGGTTTCATCCTCATAACAGAGATAAATGGTGGTGGCGCTGTAGCTTTCCATTGCCCGGTATTCGTCAAGGCTCACCAGTTTCATCACAAGGCCGGTGCTGCTCATCATCTCCGTCACTCTTTCATCCAAAGTCTGCATGGATTCTTCCAGTTCCCCTACCGTGGCAATGACACTGTCCAGCTCCCCGATGATATTTCTCGCAGTAAATACCGCGGTTCCGTCTAAGACCTTATCCCCCACTTTGGTAATCCTCGAATACCCGGAAGGCTCCGATGCGGCTGTGGTTCCTGCCTGTGTGCAGACCAGCGTTGCCCACCCCGGAGCGCCCACTGCGGTCACCGCATCCCCTACGGCATAAGAGGTTGCACGGGTGAGCGTTTCCCCTCCGCCGCCACCGCCACCGCTCCCGGCTTTCAGCGTGGGGAACACTTTTGTCAGCCCGTCCAATCCTGCGGAAGATACGGTGAATATGGCAAGTTCCAGATCGTAGGAGGAATTGTTGTAATTGATGTTCACATCCGCATCCAGCGGCGGAAGCTCCGCTGCCGCCTGCGCCAGTATCTTGATGGGCTCATCCGCATTGGATAAATCCAGATGGATATACACCCGCCCCTGTAGTGTTTCACCCACGTCCGCAAGGCGCACGTCAATCTCCGTTTCATACACCTCAAAGAACCGGCCACGAATCATGCCAAAGCCCTGCGAGATGTGCAGCACATTCCCTCTCGCATAGGTCACTTCACAGCCTTTGAAGATACCGCTGCCGGGGATCGCAGTCTCGTAGATGATGGCGTCATCCTGCGGCGTGACATTGCCGCCTTTGTATGTCTTTAATACGATGTTGTCAGCCATTCTCCTGCCTCCTTAAAATCTTAGTCAAATCCAGCCGCACCGTGCCGAACACCAGCTTTGTATTTTTGCCACGCTCCCTGCCCGTGAGGATGCTGCGGTAACTCTCCCCATCCGATATGATGTCCGCCACCTGCCCGAATTCCAGTTCCTCCGGCTTTACCAGCGCGTCACCGTTCAGCATGGTAAGCTCTATCAGATTGGAATAGGATAAATTTGCGAACTTGTTATGGGCGGCGCTGATGGCCGCACTCTCAAAGCTGCTCCCCTCCTCATGGGAAACAGCCTGCATCTCACAGACCACCGGGACAATGCGGTCACGGTCCTTCGTATCGTAGCCAAGATCGGGATGCAGATAATAAATCCGGGTATTGGAATAATCCTCCGCATCATAAATCACCAGTTTATTCACATCGGCGCTGACCTGCTTAATGGTGACGCTCTTTTTGATGATGTTTGGAAGGTCGCTCTCTATGGTGATGATGCCAGCCGCCGCCCTCCCCACAATGATCTGCACTTCCCGGTTCTGGATGTCCAGCTTTGTCTTTACAAGGATGCTGTATTTTTCCATTGCCGGGATAATCACGGAATCAATGAGGTTCACGATATTGTAATGCCCGCCTTTGTCGGAGGGCGTGATGTGCAGGCTCCAATCCTTTGTGGCTGTTGCCGCCGTGACGGAAAGCCCTTTGATATTCTGCATTTCATCTTCATTGATGATAAACATTTCTTTTATCCTGTCACAGATAAACTGTTCCATGCTGCCCTGCCCCTGCAAATCCACATCGAAAAGCACATCCGTATTGAGCAGCTCCATCAATGGCTTATAGGAAATAGTCTGTAGCTTTTTGGATTTATCCGTGCCATAGCCGATCTCTGTTACAATCCCGGCATACTCTTCGTCCCCTCTGCTGATACGGATATAGTCCTGCTTCTTCACACCGGGCAGGGCAAGCACCGTGACCGTGTTCCCATCGGAAGATAGATAGTCCTCTTTATAGGTAATCTCATTTACATTGGTGTTTCCCACCATCTCAAAATCCTGCGTGAAGATTTCCACGTTATACGGTCTCATAGCTGATCCTCCCTTCCACCATCACGTTTAAGATGTTCAGCCCCTCATGCACCACGGAAATGCGGTTGCT